>CAZODM010000011.1:0-41718 GCA_964578585.1 uncultured Desulfobacterales bacterium | reverse complement strand
TGTTAATTTAACTATGGCTTTATTTGTAAGATTTCATGTGAATGGCAGCGTGGATTATTTAGTATCATTATTGGGCTAAAACATAAATTTTTTCATCTTATTATTATCGATGAAGTTACCCAATTTAAAATATTGTCTCTTGTTATTAAAAGAACAGGGAAACCCCCAAAATATTATTGAACATTCTATAAGAGTATCACAAGTTACCTTGGAATTAGTTAAAAAATTAGCTAAAAATTATAAACTAAATATAAAATTAGCTGTATTGGGGGCACTACTCCATGATATCACCAAGATGAAATCTATAAAAACAGGAGAAGATCACGCCCAAACCGGAGCTCTGTTGCTAGAACAACTTGGATATAAATCTCTTGCACCTTTAATACGATACCATATAGCCCTAAAAGAACCTATAGCTAATCCTCACATTACAGAAGTAGAGCTTGTATTTTATGCAGACAAACGAGTTAAACATACAGAAGTAGTCAGCCTTAAGGAACGATTCTTAGATGTTATAAAACGTTATTGCAAAGATCAAAAACCAACACCAGATATGCTTAAAATATATAAGCAGGCGATAACCATTGAAAAAATAATATTTGCTAATATAGATTTAACTCCTAGAGACTTATTAAAGCTTAATAAAAAACCAATAGATATTAAGGAGATAAAAAAATGGCTGGAAGATTAGTATTCTTTGGTCACGCAACTTTTAGAATAGATACGGATCAAGGCTTAAAAATATGGATTGATCCATGGTTAGAAAATCCTAAGGCTCCCAAAGATATTGGACCATTAGAAGCAGATTTGGTATTGATAACCCATGCCCATGGAGATCATATGGGGAGTTGTTTATCTCTTGCTAAACGACCATCTACAGAAGTTGTAGTAATACATGAATTACAACAATATTTACTTACAAAGGGGCTCCCAAATGTTACAGGTATGAATATAGGAGGTAGTTACAAAACCAAAGGCGTCAAAATCACTATGGTTCCAGCAATCCATA
Source organism: uncultured Desulfobacterales bacterium (assembly GCA_964578585.1). Lineage (GTDB taxonomy): Bacteria > Desulfobacterota > Dissulfuribacteria > Dissulfuribacterales > JAMONC01 > JAMONC01. The sequence continues at coordinate 40,709 of CAZODM010000011.1, read as the reverse complement.
GCTCTTCTATTCAAGAAGGCCAAGAACTAATTTATGGTGGTGATCCTGCTGGCTTTGTCATTGAATTAGAAGATGGTTTTTGTATTTACCATGCAGGGGATACCGCATTATTTTCCGATATGTCTTTGATTAAAGAGCTTTATCAACCAAAAGTTGCCTTATTACCTATAGGTGATCACTATGTAATGGGACCTAAAGAAGCTGCCTATGCATGTAAACTTCTCGAACCCGAAGAAGTTATACCTATGCATTATGGAACATTTCCTGCTCTTACAGGAACTGTCAAAGAATTTAAAGAATATATAAACAAATTTGCCCCAAAAGTAAGAGTAGTACCATTAGAACCAGGTGAAGAATATGCATTTTAAAATTACTAAAAAATAAAAGGGGAGATACTAGTAATCTCCCCCTTTCTGCGACTCCCTCTTTCCTAACCTATGCCCTTCTCCCCAAAGGCAATGTTTGTGGAATTAATTATGAGAGTCTTTTTTTACGGCATCCCAAAACTCCTAATATTCCACTCCCTATCAGAAACAACGTTGTTGGTTCTGGTACTGGAGCAGGTCTTTCTTGTATATATCCACATATTCTGCAACAACTACAACCACAACTACAACTACTTGGGATATACCACTCACCTAAACTCAAATTAGAACAACAATGACCACCACAGCAACCACCTCCACAGTTATTATAGGCAGAAATAGCTATATATCCATGATGTGAAGGTTGATTAGTTCCCCAATTTTCATAATTCCAAGTCTCTCCATTAACCCATACCTTTTGTCCGGAACTAGTAAAATTACCTCCTAACCAAAGTCCTTTTATATAACAACCATAGAGATATTGAGCCTTCAATTGAGCACTATAAATCAATGATTCAATAAAATTTTGTTCATTTTGACTTGTTATTGTAGCAAGGTACCAGGAACCACTAATATTACTATTTGCATTTGTCCATGAAATCCCTGGTGACATCATAATTTCATACTCGTGCCCCCCATAATATTGATCAGCTAAAAGAGTTGGAAAGGCATATACAAATTTTACCTCTACCCACAAAAAGCATATAATACCTAATAAAATAACTATTTTATTTTTCATTCCTTCCCCCCTTTGTAAACTTGGTCCTCTCTTTCTATAGAACTTAGTGCATTTTTTGTGCCTTATATAAGCCACTTTTTTCTTAAGCCTGTATAAAATTTTATTTAAAATTAAGAATGAGCTGTTATAAAAGAGAAGTTTTTTTCCATTAACATGGAAAAGTCTTTCCACTTAATTGGAAAAATTTTTCCATTTTATACGGGCTTTTTTTCTTATTTCTTGACCCTAACTTGTACAAAACGTATAGTGCAACCATGGTAAGAAAAAGAGGAAAAAAAGAAAGAGGCAAAGATATTGAAACACGTATCCTAGATACAATGCTAAAGGCTGCAAGGCCTCTTTTTAGAAGAGAAATATTACATCTAGGACACTTTAAACCCCATGAAAAAGACATTGCTAGAAAATGCTTAAATGAACTTGTAAGAAAAGGAAAAATCATCCTTTTAAAAGGCAATCGTTATGGTCTTTCTGATTTAATGCCCCTTGTTACAGGCACTCTTATTGTACATCCTCAAGGCTTTGGCTTTTTGCATCCAGATGAATCAGAACATCCTGATGTCTTCATACCTCCTTCAGCGCTAAAAGGTGCAATACATGGTGATAAAGTTATTGTTCGTATTGAGAGAAAAAAGGCAAACAGACTTGAAGGCTCTGTGCTTAGAATTTTAGAAAGAGGAATAAAAGAAATCATAGGAACCTTTTATAAGGGTAAAAGATTTGGTTCTGTCATTCCAGAAGATGAGAGACTTCTCTTTGAAGTTATTGTCCCAAGGAGGCTATTTAAAGGAGCTAAAACAGGACAGATTGTCATTGCTGAAATTGAAAATTTTGAACCAGGAAGAAGAAATGCTGAAGGTAGAATAATTAAGGTTTTAGGAGATCCAGAAGATCTAAATGTACAAACCCAAATTGTAATACATAAGCATCAACTACCACATCAATTTAGTAGAAAGGCATTAAATGAAGCAAAGGCTTTAGGAGATAAAGTAGATGTTACATCTCTAGAAAAAGATCGAAAGGACATTCGTAATATTCCTCTTGTAACAATAGATGGAGAAAATGCCAGAGATTTTGATGACGCTGTATTTGTTAAAAAGACCCGTCTTGGCTATACCTTAACAGTTGCAATAGCAGATGTAAGCTATTATGTCCCCCAAAACTCTGCTCTTGATTTAGAAGCATTTGAAAGGGGAACTAGCGTATATTTCCCAAATGCTGTTGTTCCTATGTTTCCAGAAGCTTTATCAAATAAACTATGCAGTCTTGTACCTAATGAAGACCGTCTATGTGTTTGTGTAAGAATCTTTTTCGATAAAAAGGCTCATGTTAGAAGGGCACAATTTTTTAAAGGATTAATGCGTAGTCATAAACGTTTTACCTATGATGAAGTAAAACGTATTATTATCGATAAAGATCCTAAAACCATCAAAAAAAATAAAAAATTCGTAAAACATCTCTCAGTCATGGCAGAACTTGCCCAAAAACTTAGAAATCTAAGACTAAAAAGAGGAAGCATAGATTTTGACCTACCAGAACCCTATGTAGTATTGGGAATTACTGGTAATCTAGAAGACATTGTAAGAAGAGAGAGAAACCTTTCCCATATAATTATTGAAGAATTTATGATATCAGCTAACGAAGCCGTTGCAAGATTTTTAACTGATCGTAAGATTCCAACATTATATAGAATACACGAAGAGCCAGACCCTATTAAGATAAACGAATTTGTAGAATTTATTAGAGGAATTGGCATAGATATAGATCTTCCTGAAGAAATTGATCCTCTTTGGTGTCAAAAGGTATTAGAAAAAGTACATGGCAGCCCTCAAGAATACGTGGTTAATACACTTCTATTAAGAACAATGAAACAAGCTGTCTATTCACCAGAAAATATAGGACATTTTGGACTTGCATCTAAAGTATATCTTCACTTTACATCACCTATAAGACGTTATCCTGATCTAATAGTACATAGAATTCTCAAAGCCAACCTCAAAAGGACTAGAAAGCGTCCAGTATATAACTTTGAAGAGCTTGAAGAGCTTGGCAGACATTGTTCAAATAGAGAAAGAGTTGCAATGGAAGCAGAAAGAGAGATGCTTGATCGCCTTAAAGTACGTTTTATGGCAGACAAAATAGGACAAATTTATACAGGTGTAATAAGTGCAGTAACATCTTTTGGTTTTTTTGTGGAACTCCAAGAGGTTTTTGTTGAAGGAGCTGTTAGATTGGTAGATCTTGCAGATGATTATTATATATTTGATCAATCACATCATAGACTTATAGGAAGACATACACATAAAATATTTCAGATAGGACAAGTTGTAAAAGTAAAAGTAAAATCTGTAGATATCCCCATGCGCCATATAAATTTTGAACTTATCGAAGAAACATCAAAAGATAAAAAACAAAAAACAACCAAAAAGAAGAGACGCAGGAGTAGGAAAAAACAAAAAAATAGCATGATATGAAAATCATAACAAAATATATTGTAAAACATTTCTTTACATTTTTAGCTATTATTTTACCTAGTGTCATTTCTCTTTACTTACTCATAGAAGTATTTCAACGTATTGATGACATAATAGAATCCCATGTAGGGATAACGATAGTCATAAGTTATTTAGTATTAAGAATTCCTCAAATTGTTCTACAGCTTTGGCCTATAATGGCTCTTTTAGCAGGTATTTTGACAATTACGATTTTATCTAAAAGAAATGAAATCCTTGCAATAAAAGCATGTGGTATAGGGCTTCATAGTCTTATAACACCTATGATAATTACAACACTAATATGTTCTATATTTTTAATAATTCTTCAGGCCTTTTGGGCACCAAAAGCTGAATTTATGGCAAATAAAATATGGCAAATAGATATAGAAAAAAAGCAACCTAAAGGCATATTAACAGGGAAATCTCTATTTTTTCATAGCAAAGATGCCATATGGGTAACTTTTATAAATAATCCAAGAGCTACTATATTAAAAGATGTAAGAATATTAAAATATGATCATAATTTTCATACAAGATTTTTTCTTTTTGCCCAAAAAGCCTTTTATATAAACAAAAGATGGCACTTTGTACAAGGAATTATTCAACAAAGGACTCAGCGTTCATGGAGATCTATACGTTTTAAAGATTTAGATTTAAAGCTCTGTGTAGTACCTAAAGATCTAGCTAGCATAACAATTCCACCCAAACTCATGAATACCCCAGAACTCATCTCTTATATACTGAGTCTAAGAAGAGCGGGAGAGCAAGCCTTTAGAGAAAGGACTACTCTTTGGACCGACCTTTCTTATCCTTTATTAGCTGTATTTTTATTGAATTTAGGACTTTATATAATGCTTCTTTTAGAAAATACGAGCCTTACTATTGGACTTGCAACTAGCCTGTCTATAGGACTTCTTTATTGGGTTTTTTGGAATTTCTTAATCGCCTTTGCAAGTGCAGGGCACCTGCTACCTGAATTGGTGCCCATTTTAGCTCTTAGCATGTTATGGATAGCAAGTATAATAGTAAAAAAGAAAATAATCTTTTAAACTCTATCGTACACTTAACCCCAATCTCTTTATAGCTCTTTCATCCTTTGACCAATCTTTAAGTACTTTAACCCAAAGATCTAGATATATCCTTTTACCAAAGATAGCTTCCAATTCCTCTCTAGCCATCTTACCTATCTGTTTTAAAAAACGTCCTTGCTTACCAATCATAATACCCTTTTGAGAAGGTCTCTCTACATAAATAATAGCTCGGATAGTTAGAAGACGTCTTTCTTCATCATAGTAAAACTCCTCCACATCGACTGCTGTAGAATAAGGAACTTCTTTTCCTGCCAACATAAAGACCTTTTCCCGAATAATCTCTGAAGCGATCTGTTCTGGACTTTGATCCGTAGTTGTTGTCTCATCATAATATTTGGGACCTTCAGGTAAAAGCTTAACAATTTCCGATAACACAATATCTAATCCATCTCCATATTTTGCTGCTACAGGTATTATTGCTTTAAAAGGATACTTCTCCTTAAGTTCATCTATCATTGGCAAAAGCTCTGGTTTAGATATTTTATCAACCTTATTTAATACGCAAATAACAGGTCTATTTGCTTCCTTTAATAACTTTAAGGTTTGCTCTTCATAAGCCCTTTCTCTTTTAGATGCATCTATAACAAAAACTATCACATCTACATCTTTTAGTGCATATTCTGCCCATTCAACTAAAGCTTTATTAAGAGCCTTTTTAGAACTATGAATGCCTGGAGTATCAACAAATACTATTTGGAAGTTATCTCTTGTTAAAATTCCCCTTATCTGAGTCCTTGTCGTTTGAGGTTTTGGGGTAATAATAGCTACCTTTTCTCCTAAAAATTGATTTAACATCGTTGACTTACCTACATTAGGAGCCCCTACAATAGCTACAAACCCCGAACGAAAAGAGGACTTTATATCACTATTGTTGGTTGATTCATGGGTTAACTCTTTTTCACTCATTTTTTACTCCGTCTTTCTCCTGTCTTTTTAATAATAATTCTAAAGCCTTTTGAGCAGCCTGTTGCTCAGCTTCTTTTTTACTCCTGCCTACACCTTTTGCTAAAAGTGTTCCATTAAGCCAAAGGCCCACTGTAAAGTGTTTGTCATGATCTGGACCAACTGCCTCTATAACTTTATATGTTGGCAACATATGTGAATTTGCTTGCGTAAACTCTTGCAGCATGCTTTTATAATCTTTTAAAGGTTTTTGTTCAAAATTTTCTTGTTCAATCTTTTTTAAAAACAAACCTGTTATAACCTCAAATACACTTTCAAACCCACCATCTAAATAGATAGCACCAAGAATTGCCTCCATAGTATCCGCCAGTATCGATGCCTTTTGTCTACCACCACTTTTTTCTTCTCCTTTTCCAAGCCGAATATAACTACCAAGACAAATCTCATTAGAAAGTCCTGCTAAAGATAGCTCATTTACAAGCCCCGCTCGCATCTTAGTTAATTCCCCTTCGGATAAAACAGGAAACCTCTTATACAGAATATGGCTAATTATTAATTCTAAAACAGCATCTCCTAAAAATTCTAATCTCTCATTGTCCTTCTCATTAGGATTTTCTGCAGAAAAAGACCTATGAGTAAGGGCTTGCTCTAATAGAGCTATGGAATTAAACCTATATCCTAGTTCTTCTTGTAACTTTGATAAATCTTTGTATCTATTTTCCATACTCTTTATTCCATATAATCATTCATTTTTAACAATCAATCATAAAAATTTAAAAAACATTAGAGCACTACTAAAAATTTTAGCTAAAAATAAAAATTCATCTTTTGCAATACTAACTCTAAGTGCTAATATGATGCTATTAATTAAATATTTTATTGACTGAATTTATGCAAAATAAATAAGTCTTTTACTTGAATATATTTTAGTGAGGTGAAACTATGAGAAGTGATAGGATGAAAAAGGGTCTTGAACGTGCCCCACATCGTTCTTTGTTTAAGGCTATAGGATACACAGATGAAGAGTTAAAAAGGCCTATCATTGGTGTTGCTAATGCCTTTAATGAACTTATTCCTGGGCACATACACCTTCGTCAAGTAACTGAAGCAGTAAAAGCAGGGATTCGCATGGCAGGTGGTACTCCAATGGAATTTGGTACCATCGGTATATGTGATGGAATAGCAATGAATCATTTAGGTATGCGCTATTCTTTAGCTAGTAGAGAATTAATAGCAGATTCTGTTGAGGTTATGGCTCAAGGGCATCCCTTTGATGGCCTTGTACTTGTAACATGCTGTGACAAGATCATACCTGGTATGTTGATGGCAATGTTACGACTTAACATACCTGCTATACTTGTAAGTGGTGGACCTATGCTTACAGGTACATGGCAGGGTAAAAAAGTCAATCTTATAAGTGTATTTGAAGGAGTTGGAGAAGTAAAAGCAGGCAAGATGACAGAAGAAGAATTAGCATGTCTTGAAGATGAAGCCTGTCCTACTTGTGGTTCTTGTGCAGGAATGTTTACTGCAAACTCAATGAATTGTCTTTCTGAGGCAATAGGACTTGCTCTTCCTGGAAATGGAACAATACCTGCTATAAGTGCTGCTAGAATCCGATTGGCTAAAAGAGCTGGAATGCAAGTTATGCAATTGGTAGAAAAAGAAATCAAACCTAGAGATATTGCAACTAAAGAGGCCTTCTTAAATGCAATGGCAGTAGATATGGCTCTTGGTTGCTCTACTAATACTGTGCTTCATGTCCCAGCAGTTGCTCATGAGGCCAAAGTAGATCTACCCCTTTCTCTATTTAATGAAGTAAGTGCTAAGACCCCTCATATATGTAATATGATTCCTGGAGGTCCTCATAGTTTACAAGAACTTGATCTTGCTGGTGGTATCCCAGCTGTTATGAAAGAGCTTTTAGAGATTGGAGTTATAAATGGAGAACTTCTTACTGTAACAGGTAAAACTGTTGCAGAAAATATAAAAGATGCAGTAGTAAAAGATAGAGAAGTAATAAGATCTCCTAAAGATCCTTATCATAAAGAAGGTGGACTTGCCATACTTTATGGTAATCTAGCTCCTGAAGGTGCAGTAGTAAAACAGTCTGCAGTTGCACCTGAAATGCTAAAACATGAAGGCCCTGCTAGAGTATTTAACTCCGAAGATGAGGCTTATGAAGCAATACTAAGCGGAAAAATCAATCCAGGAGATGTAGTTGTTATACGTTATGAAGGCCCCAAAGGAGCACCTGGAATGCCAGAAATGCTATCACCGACTGCGGCAATTGTTGGAATGGGATTAGATAGAGAAGTTGCTCTTATCACAGATGGAAGGTTTAGTGGTGGGACAAAAGGTGCAGCAATTGGTCATGTGTCACCAGAAGCTGCTCAGGGGGGACCAATTGCCCTTATAAAAGAAGGAGATATTATCTCTATAGACATACCAGCAAAACAGTTAAACCTTAAAATCTCTGAAGAGGAAATGCAAAAGAGACGGGCAGAATGGAAGGAACCTGAGCCAAAGATAAAAGAAGGTTATCTTGCTAGATATGCTAAAATGGTAACAAGCGGAGCCAAAGGAGCTGTTTTTAAGGACTAAAAACACTATAGATATGAGGATAAAAAAGTGCAGGAAGGAAAAACCTTATTTTATATTAAAGATCCATCTAAATGGGATGAAGTTGTAGAAAAGGGGCTTGGGCTTATAAAAAATGGTCAAAAAGTAGCTATATTAGCTTCTGATGAAGCTGTTACAAGGTGTATTAGATGTGATCGTTTACTTTTTGACCGTCTTAAACAATTTGTTCTTGATGAAGGAGATGTATTTATATGCAAAGAATCTCTAAAAAAGTTTAATATACCAGAAAAAAGACCTCCTGATTATTTAATACGAATTGATAGCGCAAGCTCCTTAATTTCTAAGAAGAAGGCTGATGGGTGGAGTGTACAGGAACTCTAATCTTTTTCTTTTTAGGTCTTCTCCTCCTTCTTTTAGGTGGATCTTCTGGTGGAAGTGGTGGCTTCCATGTAAGGTGCCAAAATCGAAAGAACTCTGATGCCTTGATGTCGTCATGAGGGATGCCAATTTTATCACAAAATCTTAATAGGTTTTCCTTCCTGCCACTTATTACATGGTAACTTAGACGGCGACGGCTTAAGTAATTTTCATGTATAGCAATATTGCCTTGTTCTGCCCAAGAGACTGCCTGAGGGATTTGAGTCAACGAAAATAATTTTGCTCCTAATTCAGTCTCTAAGGGCTTGATAATATTTGTTATATCTGGCAATTTTTTCTTTCGCCGCGCCACTTTATTATGTATCCCCTTTACGTTATGGTTGACCTTGATTTCAAGGTTCTCTTCGGACTGTTTGCATTAGGTCTTGAACAAAAATACTAGCACTGCAGAAGGAGTAACTTATGGAAAGAACAGCAAAAATAGCAAGAAAGACCCTCGAAACTGAAATATTTTTAGAAGTCAACATTGATGGTACAGGAGATTATAAAATTGACTCAGGCATTCCATTTTTAGATCATATGCTCACCCTTTTTGCTGTTCATAGTAGCTTTGACTTAAACTTAAAGGCAAAGGGTGATATAGAAGTAGACTATCACCATAGTGTAGAAGATATTGGAATATGTCTTGGTAAAGCTATATATAAAGCACTTGATGATAAAAAAGGCATTGAACGTTATGGGTATGTAGTAATTCCTATGGAAGAAACCTTAGTAGAGGTATGTTTAGATATATGTAATAGACCATATTTGGTTTTTAACGTAGAATTTTTAAAGGATAAGATAGGCAATTTTGATACAGAATTAATAGAAGAGTTTATGAGAGCATTTTGTGTAAATGCAGGAATTACATTGCATATAAATATGCGTTATGGAAAAAACTCACATCATATAGCAGAAGCAATATTTAAGGCATTGGCTAGAGCACTAAAAATTGCAGTTAAGATCACAAATACTAAAATTCCATCAAGTAAAGGTAGTCTTTAATCTAGAAAAATAGAAAGGGCTTTTTGCCTCATGGAGTTGGTCAACAATCAGGTAGTTGAATTTATAGAAAATCAGAGATTCATCTGTGCTGTTTGTATAGGAAAAAAGGGAGCTAGATATCATCTCTTAACCCATCTAGGTAGAGAGGTAAACCTATCTCGAAATAGACTTATTCATGATAAAGGACAAATAATATCTGGTAAAAATCGTGAAGAGCTGAAAGACCAACTAATTAAAATTAATGAACATCGTACCAAGCTCTCTCAACTACCTGATCTCTTGGAATTATGGGAACTTGTAGTAGATGAACAATCTTCTTGGTCTCCTAGTGAACTTGCAGAACTGGCCTTTACAGGAGAGGAGATAGGCCCGGATCATGAAGCTGCTATCATAAGAGCGGTTATTGATGAACATACCCACTTCAAATTTAGAGAAGGAAGAATCCACGTATTAAGCAGAGAAACAGTAGAACAACTATTACTCCAAAAAAAGAAAGAAGAACAACGCCAAAGAAGACTTGAAAAAGGAATGAAATGGCTTGAATCCCTATGGGATAAAGATCAAGATAAAAAGACTATAATTGAACCTGATGAAGACATTACATTTTGGATAAATGCTATAAAGAGCTTTTGTATTACTGGTGATAGCTGTGAAGATTCAAAAGCTGTAAAACAACTTTTTAAAGAATATGGATTAAAAGATTCTAGTGCACCATTTAAAAGCCTTGTAAAAGCTGGTATATGGAGTGAAGATGAAAATCTAGATCTATTACGTTTTGGGGTTGAAAAGGACTTTAGCAAAGAATGCATAAATCAAGCTATTAAAATAAAAAATGATCTTCATATAGAAGAAGATCAAGGACGATTAGATCTTACTAATCTTGATATATTTACCATTGATGCTCCAGAAAGCAAAGATTTAGACGATGCCCTTAGCATTGAAGAAAAAGATGGGAAATGGGAAATAGGTATTCACATAACTGATGTAGGATTAAAAATCCCCCCAGGCACCCCTCTTTTTGAAGAGGCCTTATCTAGGGCTACTACCATATATCTACCAGATGAAAAGATCCCTATGCTGCCTAAAGAGCTATCTGAGGGAGTGCTAAGTCTATTTGAGGGTGAAAAAAGAGAAGCAATCTCTTTTTTGATTACCATAGATGAAAAAGGAAACATATATAAACAAAAAATTGAAAGAACTATTATTAAAGTTTCAAAACGGTTATCTTATGAAGAAGTAGATGAACTTATAAAGACCCAAGAGAAATTTAAACTTTTATACAAACTTGCAACTGCTCTTAAATCTAAAAGGATTGAAAGAGGAGCACTCCCCCTACCTATACCAGAACTGCTAATTAAAGTAGAAGATAATGGAGAAATAGCTGTAGAACTTTGTCTTCCTGGGCCAGCTAGATTTTTAGTATCAGAATATATGATCCTTGCAAATGCATGCGCTGCAAACTTTTTAAATGATAAAAATATCGCTGGGCTCTTTAGAAGCCAACCTGAACCAAGAGAACGTATAATAACAGGTGAGGATACAGATCTATTGTCTAACCTAAGACAAAGACGACTCATAAGTAGAGGACATTTAGGCCCAGAAGCAGAATTCCATCATGGATTAGGGTTAACTGTATATACTACTGTAACGTCTCCTTTAAGAAGGGCATTAGATCTTTTAATGCAACAACAAATTGCATTTTATTTAAAAGAAGGAAAACCTCTCTATTCGGTTGAAGAGCTTGAAAAACATCTAATCACTCTTGAACAAGGTCTACAAACAGCAGCAGCTATTAAACAGAATCGTACTAGATATTGGTTACTAAAATATCTTTCAAAACATGTAGATAAACCACTAAAAGCCCTCATTATAGAGGTAGGACAAAGACGAATACAGGCTGTATTAAAAGACTACTTAATAACTGTAGATTTACCTAGACTTCCAGGTAAAGATTATAATCTAGGACAAGAAATCGATATTAAGATAAAAAAGGTTGATGCAAGAGAAAATATCCTTAAATTTCAATGGCTAGAAGAGGAGATGTTATAAAAAAACAAAAAAATACCTTGCAGAGGATAGTTCAAAGTCTTACCCTAAAACTAGCTTTATAATGAAAAAAGGAGCAAGATTTTGCGGTATCAAAAACGTCATTTTGTATATAAGACATATAATATCTCCCCTATATCATTGCTGATATTAATACCTCTTTTAGTAGCTGCTATATTCTTTGCTTTACCTTTGCTCTTAATTGCTATATCCTTAGCCATTATCTTAGGTGGATATCTTATATGGCGTACCAATAAAGTTTTTAGAAAAATGGAAGAAGATATATTTGAACAAATGTCAAAAGAATATAAATATGAAGACCCAGATGTAATAGATATAACAGTTGAAGATGTAACAGATGAACCAGTACATAATTCTGGCCCATTTCTACCAGGTCCACCTTCAAAATAAAGCACTATCTCAAAGTTAATTAGGATTATTTGCAATGGAGAAGTTTGAACCTGTTGTAAAAGCAATAGATCTTATTTTACCCAAACCTCATTTAGGAGACAATAGAGCACATGAAAATAGAATTCGGACTCAATTAGAAGAACTCCTAAATGAACAGGTGAGTGTGCCACTGTGGAGTGCAAGAAAACTTCGTTATCTTCCAAAATATAACTATCAGATAAATGCGATTATTGCAAAAGATAGCCATGGTTGGCAATTAATTGATATCTTACCAAAAGATAAAAAGATCCCTCTTTTTGGACTTGCAATAGATCTAGGTAGCACCTCTGTTGTATTTTATTTAGTAGATTTCTTAAGAAAGGAAGTAATAAAAACAATATCTGAACCTAATCCTCAAATAGTACATGGAGAAGATATCTTAGATAGAATACTCTTTGCTGCCAGAGGAGAAGGGCTTAATATTCTGCAACAAGAAGTAATAGCTCTTTTTAATAAAGTTATTGATAGACTCTTATCAGAACAAGGGGCAAGCAGAGAAAATTTATTTTATTTAAGTGTAGCAGGCAATACTACTATGTGTCACTTTTTAATGGCGCTTGATCCATCTCATCTTTGTAAAGAACCCTATTTACCTATTGAAAACTCTTTTGATCTTATTAGAGCCAAAGAGATAGGGATAAAGGCCCATCCACTTTCATTTTTATACTGTTTCCCCAATGTAGGAAGCTACTTTGGTGGAGATCTTCTTGCTGGAATATTATCCTCCAAGATGCATAAGAAAGAAGAACTTTCTATGCTTGTAGATGTAGGCACAAATGCAGAAGTTATTTTAGGAAACAATGAATGGTTAGTAGCTTGTGCAGGAGCTGCTGGCCCCGCCCTTGAAGGGGGTATTCTTGAATGTGGAATGCGTGCACAGCCAGGGGCTATTGAACGTGTAGAAATAGAGCCTAACACATTAAAAGTACACTATAAAACCATAGGCAGTGCTCCTGCTAAAGGGCTTTGTGGCTCAGGCATTATTGATCTTATATGTGCAATGTTTCTTGCAGGCATAGTAGATCCTACAGGCAAATTGGTCCCTGATAGGGATCCTAAAAGAATGATTAAAGTAAAAGGTGACTGGGCTTATATTGTTGCCTTTAAAGAAGAGACTGCCCATCAACAACCAGTTTATATTACGCAAAGTGATATAAAAAATTTGATACGTTCTAAAGGAGCAATGTATACAATTTTAAATGTTGTAATTCAAAGCGTAGGAATTGAATTCCATGATATAGAAAAATTTTATGTTGCAGGGGCTTTTGGTTCGTATATTGATCCAGAAAAGGCGATTACAATAGGGATGTTACCTGATATACCAAGAGATAGATTTGTAGGACTTGGCAATGCGGCAGGAAAAGGGGCTGTTGAACTCCTCTTAAACAAAGACTCTATCTTAGAAATAGAAACTATAAAACAAAACATTACATATCTTGAAATGAATGTAAGAGGAGACTTTATGAATCAGTTAACAGGAGCACTTTTTTTACCTCATACAGATATGAGTAGATTTCCTTCTGTTAAGAAAAAACTAAAGGAACTAAAAAAATAATATCTTAAAAGGCCTAAAATTATCCTCCAGAAACATAAAAACTAAGACTTAACTCTCTAAAGGGATCCAACCTATTAAATTTTGTCTTTGAAGCTTCTCGCTTACGCGGTAGTCTTTCAAGACTATAATGAGTTAAAAAGTGAGATCGTATTACAACATCTAATCCTGCATCTTTTAGCATCTTTTTTATCTCGTCTTTGGAAAAAGCTGCTAACATAGATTCATAATAAAGTCTTCTCATCTTTTCTGTATATCCTACCCCAAATATGTAGGAATAAAGTTTTGCAATAAATTTATTAGGCGGTCGAATAAGATCTCGAATCAAGATACCACCTTCAGGTCTTACAACTCTCTTTACTTCTTTTAGAAGAGGAACAGGATCAGGAATATGGTGTAGCATATTATGCGATAGAACTAGATCAAAGGTATTATCTTTAAACGGAAGCCTTTTTCCATCTGCTCGTATAAGATTGATCTTCCCTTTGCCTATATTGAACTGTTTTATATTATTTTTAGCTATCGTTAGCATACTTTCAGAAAGATCTATACCAAATACAGTAAGACCTGGATTATAATTGACTATCTTACTTGCAATTCTAGCAGGACCAATCCCAATCTCTAAAACATTACCTATTTTTATTCCCATACGGGTTACAGAACGTGCCATTGCTTCATCAAGGATATAAATATACTTTTGACACATCTTGTCTAACTCAACTGCTTCTTCCATAGTATCCATACTTTCAGGCTCAGGAATCCGCTCCATTTAGTCCTCCAAATATTAAACTTAAAAATTAAAACTTATAGTTTCTTTTTTACATATCGCAACAATAGACTCAAGTCTTTATATAGTAGAGACTAATTTTTTAATTCTTAAGGGTAATAAGACAAGACAGTACTTTTAAAAGAAGAATAAAGACCTCATTTAGCTCTTAGTTCTTTAACTAATAACTCAAACACTACAAGACAGGTTTTTTCTATAACATCTAAGCACCTCTGCCTTTTTCCATCCTGCCCTGATCTAAATGCTTTTATTTCTTCTCTACTAGACCAATTGATGTTCACTATTGATCTACACTCTATACCACCATATTGAGATGTAATAGATTCAAATTTTTTCACCATCTTATAGCTAAATTTCCACATAGGTCTTTGATCTCTATCTTCTGGCTTATTCTTACCCCAGATAAAACCAAAAACAGCAATTGCTCCTGAAAGACAACCGCATATATTACCAGTAGAACCCATACCACCACCAAATGGGGCAAGACTTCGTATAACAGGAATGATTTCTCTCTCATCAAACCCAAAGACCTCAGATGTGGCCATAAATACTGCTTGACTACAGTGAAACCCTCTAATAAATAATTCTCTACTTCTTTTAACTATATAGCTTTTAGGATCTTCCATTGTTTTATTCATTACTACCACCATAAATAACTCATAGATTCAAAGGCAATAATCACCATACATAAAAACGCTATAAAGCTAGATACATACAACAATTTTATAGCAAGTTCTACATGAATTTTTCTTGGTTCTTCACCTTCTTCATTAATATAAGGCCGTTCTATAAGACAACCTTCATATACAGTGGGGCCAGATAATTTTACGTCTAATGCTGCAGCAAAAGCTGCTTCTACTAAACCAGAGTTGGGACTTTCATGAAGATGGCCCTCTTTTTTTATCTTGTTAAAGACAATCTGAGGCTTATTCAGTCTCAATATAAGAGTTGCTAACAAAATGAATAATATAGAAAGCCTTGCAGGTATATAATTTGCGAGATCATCTAATTTGGCAGCAACTTTACCAAATTCTATATATTTTTTATTTTTATATCCAATCATAGAATCTAATGTACTTATCATCTTAAAAGCCATTACGCCAGAGGGCCCTAACAAAAAGGCATAAAAATAAGGAGATACTACACCATCTACAAAATTTTCTGCAATAGTTTCTATAAGGGACCTTAGAACACCTGTTTCATCAAGATATTTTGTATCACGACTCACAAGCCATGAAAGTCTTTTTCTAGCTTCAATTATCCCCTCATTTCTCAATATATTAAGTACTATCTGTGCCTCTTTAGCTAAGCACTTTAAAGAAAAGGCATAATAAAACACAATAGTCTCAAATATAATAACAGCAATTATTCCTAAATGAATTAAAAGCAACAGAATAATAGCCTTGATTATTGTCCATGTAGAAACAATCAAGACAACAGAAAGGGTGGCTCCCTGCCAAAAAGTTTTTATAGGTAGCTTTCTGGCCAAGCTCTCTCCCTTTTCTATTAAAAAACCCATTAATCTTATGGGATGAGGGAGGTTTTGAGGATCACCTAATAGAAGATCTAGTAAAAATCCAAAAATAAAAGGGATTATATATATATAACGCTGTTGTATGTAAGCTGTCATCTATTCATGAAATCCCAATAAGTTTTAAAAGCATATTTATATCTACATTTTCTCTAAACCAATCAGCGAGTATATCAAACTGGGCTTCTCTAAAATCAGAGAAAGATGATATATTAACAATAGGTTTTAACCCCTTTTTGATTCTGATAAAATCTAAAAACCTTCTTCTAAAAAGATCAGAATCAAATATTCCATGCAGATATGTACCAATAATACATGGTGATATTTTTAACACACCCAATTCCTCATTAAAATCCTTAAAAAGAGGGACTATATTGTCTTGTTGATCCATCAATATAGACTCCCCCATATGTATCTCATATCCTTTTACTTTAATAAATCGATTAGTAGATAAAATATCTGCTGAAATATTAGGAAAAATACTTAAGCTATCTACTTCCGCCTCTTTTTGGCATAGATGTTTATGAGTCTTTATGATGGTCTTTAATGGTAAAAGTCCAAGGGCTTTGACTTTATCTTTAATACCTTCTACCCCATTGGGGTCTTCAATAATTTCACCTAACATTTGATAACCACCACATATACCAAAGATAATCTTTCCCTGGAATGCAGCATTATGTAAGAATTCTTTCCACCCTAGACCTTCTAATTGCTTATAATCAGAGATTGTTGCCTTGCTTCCAGGAATAATTATTACATCTGAATCTTGTGCTTCATAGGGATAGTTAACAATTTTTATAGATACATCTGGTTCTACTAAAAATGCAACAAAATCTGTAAAATTACTGATTCGTCCAAGTCTTACAATAGCAATTTTTATATCTGCATCTAGATTATTCTTTTCTATTTCATTTAAAAATACTCCATCTTCTTGATCTATTTTTAAATCATTTAGCCAAGGCAATACTCCTAAAAACGGAACTGGTATTATTTGTTCGAATTGTTTTAAGCCGGGTTTTAATAAAGATATATCTCCTCTAAACTTATTTATTAGAAATGCTTTTATCCTGTCTTGATGTTCTTTTCCTACAAGATCATAGGTACCCTTTAACCACGCAAAAACTCCGCCTCTATCAATATCCCCTATTAAAACTACAGGTGCATTTGCATATTTAGCCATTTGCATATTTACCAGATCTGTCTTTTGTAAGTTTATCTCTGCAGGACTTCCTGCACCTTCAATAACGATACATTCATATTCCTCTGATAGAGAGTCATAAGCTTGTCTTACAACTTTTAAGTGTTCTTGATAGTAGCTATAATATTGTTTAGCTTTTAATTCTCCTTTGGGCCTTCCCATAATTATTACTTGACTTCTTGCATCAGCAGAAGGCTTTAAAAGTATAGGATTCATTCTTACATCAGGTTTAAGTCCACATGCCTCTGCTTGGTAAACCTGTGCCCTTCCCATCTCTTTACCATCTAGTGTAACAAAAGAATTAAGAGCCATATTTTGAGCCTTAAAAGGGGCAACTTTTATACCCATTTTCCAAAGTATCCTACATACAGCAGCAACAACAAGGCTTTTTCCTACTCCAGATCCTGTCCCCAAGAAGGATATAGACTTTGTTCTTATATGTTTTCTATTCATCAAAAATATCCTTATCTCATTTTTTTCTCTCTTAGGTCATTGACATAATAATATTAACCGCTATAGTGCAATATAATAATCTTAAAATAAAGGGGATTCTTGTTGTTTATTTTTTGGCCTTGCGCTAGTTTTTTGATAGTAATTGTAAGTTTTGTAATTATTTAATGTAGCACTGAAGTTTTTGTCAGGCGTAAGGAGGAGTGAAGATCTGTTGCGAGGAAATTTTCAGTAGAGAAAGGGGGGATACCCTTGTCAATTGTGGTGGAAGTCCAGGGCAACCTGGAAAAGGCCATCAAAACTCTTAAAAAGAAGATGCAACTTGATGGCCTACAGCGCGAGATTAAAAATAGGCGCTTTTATGAAAAGCCTAGTGTCAAACGCCGTCGTAAGATGCAAGATGCAGAGCGTCGTCGGCGCAAGGCACAAAGGAGAAAGAAATAGTTTATATCTGTAAAAAGACTAGATCCTCCAGACCCTATTCACTTAGGGTTTGGAGGAGTATGATTTAAGAAGGTATTTGTTTTGTGTTTTTATCCAGCCTTTAAGTATCTAAGGTCTAAAAAATTCCCCCAATTAGAATTTGGTACCTATTTGGGTTTAATGTATGACCCTTATCCCAAAAAACTCTTAGGGACTGGAGTATCTTTAATCGAAAACAATAAATAAAAAAATAGGAGGAAGTAATGAGAACCGTAAAGCAGGGTGACCTTGTAACTGTACACTACACTGGAACATTAGAAAATGGTGAGGTTTTTGATTCAAGTGAAGGGAAAGAGCCTCTTAATTTCCAAGTTGGCTCTGGTATGGTTATCCAAGGATTTAATGATGCGATTGTTGGCATGGCAGAAGGAGAAGAGAAAGAGTTTACTCTTACTCCAGAGCAAGCCTATGGATATAGGGACGAAAGACTTGTAAAAGATGTACCCAAACAGATGCTTGGTGGAAGATTTGAGCCAGAAGTTGGAATGATGCTAGCTATTCAGATGGAAGACGGCTCAAGAGTCCCTGCTACTATAACAGAGGTCAAAGACGATTCTATCGTTATAGATTTAAATCCACCCTTAGCTGGTAAAACTCTTAACTTTAAAGTTAAGGTAGTAAAGATAAGCGATGCTCCTCAGTCTTTTGGATGCAGTTGTTCTACCTGTGATCCAACAAAAGGCTGTGGATTTTAATTTTTTTAATAAATAGAAGATGGCCCTTTTGCTTTAAAAGGGTATTCCCTATTTGCTTTAAAAAAGCTAAAGTAAAGGGGCCATGACAACTAATCTTTTTTTTGATGGACATGTCTTGGTGCTAGGAGGCACCAGAAGTGGGAAAAGCCTTTATGCACAAAGGTTGTGTGAGAGTTTTGTGCATAAAAAATCCACTAAAAAGATAGATTCTGCTCCTTCACTTTTATATATTGCTACAGCCCAAGCATTTGATGATGAAATGAAAAAGAGGATAGATGCCCATAAGAGGGCTCGAGGTCCTCTTTGGCACACAATAGAAGAGCCTATTTACATCTCTAATATCCTTAATAAAGAAGATAAAAAGTGGGATGTTATTTTAATTGATTGTTTAACCTTATGGTTAAGCAATTTGGTATTACATTCTACGCAACTACTTAGAGAAGAAAAAGAGAGGTTTTTCATAACTATAAAATCTCTTAATACACCGTGTGTAATGGTATCAAATGAAGTTGGATTAGGTATTGTACCTGAAAATCCTTTAGCAAGACTTTTTAGAGATGAAGCTGGTAGTTTAAATCAAGAGCTTGCAAAAATTTGTTCTCATGTGCTATTTGTGATAGCAGGGCTGGCAAGGCCTATTAAAGGTAAAGATTTTAATATCTAAAAATCTCTTTGTGAATAATGGGATTAATAGTTATGAAACAGATAGAAACATTAGAGCAAATAGTAAATGGAATTACCCCTTTAGATAAAAGTCTTTGTGATAAGATTCAGTCTAGATTAGACAACTTAACAAAACCTAAGGGAAGTTTAGGACGTCTTGAAGAACTTGCGCTAAAATACATGCTTATAAAAACAGACCCAAATCCAAAGATTCCTAATAAGTCTGTTTTTGTCTTTGCTGCAGACCATGGAGTGACTGAAGAAGGAGTAAGTGCGTTTCCAAAAGAAGTAACATTTCAAATGGTGGCTAACTTTTTAGCTCAGGGTGCAGGCATAAATGTCTTGGCTAGACATGTAGGTGCTGATGTCAAAGTAATAGATATTGGGGTAGATGCAGATCTTTCACATCTTAAGGGACTCATCCATAAGAAAGTATTAAGAGGGACCCGAAATATGTTAAAGGGCCCTGCCATGGATCGTGAGGATGCAATCCGTGCAATTTGGGTTGGAGCAGAGGTTGCAAAAAATGCGATAGATGCTGGAGTAGATATCCTATGTACAGGAGAAATGGGTATCGGAAATACAACCGCAGCTAGTGCTATTACTGCAGTAATTTGTAACAAGACACCAAAAGAAGTAACAGGAAGAGGTACAGGTATAGATGATGAGGCTTTAAAGAGAAAGATATCTGTTATAGAAAAGGCTATTAAAGTAAATTCACCAGATCCAACAGATCCTATTGACGTACTTTCTAAAGTAGGGGGGTTAGAAATAGCAGGTATTTGTGGGCTTATTTTAATGTCATCTTATTTAAAAACTCCTGTCGTTATAGATGGTTTTATATCAACGGCTGGTGCTCTAGTTGCTTATGAGTTAAACCCTCTAGTAAAAGAGTATATGTTTGCAGGCCATGTCTCTGTAGAACAAGGGCATAAAATACAGCTTAGCCATATGGGTCTTAGGCCTATTTTAGATCTTGATTTGCGTCTTGGAGAGGGTACTGGGGCAGTACTTGCTACAAATATTATAGATGCTGGACTTAAAATATATCTTGAAATGGCAACTTTTGATGATGCAAAAGTGAGCCCAGGGGAAAATCAATATGGTTCTCCAAAATGAGTTTATCTAATAAGCAAATTTTAAAGCGGCTTAAATCTTCAAGTGTTGGTATAGCAGGATTAGGTGGAATTGGTTCTGGAGTAGCGCTATCTTTAGCTAGAGCCGGGGTAGGACATTTAGTACTAATTGATTTTGATATAGTGGATGAATCAAATATATTAAGACAGCAATATTTTAGGTCTCAAATAGGAAGCCCTAAAGTTTTTGCTTTAAAAGAAAATATCCTAAAAATTAGAGAAGATATAACTATTACATGTCACGATATTCGGCTATCACCTCAAAATATACCCCAAATATTTAAAGATGTAGACATTGCTATTGAGGCATTAGATTGTCCAGAAGAAAAGGCTATGTTTATAGAGAAATTTCGTTTATATTTTCCTCAAAAACCAGTAATTGCTGTTTCTGGAATCGCAGGCATTGATTCTGGAGAATTTATTGTTACAAGAAGAGTAAGTGATAATTTTTTTATTATAGGAGATGAAGTAAGTGAACAAAGCTCAGATAATCTTTTGTGGCCAACAAGGATTGGTATAGCTTTTAGTAAACAAGCTCATCTGGCACTAAGATTGTTGTTAGGGCTTGATCCTATTTAACAAGGGGATCAATTATGGAAAAGATAAGGGTCTTTATAAATGGTAAAGAAAATTTTCTTGACTCAAATATTAATATCTTATCATTGTTACAACAACTTAATTTAAAGCCAGAAAGAGTAGCTGTAGAGGTTAATAAAAACGTTATACCCAAAGAGGATTTTGAGGAGTATATATTAAGAGATGGTGATAAAATAGAAATAGTAAGATTTGTAGGTGGCGGTTAATCAAAGCCGGGGGTCTATATCATGAAAGATGAGCCATTGATTATTGCGGGCAGAAGTTTTAATTCACGTCTTTTGGTGGGAACAGGAAAGTTTTCTTCTGGCAGTCTTATGGCAAAGGCGATAGAGGCCTCTGGCTGTGATATCGTAACAGTTGCGTTAAGACGCGTTGATCTTGAGGATCCTCAAGATGATCTTTTGAGTCATATCGATACTAATAAGTATTTACTTCTTCCTAATACAAGTGGTGCAAAAGATGCGGAAGAGGCAGTAAGACTTGCAAGGCTTGCAAGGGCTGCTGGTTGCGAGGCTTGGGTAAAACTTGAAGTAACCCCTGATCCTTTTTATCTATTGCCAGACCCTATAGAGACATTAAAAGCCGCAGAAATCTTGATTAAAGAAGGTTTTACAGTACTTCCATACATAAATGCAGATCCTGTACTTGCAAAAAGGCTTCAAGAAATAGGTACAGCTACTGTTATGCCGCTTGGAGCTCCTATTGGAACCAATAGAGGAGTAAGAACAAGGGATCAAATAGCTATAATTATCGAACAAGCTATAGTACCTGTTGTTGTAGATGCTGGACTTGGCGCACCTTCTCATGCAGCAGAGGCAATGGAGATGGGGGCAGATGCCGTTTTAGTAAATACAGCCATAGCTGTTAGTCCTAATCCAGTTTTAATGGCCAGAGCCTTTAAGAAGGCTGTTGAAGCAGGAAGAGCCGCTTACATAGCAGGGCTTGGTCCAGAAAGAGAGCTTGCAGAGGCATCAAGCCCTCTAACTGGATTTTTAGGTGAATAAAATGGGATTTGTTGATGTTATAAAGGGATTTTCTCCTGAAAATGTAAAAAAAGAGATATATAGTAAGGGGAAAAATGATGTAAAAAAGGCTTTATGTAGCCTGAGGCCAACAGTTTCTGATCTTATGTCTCTTTTAAGTCCTGCAGCATCTGAATTTTTAGAGCCTATGGCTCAGTTGTCCCATAAAATTACTAAACAGCGCTTTGGTAATATTATATTACTTTTTGCTCCTCTTTATATATCAAATGAATGTATAAATGCGTGTCGTTACTGCGCATTTTCAAATAAAAATAAAATAGAAAGAAAAACTTTAACCTTAGATGAAGTTGAGAAAGAAGCCTTTTTACTTCACCAAAAAGGATTCAGGCATATTTTAGTTCTTACTGGAGAACATCCCAAGCGGGCTGGTATCAATTATTTAGAAAGTGCTATAAAACGCATAAGGCATCTTTTTAGTTCTGTCTCTATTGAAGTATTCCCTATGGATTTAATAGGTTATAAACGTATGGTTAAAGCAGGAGTAGATGGTCTTACTGTATATCAAGAAACATATGATAAAAAGGTCTATAAAGAAATGCATCCTAAGGGACCTAAGAGCAATTATGAATTCAGGCTTGAAGCTCCAGAAAGAGGCGCAAAAGCAGGTATGCGAAGGATTGGACTTGGTGTTTTGTTGGGACTTTGCGACTTTAGGGTAGATGCCTTCTTTTTAGGATTGCATGCTCTTTATCTAGCTAAACACTATTGGAAATCTCATATTACAATATCTTTTCCGAGACTAAGGCCCGCTGCAGGTGGATTTCATCCTCCATATCCAGTATCTGATAGAGATTTAGTACAGCTTATATGTGCTATGAGAATACTTATGCCAGATGTAGGTCTTGTGATTTCAACTAGAGAAGGACCTAATTTTCGAGATAATCTGATTCCATTGGGCATTACACAAATGAGTGCTGGATCAAAAACTTCTCCCGGGGGATATAGTACGCATCCAGAATCTACAGAACAATTTGAAATTGAAGATACCAGAAGTCCAGAAGAAGTTTGTGAGGTTATAAAAAGAAAAGGATATGAACCTGTATGGAAGGATTGGGATCCAATATTGGTAGGTTAGCCCAAAAAAGTTTCTTATATCTTATAACAAACCGCAAGCTTTTTAATAGTGAAGAAGAATTCTTACAAGCACTTAGTAAAGCATTAAAGGCTGGAGTAGATATAGTGCAACTTAGAGAGAAAGATTTAGACACATTGAGGCTTTTTTGCCTCAGTAAAAAAGTTAGATCTTTAACAACACAGCATAAGGCACTATTCTTAATAAATGACAGAGTAGATATTGCAATGGCTGTTGGAGCAGATGGAGTACATCTTCCAGGTAGTGGTCTTCCATCTAAAGTAGCAAGAGAGTTACTTGGACCAAAGGCAATTATTGCAAGATCTACACATTCTTTAGAGGAAGTTATCAAGGAACAAGATAGTGGGATCGATTTTTTAACTTTTAGTCCTATTTTTTGGACTAAGAGCAAAGCTAAATATGGCCCTCCACAGGGGATTGAAAAACTTAAAGCTGTATGTAGGATTTCTCATATTCCTGTAGTAGCATTAGGCGGAATAAATAAAGATAATGCAGCAATTACACTAAGTGCTGGAGCAAAGGGTATTTCTGTCATCTCTGCTATATTAGGAACTAGAGATCCTTTTTTAGCAACTAAAGATCTAAAGACAATACTTAGAGATTTTTAGTTTATAATTAAGTTTTAACGTCTTTTAGACGTCTTATATAAGTAGAGCTATTTAACAGAAAAGAAGTGTGGCACTTTTTTTGCTTAAATTTTAAAATAAATTTCTGATATTTAAGCTTTATTGTGCCGATTTACTTGACAAAAGGCTAATATCTTGATAGGTACGAACGCTGATATGAATAAGAAAAATCAAAGTAGTAAAGGTGGAATTTTTGTGAATAGGAATTCATTGTTTTGGATAGTAATGAGTTTAAGTGTTATATGGTTGGTTAGTGCATGTGCTCCTCAGCATGTGCCAAGTCCTCAAAAAGCTCCTGATCAAGTCCAAGGGAAAATTAATAAACAAGAAGTTAAACAAAAAAATAAGGAAATTGTATCTAACTCTAATGTATCTAACTCTAAGCCTAAACTCCAGGCTAAACATAGACAATTAACAACATCCATACAAAAAACAAAAAAACAAACTCAAACCTCTATAAATACTAATAATGAATCAAAACTTTGTGCTGTTCCAGGAAATGATACAGACTTACAGTCTCAATCAGTAGATTTTAACTCACATAAACTTAGCAATACTCAAAAAGATAAGGAACAAAATCTGTTAGATAATGCATTGGATTACTGCCAATTAGCACAAGATCTATGGCAAAGAGGGGATCTAGATAAAGCTATAGAAGCTTTAGATCAAGCCTATTCGCTTATATTAAAGGTTAATACTGATGATGATCCTCAATTAATTCAGCAAAAAGATGACATAAGGTTTATGATTTCAAAAAGAATTCTAGAAATTCATGCCTCAAGATGTACTGCGGTTTTGGGCAATCACAATGCAATCCCCCTTACAATGAATAAATATGTTGAGCAAGAGATAAAGAGATTTCAAGGTCCAGAAAGACACTTTTTTATAGAGGCATATAAAAGATCGGGCCTTTATAGGCCTATGATTGTAAAGCTTTTAAAACAAGCAGGGCTACCAACAGAACTTTCTTGGCTACCACTTATAGAGAGTGGATTTAAAGTTAGAGCAATGTCTCATGCCAGAGCTTTGGGTCTATGGCAGTTTATTCCTTCTACAGGGTATAAGTTTGGTCTTACTAGAAATACATGGATAGATGAACGAATGGATCCTGTTAAATCTACTAAAGCAGCAATTGCATATTTAAATGAACTACATCAAATATTTGGAGATTGGACTACGGTTCTTGCTGCATATAACTGTGGTGAAGGGGCTGTTTTAAGGGTTATTCGTTCTCAAAGAGTTAGCTATTTAGATAACTTTTGGGATCTTTATGATAAATTACCTCAAGAGACAGCACAATATGTTCCTAAGTTCTTAGCTGTATTACAAATCCTTAAGAATCCTAAAAAGTATGGATTTGATCTAGAAGATCCTGAACCACCATTACAGTTTGATGTTGTAACAGTTGATAAACAATTAAGTCTTAGAAGTATTGCTAAGGCTTTAAATATACCATTTAAGACTCTATGTAAACTTAATCCAGAGCTGAGATATCAAGTAACCCCACCAGATAAATATCAGCTTAGGGTGCCTAAGGGTGAAGGTAAAATATTAATGGCAAAACTGGATAATATTCCAGCTTGGTCTCCTCCAATGTGTCAATTTGTATGGCATAGGGTAGAGCCAGGAGAAACTCTTTCTCTTATAGCATTAAGATTTCATACAACAATAAGGGCGATTGCATTAGCTAATCATTTAAGACATACAGATCTTATACGTGTAGGACAAAAACTTCGTATTCCTTTAGGTAGGAGAAGGTATCCAAGTCTTATGTATTTAGCTCGTCTTAAAAAGACAAGCACTTATGTAGTTAAAAAGGGAGACAGCTTATGGCTAATTGCTAAGAGATTTGGTACTACTATTAGAACGTTAATGGCAATTAACCATCTACGTTCTCCAAGGTTACATGTTGGGCAAGTTTTGATTATAAAGGCCCATCCACATAGACATATACGTATTAGAGTAAGAGAAGCAAAACATACTTATTATGTAAAACCAGGAGATAGTCTTTCTGCTATAGCAAGGAAAAAAGGCATCCCTTTAGTAAAATTATTGAAGGCTAATAAATTAAGACGTAATACAACTATTCATCCAGGAGAAGTTTTAGTTTTACCTGAATAGGATTTAAATGGGATATAAAAATCTCTCCCAATGCATTCAAGCCCTTGAAGCAAGGGGAGAGTTAATAAGAGTTGATTTAGAGTTAGATCCTAATCAAGAAATTCCTGCAATTCAAAGAAGGCTTTATAGAGCAAAAGCCCCTGCTGTACTATTTACAAATGTTAAGGGGTGTTCGTTTCCTGTTGTTGCAAATCTTTTTGGTACGCAAAAACGTATACATTTTATCTTTAGAGATACCCTAGAGGATATAAAACATCTTTTTGAAACAAAAGCTAATGGAATTAAACAACTATTAACACAACCCAAAACCCTTTTTAAAACACTCGGCTTATTGTCCCGCATTTGTCCTAAAAGGGTATCAAAAGGCCCTATACTAGATAAAAAAATAGCGATATCAGACCTGCCTCAGATAAAGTCTTGGCCTTTAGATGGAGGGGCCTTTATAACACTTCCTATTGTTTATTCAGAAAGTCCAATAAAGCCAGGTTTTTTTAATTCTAATATGGGAATGTATAGGATTCAAATATCTGGAGGTCAGTATAAAGCAAATGACGAAGTGGGGCTTCATTATCAAATTCATAGAGGTATTGGTATTCATCATCAGGAAGCTCTATCTTTAAATAAATCACTAAAGGTTAATATTTTTGTTGGAGGACCTCCTGCTCTTACCTTAGCGGCTATTATGCCTCTTCCACATGGAGTACCAGAGATATTTTTTGCGTGTTTACTTGCTGGACATAGGATAAAGATGGTTCAGTTAAAAGACTATCTGCCTATTCCTGCAGAAGCAGATTTCTGTATTATAGGAGAGGTTGATAAAAAGCTTTTGCCAGAAGGGCCCTTTGGAGATCACTTAGGTTATTATAGTCTTAAGCATCCTTTTCCTGTGTTAAAGGTAAAACATGTATATGCTAGGACAAATGCTATATGGCCTTTTACTACAGTAGGAAGACCCCCTCAAGAGGATACAGAATTTGGAAAGATTATTCATGAAATTACAGCACCTTTAGTTCCAGATCTTGTATCTGGCATAAAGGCTGTTCATGCCGTAGATGATGCAGGGGTCCATCCTCTTCTTTTAGCTATTGGCTCAGAAAGATATGTTCCCTATGCCCCAAGGCAACCAAGAGAAATTCTTACACAAGCAATGGCTTTATTAGGACAAGGACAGCTTAGCCTAGCTAAATATTTATTTATATGTGCACATGAAGATAATCCACAGATAGATATAAAAGACGTTGCATCATTTTTTATTCATGTCTTAGAGCGCATTGATCTCTCAAGAGATTTACACTTTATTACAAGTACTAATACAGATACACTAGATTATACAGGTGATAGTTTAAATAGAGGCTCTAAAATAGTCATTGCTGCAGCAGGAAAGAAAAAAAGAGAGCTTTCAGCTAATATACCTAGCAATCTTAACTTGCCAGAAGGATTTTCTGACCCCAAAGTTGTATTAAAAGGGATATTATGTATAAAGGCACCTAAGTGTAGAGACTATATAGCCTGTAATGATCCACGTTTAATAGATTTTTGTAATAAGATGCAAAATTATCCAGATAAAATTAAAGGATTTCCTTTGATTGTATTAGTTGATGATTCAGAGTTTTGTTCAAGAAATATATCTAACTTTTTATGGGTTACCTTTACTAGATCAGATCCATCTAAAGATATATATGCAATAGGAGAAATTAAAAGTTGTAAACATTGGGGTGCAAAATATGCTATTGTAATAGATGCAAGGCTAAAACCTCATATTCCACCTGTTTTGGAAGAAGATACTAAAATAAAAGAAAAGGTAGATTCTCTTGCTGCTCCCGGACAACCTTTACATGGGTTATATTAAAGATATTGCTTTTATTTTAGCTCTTTATTATTTTTATAAAATCTTAGCCGGCATAGCTCAGTTGGTAGAGCAGCTGATTCGTAATCAGCAGGTCGTCGGTTCAAGTCCGACTGCCGGCTCCAGTTTTTTGATTCTTTTGCATTTTTTAATCCATTTTATTGCATTAGCTAATGGAGAAATACCAATATAAAAGTAGTGTTGGCTTTAGCTGTCCCACAACTTGAAGATATATTGTCCTTCATTGAATTGCTTTCAAAAAGTTTGTTCAGCTAAGGTAATAGTTTTGTTTTTAAGTGCGAGATTAGAGATAATAAACTTAAGGGTATAGTCATTAAAGAGGCTCCTGTTGAATTAATAGATGTTTAAAGTCTCAAATGATTCTTGAAGCTATATGACAGACTTCAAAAGATAGCCGAGAGCACCTTTTGAGCTACTAAGAATGCATTGCATGAATTGTTGCATTTAAAGAAAAGATGTTGAAAGCTTTAGTAGTTATATGATTCATAAATATTTAGAAAGATGATATGGTACTTCAGACTACTATTTTGGCCTTTTTGGCCTACTCTATAGTGCTAGGTGTGAGCTTGAACATTATCTAGTAATAGGTTTGGGTAAAGTTTTTTATTGAAAGCTTAGATGAAAAACGAAAACCAATAGATATAATTCTGCCACTATACTCTAAACAAAAATTTACGTTTTCTGAAGAAATGTTCAATGTTACGCCTATAATCAAAGTTGAAATAGAAAGTATAACTGGCAAGCACTTGGGATTCCTCATAGAAAAGAGGAGCATTACCTGCTTTATTAAGACTATACCTATAGTTATTCTATAAACACTATTCTCCATTTTTTAGAATTAAAAAATACAGCATTAAGAAAGATAATGAGATAAGAGTCTTAGATATTTAAGCAATCTTTTAACCTATGCTGTGTCTTGAAATGACACTATATGAAGGACCCTTGGGAGAGAGAAGACTTTTATAAACGATAAGCTCTTTTACTTTAAAAGATATTGGCTTTTGAGTTGTTACAATAGAGCCTTGTTCAATTATCATTTGAGTAAGTTTTGATAGATTTTTATTACTTTTGATCCTTCCTAGAGTAAGATGAGGAGAAAATGGTCTATCTTCTTTTTCAAAACCAATTTCAAAAAGCCTATTATCAATCCTTTGCTTTAAAATATTAAGTGATCTGAGTTCCCCTGTTAATCCAACCCAAACTACTCTAGGCCTTTTAAGATTAGGGAAAACCCCCAGCCCAGAAGTCTTGAGTTCAAACATATCTAAGCCATTAGTTGCAATTTCTGTAGCATCTTTTACTCGGGCTAACATATCTTGAGAAATCTCTCCTAAAAAACGTACAGTTAAATGCATGAGCTCTGTACGAACCCATTTTACATCTGCCTTTGCCTGCTTTAAGCTATTTTGTATTTTACATAGATATTCTTTTACATCATTGGGCAGGTCTATAGCCAGGAATGTACGAACCATTTAACAAATGCCTCCTAAGCCAATCAAGAGCTGTCTCTGCTGTTAGCTGTTGAACCTTTATCCTAGAGCCAGGAAACCAAAATCGTTCTACCACGGTCTTTTCAGGAGTTTTAAGACCAATAAATACTGTGCCAACAGGTTTTTCTTTACTACCTCCTGTTGGACCAGCAATCCCTGTAACAGCTAAGGCATATTGAGTTTTAAACGCAGATGTACTTACCATCTCATAACAACACTGTTTACTTACTGCTCCATATTTTTCTAATGTTTTTGTTGATACACCAAGTATTTCTTCTTTTGCTTTATTTGAATATGTCACCACAGATCTATCAAACCAATTAGAGGCACCTGAAACACTGGTTATTCTTTTGGCAATAAGCCCACCAGTACAAGACTCTGCTACAGACAATTGTGCATCTTTTTTTATTAAAAGATCTCCTAAGACAGATTCAAGAGTATCTTTGCCTTCGGCAATAATTGCATCTCCTAGGATTTTCTTTATTTCCTTACACCCATTATCAAAAACTTCTTCAACTAAGGATTTGTCTTGACCTTTTACTGTGATAGTAACATGAACTTCAGGAAAATTTGGATAATACCCAATAGTTAATAGCTCTGAGCTCCTTTCAAGATCAAAAAACATCTCATTTATATCTGTTTCTTGCAGTCCAAATGTTCTAAAAAGATGTTGTTTTACTACTAACCGCGTTGCAATTAATTTATTAAGGCGTGGTAATACTTGATTAATCATATGATCT
Organism: uncultured Desulfobacterales bacterium; assembly: GCA_964578585.1. Taxonomy (GTDB): domain Bacteria; phylum Desulfobacterota; class Dissulfuribacteria; order Dissulfuribacterales; family JAMONC01; genus JAMONC01. Next base: position 10,546 of record CAZODM010000011.1, on the reverse strand, counting down.
TTTAACTGTTCGGGAACTCCAGGAAGAAAGAATAATGGTATATCTTGATATATTAATAAATAACCTGCAGCAGACCCCTTAGGATTTAACACTTGGGCACCTTCAGGAAGCCATGCAAGTTTTTCACGCATTTTAGAATGCTTAAGTCCTAATCGTTTTTCTACTTCAATAATTCTATTAAAGATGTCTTGATTTAAAACAAGCTTAAGTCCCAGTGCATCTGCAACTACCTCATTTGTAATATCATCACTTGTAGGACCAAGGCCTCCTGTAATAATTACAAATTTAGATCTGTTTATTGCTGTAAGAAGGCTATGTTTTATATCTTTAGGATTATCTCCTATTATAGAAATCCTTTTAATTTCATAACCTGACTCAACAAGCTTTCTAGCCGCAAAGCTCGAAGTAGTATTTATTACCTTACCACTTAAAAGTTCATCTCCAATGGCAATTATTTCTCCATACATGGTTATCACCCAATATGAAATTATATGCTTATAAACATAAATTTATAAAAATAGATTTTGATAATCAAAACAATAATACCTGCTATAATACCTGCTATAATATCATCTATCATTATACCAAATCCACCGTCAAATTTTTTCTCTAAATATCCTATAGGAAAAGGCTTAAGGATGTCAAAGGTACGAAATGCTAAAAAGCACCCCCCTATCTCTAACATCTTACTGGGGTGTACTAAAAAAAGACAGATTCCCATACCAGCAATTTCATCTATAATTATTTCAGAAGGATCTCTATCACATAGAATATAAGAACTGATATCTGAACACCAAATACCCAAAAAGCTTATAATAAAAACAGAAAGTATAAAAAAGAAAAAGGGTAGTGGTTTAAGCATCCAATAGAAGGCAATGCTTAATATAGATCCCCAAGTTCCAGGAGCAAATGGAATAAAACCTACCCCAAACCCTGTTGCCAAAATAAGTGCCCATTGATTTTTAATACGTGTTATATCTGCCTTTTTATTCATTGCCCACCACTAATCTTTTAATTCATGCCTTTCTACCCATCTATATATGGCATCTCTAAAATACCAAGCAGGCAAAACCACTAGGATAGTAATTCCTATAATAAGGGCAAGACCTACAAAATCTTCTTGATATATTTTTGCTCCATGAAGAGTTAAAAGCAATGTCCCTGGCATTCTTCCTATTGTAACAACGATTAAAAATATCTGCCAAGGCATCTTACTAAGTCCTAATAGATAACATAAGAAATCCTTTGGAAATCCAGGCAATAAAAACAAAATAAAAGAAACAAAGATTCCTTGATGATCAATTATATGATTGAATTTTTGATATAGCTTAGAGGCAGCAAGCTTTTTTCTGACAATTGACCTAAAAAACCTAGCAATGAAAAACGCTCCCAATGAACCAAGAGTTAATCCTATTGTTGAATATAAAAAGCCCTTCCACACTCCAAATATAAAGCCGCCTATTAAGCCTGTTACTTCTCCAGGTATAGGAGAAACAACTACTTGAAGCATCTGCAGTAAAATAAATATAGCTGGCGCCCATATACCAAACGACAAAATAAAACGTCTAGCACTATCTGCTTCTTTTAAAACCTTAAGAAGATTGTTCCAAAATATGTAGATTTCTGCTCTGTTATAAAGGCATAAAAGAAATAGGCATGCTAAAAAAAAGATGATTGTTATGATTAATAATATAAATCGTTTTATCTTTATGATATTTGTATTGTTCTTTATAATATCATCCTTGTTAGAAAAGTTCACAATCCCTCTCTTATAAGAATTGTATCTCTTCTCCAGTTCCAATCATCTTTTTGGGGATAGTCTTGATTATAATGACCTCCTCGGCTTTCTTTTCTCATAAAAGCAGCTTTTATAATGAGATGGGCTACTTGTGCGAGGTTTCTAAGTTCAACGAAGTCTCTAGTAAGTATGTAAGACCAATAATGGTCATTTATTTCTTCAAGTACAGGTTTTAACTTTTTAAGTGCCAAAAAGAGCCTCTTTTCATTCCTAACAATACCCACATAGTACCACATGAGACGTCTTATCATATCCCAGTTATAAGAAATTAATACAGCCTCATCCATATCTACTGCTCCTCCGGGGTCCCACGCAGGTACAGGTGGTATAGGACTAGATTTAAGTGAAGGAAATATCTCTTTTATCTTTTTATATGCCTGATTAGACATTACAAGTCCTTCTAATAAAGAATTTGAAGCGAGTCTATTTGCACCATGTAAACCACTACATGCACACTCTCCAACAGCAAAAAGCCCTTTTATATCTGTTTGTGCCCAACAATCTGTTACAATCCCTCCACACATGTAATGAGCAGCAGGTACTACAGGGATAGGCTCTTTAGTGATATCTATACCAAAGTTGAGACATGCATGATATATATTAGGAAAACGCGATATTATAAAGTCTTTGCCTCTGTGCGTTATATCTAAATATACACATTCTTTACCACTTTTTTTAAGCTCTGTATCTATTGCCCGAGCAACAATATCTCTACAAGCAAGCTCTTTTTTGATAGGTTCATAGTCTTCCATGAACCTCTTTCCTTCATGATTTATAAGCCTTGCCCCTTCTCCTCTTAATGCCTCTGATATAAGAAAATTTTTAGCATCGGGATGATATAGACAAGTAGGGTGAAACTGTACAAATTCTATATTGGCTATCCTTGCTCCTGCTCTATATGCCATGGCAATCCCATCACCTGTGGCTACATCTGGATTGCTAGTATACAGATATACCTTTCCAGCCCCTCCTGTAGCAATTATTGTAACAGGAGCAAGAAATGTATGTATTTCACCTGTTTTAACTTCTAATACATATGCACCAAGACATCTTTGTCCTTTGGATTTACCTCTAATTTTACCCTCTGTAATAAGGTCTATTGCTATATGATCTTCAAAAAGACTTATGTGTTCACTTGCACATATCCTTTTAAGTAGAGCTTTTTGAATAGCTCTACCTGTAAAATCTTCTACATGAAGTATTCTTCTTTTACTGTGCCCACCTTCTTTTGCTAAGTCAAATTGGGTTGGATCTTTTTTGCTTTTTGTAAAAGCTACTCCAAGTTCAATCAATTCATTTATAACTTTAGGAGCATTTCTTATAATAAGAGAAACTATAGTTTCATGACAAAGACCATCCCCTGCCCGGATAGTATCTTGTTCATGAAGATCAAAAGAATCATCTTTAGACATTACACAAGCTATACCACCTTGTGCAAGATTTGTGGCTGTATCTGTAGCATTTTTTTTAGTCAATACGCAAACATTACAAAAAGAACTAAGCTTTAAAGCTAGGCTTAAGCCAGATATACCAGAGCCAATTACAATGCAATCAGTTTCTATCTGCATAATATTTTATTCCTCTTGAGCCTTTACTGCTTCTAACAAAGGAGTAAATACAGAGGGAAACTTTTCATTTAAGGCTGGTAAAAGCTTTAACATAATCTCTCTCATGGATGGGTCTGCTGCCTTTGATGCCCTAAGTCTTAATATATGCACCCATTCAGCAAGACTACAGTGGACCATAATCTCTGTTTTGCAAGAATTTGGTAAAACAGTCCTTGCTGCTTGGGGAGAGCTAGTTTTTAAAAGTTCAAGATAACTCTTTTCTGCATTCTCCATTGCCTCTTTCCATAGTGCAAACTCTTTGCTTTCTGGATCAAAAAAACAAGGTCTTATAAATGCTACCTCTCCCCCAAACTTTTCTTCACCATATCTACAATACCTCTGAGATTCTTGTAAGTATGAGGCAATTCTGTGTCTAACAAGCTCATGTGTAACAGCTCTATTAACTGTGAAATGTACCAGTAGACATCTATGTCTTAATAAAAGAGGAAGCTCTAATGCATCTATTTCTTTTGGAGATAGAAGTTTAAGACTTATTCCGTCTTGAGGGATCCAGCCTCTTTTGGGAGCCAAGTCTTCAAAAAGTATTGGATACTTACGAGTTAAAAAATGTAAAAGAGCCTTTACCAATTTTAAGTCTTTATGATCTCTTGCAAGATCTCTAAATGCTCTCGGATTTGCAGATAGAATGTATTTATGTCGTTCTATTTTGTCTGCCTGGCAAAATCTTGGAATACGTTCAAAAAATTTATGCATTATAGCTTCGGAATCTACCCTTATTTCTAACACAAACTGAGCCATTTCAAGAACGGATTCATGCCCTCTTTTTATTATGCCTTTAATAAATGGGATTGCAGAATCTTTTGTAATTCTATCCTCGCTCTTATAACAAACCCTTCCACATCTCTCTATTTGTTCAAGAATTTTACCTTGCTTAAAATAGTCATCTAATATTTCAAATGTTGGTTCTAGTATCCTCATTTTTCTCCCCTTGTTCCTATTATTTTTCTTTGCTGTTATAAAATGCGCTGTAAGCTTTCATACTCATATATAAATCTACTTTGTGAGCTATTTCAAAAGGTGAATGCATAGCAAGAAGTGGTGTCCCTGCGTCAACTATATCAATACCATGAAGTGCTAGATATTTTGCTACTGTTCCACCGCCGCCTTCGTCTACTTTACCCATCTCAGTTGCTTGCCAGATAACACCTGCTTTATTCCATGTACGTCGTATCCAATTTACATATTCAGCATGTGCATCATTTGCCATATACTTACCTCTTGAACCAGTGTACTTTGTAAGACTTATTCCATAACCAATTAATGCGTCATTTTTCTTTTCATGTACTTCTGTAAAATCAGGATCCATACCAGCAGTAACATCCGCAGAAATTGCCTTTGAAGCAAACAATGTTTTCAAAAGGGTATCTGGCTCTATTGTTTCTTTATTGAACTTAAGAAGATCAAGTAGAATCATCTCTAAGATTCTCGCCTTTGCTCCTGTATTTCCATCACTTCCTATTTCTTCTTTATCTAAAAATAGACCTATAGAACAATATGGAGGTTCTTTTAACGAAGAGAGAGCATAAAAAGTTGCATATGCACTACATCTATCATCTTGGCCATATCCACCAACAAAAGCACAATCAAATCCAACATCTCGTGCATATCCTGCAGGGACAAGTTCTAATTCTGCACTTATTAAATCTTCTTCAGTAATACTGAATTTATCATATAGTAATTTTAATATGCCAAGTTTTACAGCTTCCTTTGCTTCTTTAGGACCTTCTAATGGTAAACCACCAACTAGTACGTTTAATTTTTCAGCAGGAAACGCTTCACTTACCTTTTTTTGAGCTTGAATTTTATGAGCAAGATGGGGTAAAAGATCATTTATCACAAAAACAGGCTCACCATGACCATCTCCAATCTTTATATCAAGACTTGTTCCATCAGCGCGCAAAATAGTACCATGTAAAGCAAGAGGTCTTGAAAGCCAATGATACTTTTTTATACCCCCATAATAATGGGTTTTAAAATAAGCCATATCAAGATCTTCATAAAGAGGATTTTGTTTAAGGTCTATTCTAGGAGAATCTATATGAGAGGCAATAATCCTAACACCTTGTGAAACAGGATGTTTACCTAAAACAGCAAGTACAATAACTTTATTTCTAAATGTCCATATTATTTTTTTATGATTAGTATTTGCTTCATCATATAAAATAAATCCAGCCTTTTTAGCCTTTTCTAAAAGAGTTTTTACAGTTTCTCTTTCAGTTTTAGAATCATTTAAAAATTTTTTATATTCTTCTGTATAATCAAAGACCTTTTTACGTTCTGTTTTAGAAAGTTTTAACCATGCATGTTCTTTTTTAAATGTTAAATCTTTTTGTAATCTTTCCCATTGCTTTTTGCTTAAGGTTTTTTCTGCCATTTTCTACTCCTTACTCCGCAAAGTAGTTTTATGGATTCATCCTAAAAAATTGAATCATCAAAAGCAATGCCCCTATTGTAATAGCACTGTCTGCTACATTAAAAGCTGGCCAGTGGTAAGCTCCTATATGAAAGTCTAAAAAATCTGTTACAGCTCGAAATCTAATTCTATCTGTTAAGTTACCCATTGCTCCCCCTGCTATTAAAGCGCTACCTAATAGAAATAATTTAGTACGATTTTTACTGCTGATATAAAAATAAAAAAGACCTATAATTGCAGCTATACTAATAATTTGAAAAAATAGATGTTTCCATGTCCCAGCACTTGCCAATATACCAAATGCTCCTCCAGTATTTCTAGCATGTACTATATTAAAAAAGTCAGGTATTATGACTACTTGATCACTATATCCAATATGAGTCATAATAAAATGTTTACTAAATTGATCTAAAAATAAGATTATTCCAGCAATAAGCCAAAACAAGAAGACTTCTCTCCAAATAGATTTTTTATACTCTGATATCTCTTTTTCCATTAATACCTCCTTAGCTTCCAGTGCTTTGTTTATTTTTATTTGGGATTAAAGGCTTGGGTGGGTAAGAGTTTTTAAGGGCCTGATAATATATGCTGTTCTTAGGTAAGAGTTTAAGTGCCAACCTTCTATGATACATAGCAACATTAAATTGTCCTGTTGCTAAAAAATGTCTATAAAAATAATAATGAGCTGCCCCCATTTGGTGGAGTTTTGCTAAGGCTAAACCAATATTAAAGTAAAGCTGAGATTTTATAGGCCAATTATGTAATAGACCCATAAAATATGGTAAAGCCTTTTGAGCTTTTTTTATCCTAAGATAAGAAAGCCCTATATCATATTGTGCAATTATGTCTTTAGGGCAGGTAGTTAAATAGTTATTTAATATAGAAATTGCCTTTTGGTAGGCACCTTCATGCATATAAACCTCTGCCAAATCTCTAAGAAACACTAACTGATGTGGATGCTGTTTGATTAAAATATTTAAATTCTTAATGGCTCCTTTAAAATTTTGCTGCTCACAAAAAGCAAGGGCTAAACCATAACGTGCCCAAATATCTTTAGGATTTTTCTTTAGTTTTGTCATAAATCCTTGTGCAACATCAACAGGATCTTGGGTCAGGCATTTAAGTCTTATCTGAACTCTGTGTAGCTCAAAATTGTCCTCTTTTACCCTTTGAGGGCATGGATGTTCCTGATAAAGTTGATCAATATAAGTAATTCTGTCTGCCACTCCTGGGTGTGTTAATAAATAACTTGGTATAGAACTAGTACCAAGCCATCTATAACGGACCATTTTTTCTAATATCTTGGCAAGTCCTCTTGGATCATATCCTGCCTTACAAATCCATTGATAGGCTTGTCTATCTGCATCTTCTTCATCTTGTCTGCTATATTTAAGTGCTATAGAGAGATTTAGAGCAGAAGATGTGGCAAATACTGCACTAGTTGCTTGAGGATTTCCCAAAAAAAGGCCTGCAATTGCAAGCGCAAGGGTTGCAAGATTTACTTTTTGCATCTTTTCTATACGCTTAGCAATATGCCTACATTCAACATGAGAAATCTCGTGTGCAAGAACACAAAGGAGTTCATCTTCATTATCTACAGCTTCAATGAGTCCAGAATGAACAAATACATACCCACCTGGCATAGCAAAGGCATTTAATCCATCATCATTTATAATAAAAAAATGATATGTAAAGAAACTACTTCCAACTTGTTTTAATATTTTATGTCCAAGCTCACTAATATAGATAAGGGATTCTGGATCATTAATCAATTCAACCTGTTGTTTCACCATCATTAAAAGGCGTCTGCCTAAGGATTTTTCTTGTTCTATAGACATGATAGCAAAAGCACTGAGAGTGTTAAAAATAAGAAAATAAATAGCTATAGCTATTGTTAAAAGCTTCTTCTTATTTTTTACTAAAGTGCTTTTTATATAAGAAAGGAAAGAAATCATCTACGTCTTTTTTGCCTTCTTATTCTCTTCCAATCTGGATCTTTTTTACGTCTTTTATCTTTTCCTAACTTACTACTTTTCTTTCTATTTTCAAAACCAAAATCAGAAGAAACAAAAAAGCTCCCCATAATCTCTGCTTTTGGTGGCTCCTTAATGCTAGTTTGATCTGTTTTTGATATTTTTTCTTCCTTCTCTTTATCTTCTTTGGGAGGTGGGGTTTGTATGTATAAAAATTCTGGAGCAATATAATATGACAAAAATAAATGTTCTCCAAATTTATAAAAGACACAACCTTGCATTGACGCTTCAAAAGCTTTTATAGTCACTAGAATAGGGTCATTGTGTATCCATTTTCCTCTTCGTATGGCAAGTTCCTTAGAAGTGCTAGAAACAATAGGAGAATCTTTAGTTCTAAAGCCATTTTTTAAAATGTGACGATATGCCTTGGGCCGTATAGCAGTAAATAAAATATCTGGAGGAGAACACACCTCATAATTAAGATTTAGATCTTTACGCAATGAGTAAGAGGCTCTAATTTTTTTGTTATTACGATCTAATTCAAAATCTTCTCTTTCCCAAAGGCAAACAAATTGTTCAATAGTTTTAGTTGTTATATGTTTAAATCCAGATTCTTGACTAATAGTCTTTGATAATTCTTTAAGTTTGACCCATCCTTGTTCATCTGGTACCAAGGCAAAACTATCCGGACTTAAGGCAAGAGCAGCAATAAGTATCTTTTTTAAAAGGCGTCGTTCTTTTTTATGCAATTTGCCTTCACCATAAAAGATTTTTTTAATTATAATATAAAGAGATCTAAATTGTTAGATTTTTAAAGAAGTTATTTTGTTCAAGAATAGAATAAAAAAATGGAGAATTGCCCCTAAAGCTATCAACGGTTTCTTTTAAAATTAGACTTAATTTATTGTATTTTATACCTGTTGTATCTTTTATTTTTTCTAAATAATATGCTTGCAAGTTCATTAGAGAGTTTTTAGGAATAGCAGCGGCTTTAACCCATCCATTTATAAGAATAGACAGTTGTTCAATAATACCATTGTATTCATGTCTTATATCTACACCAGCAAGTATACATCGCCTAATTAACACGGGAAAATTCCAGAGTCTTATTATTTCAAGGCTTAGTTGATGAGGAGTCCATCCTGTTATTCTTTTGGCTGTTTTTAACATAACTGTTTCTTTTGTAGCAAGAGAAAATAAAAATCTTGCAATGTGAGGTTGTGTATAAGAGAGCATTAAAAATCCTATATCTATTGACGCAAGACAAGCAGCTAGGGCTTGGGAATCAATAGAGAGTAACTTAGCCAATTCTAATCCAATCTTCATCCTAAATGCTGTAAGAGAAAGGAATAAAGAAAATATGGGATTTTCTTTACTAAGTTCATTAAATCCTTCAATTTTTATTTGAGGAAATCCCATTACACTTGACACTATATTATCAATGCCTAACAAGACTAGAATATTTTGCATAGAAATTATGCGTTGTTTTCCTGGAGAGTAAAAGGCAGAGTTGCCAATTTTTAAAAAGTTTATAGTCATTCCAGGATCTTCTAATATGATATAAGCAATATCTGCAATATTGATGTTTAAATCACTTGACATTGCTAGTACAATGCGGACATTTTTAGAACAAACAGGTAGATCACACCGTATACACTCATTTAGTATGCGCTCAGCCTTTTTAGTAATTGGTTCATGATCCATAAAGTTATATACAATTTGAGCTTTATTTTTTACTAGTTTTTCTTCTTTCATTTGTGCTTTGTCTATTTTTTACTTTAACTTTTTAATTTTAATAATGATTTTTATAAGTTAGGTATCTTTTTTATCGACAATTTTCTTTAAAAGTTATAGGAAAAACTTAACTTTTTTAAAAAAATATGTTTTATTTTATTTTTAAATCAATAAAGACTATTAGATGGGTAACTCATGGTAAGTAATAGAGATTCTTCTACAAAAGAATTTTTTATTCCTTTAGTGTCTGACTCTCAAATACGAAAAGAAAAACAAAGAGCTAGAGAACTTAGAAAGACTCGCTGGTGGCAAAAGAAGTGTGCTCCTGGAATATGTTATTACTGTGGCAAAAAAGTTGGAGCCCAAAATTTAACAATGGATCATGTTGTACCTCTAATTAGAGGAGGTAAAAGTGTTAAAAGTAATCTTGTGCCAGCATGTAAAAAGTGTAATCAAGAAAAAAAATATCTATTAGTCATGGAATGGGAAAAATTTATAAATCCCCAAAATAAATAGAAGGAGATAGAGCAGTGGTGCAACGGCGCTTTATAATGAAGGGTCTATATATTATCTTCATATTATTAGTTGTTTTTTTGGTATCCTTTTGTAAATCATCACCGCAACTTACTAATAAAACTCCCATTTCCTCTATTAACTCTACAACATTGAAGACTACAAACCATAATATAAATGCAACTACTATAACAAGCAATAGTAATACTAAACATAAGGATCAAACTGATAAGTCATTGATTACTAAAAATGCTACCATTGATATCAATAATACTCAATCTAAAAAGTCTTCTCTTAATGCATCAGTTATTAGTATAAATAGTACTTCTACTAATACCTCTAGTATAGAAAATGGTACTAAAATAGCGGATAATAAAACAAAACAAGTTAAAATATTAAATAATCTTCACAATAATGATAAAGATATAAATAAGCAAAAACAGATAAATAAAAAAGAGGCTGTTACGAAAGAGTTCGCAAGTAAACC
>CAZODM010000010.1:8363-42894 GCA_964578585.1 uncultured Desulfobacterales bacterium | reverse complement strand
TGAATTCTCTTGCTAATACTCCAAGTTCATCTCTACTAGATACTGAAACAACGCGCGTTCTATCACCTCTACCTACAGCTTTGACGCCTTCTACTAATTCATCTAATGGCTTCATAGTCTTATATAGAACTATATAAGCAACTATACCCATAAATATGATAGCTATAGAGGCTAGTAAGATACCATTTTTTATCATTTGCTTAGAAAATTGATTAATTTCCTTAGTACTTATCCCAATACATACTATACCGGATATACTAGCTTTACTTGTTCCAGAATAATATCTAAGTTCAGGTACAACTTTTGATTGTACTGGCTTCCAAAATTCATATATAGTTCCAATTTTAGGTAGATCATTTTTTATAATTTGTATATTATTGTTAGTATATGCATATTTTTTTACTTTCCTAGCTATCTTTTCTAACTTTGTTTTGTTTATAATATGTTCTATGTTTTTATTTTTTACAGATAAAGTTATAATATTACCATTAGGATCAAAATATATAATATATAGTATTTCACTTCTTGCTTGAATAGCCCTCGCTTGTCGTAATAACCTACCATTATCCTCAGCTAATAATGCTACCCTACTTTCTGCACATACTCCATTTAATAAGGCAATTCCCCTATGGATAAAGTTTTGTTGATAAAATTGGATAGTTCTATATAGAAATGTGGTAATAAGTATCCCCAATGTTAAAGCTAAAATTATTATTGCAGAGATAATAACTTTAGCTTTCAAGCTAATAGGATAACCATAACCAGTTACTTTTTTTGTTTGTTTGTAATTTTTTGTCACTTTATTACCTGAGCGTTTTCTATCAATCTTTTATCGAGTTGCACTCCTATCTTTTTTGCTATTTTAAGGTTTATTGATAAGGATAGTTGTTTTGCCCAGAAGAATTTTCTATGTGGAAAATCTGCTCCTTTTAGTATTTTATCTACTAATTCACCTGCCTGTTTCCCTAATTTGTAGCTATCGAAAGACCAAGCAAATAAGCTCCCTGACCTTACGTCTTTTATAGACAGTCCTGCTAATACAAAATGATAACATATTGAACTATAAATAAGGAAGTCTAATGCTTCTTGTCTATAGACAGTGGTATCAGGAGTCATCCAAAACGCATCTATTTTAGGTACTATTTTTTGTATTGCTCTTATAGCCTGTACAGGATTTTTTACTGGTATCGCAATAAGTTTTTGATGATATTTTTTAGTCAATTCCTTTGCTATATTAACTAAATAGCCAGTTTTAGCCGGATCATATACTACCCCTATAGTGTGTATAGGAGGTTTTATACAAGAAAACACCCTCCAGTATAACTCTGGTAATACATTCATTGATATACCTGTTATAAGTGGTCTAGAGAACGGAAAAGACCAAGGGTTTAATACCATCGTAAAAACAATAGGGATATGATCAGCTTTATTCATTAAAAACAAAAGACATTGACTGCCTATAGTAATTATTATACGTGGATGGTATGTTTCTATTATATCTTGTGTACTGATTTCTTTATTTTTTTCTTGTTCTATTAAGTTTTGTATAGATATTACATCTACCTTGTTTCCAATTATACTCTTAACTCCATTAAGGGCTTCTACATAGGGTTTTAGATTTGTCTCTAATACAATAAGTACCTCTGATGCTTGGCAATTTGGGATTGGGAATAACAGTCCTAGGAATAATAAAAATAATACTAATAAGTATTTGGTGTTATATAGATTAAGCCTAATTGGCGCTTGACAATTAAATTTAAAAAGCTGTATAAAGCAACTTTTCATAAAATTATTCCGGTGTTAATATTTCTTTAACCACCTAATGTAATGCTCCTATTTGATATTCTTAAGTGCTATTTTAATTTTTTTTAGGGAAGGCCTTTTATATTATAGAATTCTTTAATTATAATGCTTTTAGTCCTTAATTAAGATGGTGAGTCTGATCTATTTTTTTGAAAATTGCTGTAATTCCCCCACAAAGGCCTTCACTCTTTTTTATGTAATTATAAGATAACACGATTATATAATAGAAGTCAAATTATCAACTAGATGGTTAATGTTATTTAAATTGAAAATATTGTTAAACTTACAGTTTAATATAAATGTCATAAACAATTGTCAAATACGTTTAATTAATTTATATTGCTAAACTCTTAATAAGGTGTTTGTGTTAATACTTATCGAACTAATCATTTTGAATGTTAAGGAGGAGTTTGATGGAACAAAATGACAAAATTATCCCCCAAAAAATATTAGATATACAAAGAGAATATGAAGGTTTTATAATTGAAGATATACGGGTACTACCTGAAGTCCTTTCTGTTGCCTATATTGCACGTCATTTAAAAACAGGAGCTAGATTAATTCATCTCCATAACAATGATCCAGAAAATCTTCTAGCTCTCTGTTTTAGAACTCCTCCTCCAGATGATACAGGACTTCCTCATATATTAGAACATACAGTGCTTTGTGGCTCTAAGAGGTACCCTGTAAAAGATCCTTTTGTAGAGATGTTAAAGACCTCTCTTGCTACTTTTTTAAATGCTATGACATATCCTGATAAAACAGTTTATCCATGTGCTAGTATGGTTGAAAAGGATTTTTTTAATCTTTCCTCAGTATATTGTGATGCAGTTTTTAATCCCTTACTTAAAGAAGAGCACTTTAAACAAGAAGGTTTTCACTTTGATTTTGAAACCCCAGGAGATATAACCTCTCCACTTATTGTAAAGGGTATTGTCTATAATGAAATGAAAGGAGTTTATTCTAGTTTAGATGGGCTTATTTCAAGAGAGACTGTAAGAAGTATATGTCCAGATAATGCCTATGGAAAAGACTCTGGAGGCGTTCCTGATGAAATTATAACACTTACGTATAAACGTTTTATTGACTATCATCATACCTATTATCATCCTTCAAATCTGTTTGTCTTTTTATACGGAAACATAGAAACTATAAAACTCTTAAGCTTTTTAAATAAGCAATTTCTTTCTAACTTTAACAAGATTGATGTAGCAAGTAGCATATCTCTACAGCCAAGATGGAAAGAGCCCAAGAGAAAAACAATCCCTTATCCAATAGCTTCTCATGAAGAAGTTAGAGAAAAAAGCGCAGTTTGTCTTACATTTCTTACAAATGATGTGATAGATACAATAAAGACATTGGCAATGAGAGTCCTTGACTTTTATCTATTAGATAATGCAGCCTCCCCTCTTAGAAAGGCTCTTATCGATTCTCATCTTGGGCAAGAACTTACTTCATCTGGTTATGCTGATTATCAGAGAGATACCTTTTTCACTGTTGGGCTTAAAGGCAGCGAACCTGATAGAGCAGATGCCATAGAGGAGTTAATCTTTAAGGTACTAAAAGATGAAGTTAAAAAGGGACTTGATAGGGAAAAACTTGAAGCTGCTTTTCATCGCTTAGAGCTTTCTGCAAGACAGATTACAGGCCATTATCCATTAAGACTTATGGATCTTGTCTTTAGTAGCTGGATATATGAGGCAGATCCACTTTATAATCTAAATATATGTTCTCATCTAAATGAACTTAGAAAAACATATAAGAATAACCCTAGATTTTTTGAAGATGTTCTAACAGAGCTTTTAATAGAAAATCCTCATTTTACTCGTCTTACTTTTATACCAGATCCAGATTTATCTAATAGACAAAAGAGAGAGTTTAAAAAGAAGATGGAAGAGATAAAGTCTTCTTTTAGTAAAGAGGAACTTATAGAGATAGATAAAGAAGCAAGAAGACTTGAACTTTTACAGCTTAAACCTAACCCACCAGAGGCATTAAAGACACTTCCAAAATTGTCTAAAAAGGAGATTTCTTCTGAACCCTATGAGTTAGGTACCCAAGAAGATGATCTTGAAGGGCTTTGTGTATTATTTACAAGGATGCAGACAAATGAGTTATGTTATCTACTTTGTGCATTTGATATATCAGGCATAGAATTAATAGATGATGGCTCTTTAATACCTTATTTGCCGCTCTTTTCTGAAGCAGTAGTAAAGATGGGTACAGATAAAAAGGATTATGCAACCATTGCACATGAAGAGGCTCTTGTTAGTGGTGGAATTAGTGCTGGAGTTAATCTTGGTTTTAAGATAGAAGATGATAGATTTTTTAGGCCTATCTTTTCTATGGGGTCAAATGCAATAAAAAGAAATTTAGATAAGATGTTAGATATATATTTTGAAAGATTAAAGAGAGCAGATTTTTCTGATACAGCTCGTCTAAAAGATATTATTTTACAGGGGATGGTTGCAAGGAAGAGTTCTCTTATTCCCCATGGAAATAGCTATGCAGAAAGTTATGCATCTAGAACAATCTCTTCTAAGACATGGCTACTTGAAGAGATATCAGGGATTAGTCAAATTAGATTCTTTGACTATCTTTCAAAGAATTTTGACAAAGCATCTGATGAAATAGTAGATAAGTTATCTAAGATTAAGAGGTTTTTATTAGAAGACTCAAAGGTCTTTATCAGTATTGTTGGAGATGAAGATAGCTATAAAATGTGTAGAAATAGACTAAGCAAGGAGTTTTCTTCCTTTATAGGTAGAGGTGAAAATTCTAAGGGAATCAGTGAAAGTATTAAAAGGTTTAATGATATTAAAACGTTAAAAGATAAGACAATAGATGCCTTAGTTACCCAAACAGATGTTTCTTTTGTAGCGATGTCAATGCCTTCTTTAGGGTTTAAAGACAGGCTATCTCCCACATTATTGCTTTTATCTAGACACTTATCTTTAAGTTATCTGTGGGAACAAATTCGTGTAAAAAATGGTGCCTATGGAGCCAAGGCATCGTTTAGTCCATCTCTTAATATATTCAGTATATCCTCTTATAGAGATCCAAAGATACGAGAGACCCTAGAATGTTATTTAAGATTAATAGACTTTGTAGAAAAGGATATGGACTTATCTGAAGACTCTATAGAACAAGCAATTATAGGGACGTTTAAATTGTTTGATAGACCTATAAGACCTGCTCAAGCACTTTCACTTTCACTTAATCGTTTTATGAGTGGTGAAGATGTAAATTTTAGGAGGTCGCTTAGAAGAGCCTTATTAGATACAACGGCTCAAGATATACAAGAACTGACAAATAAGGTACTAAAGACCAACATAAAAGATGCACGTTTTGCTGTTATTTGTAACTCGAAAGACCTAGAGGAAGTTGAGCCGCAATTATTAGATATGGGCTTTAGTATAAATAAGAAGGAAATATAAGATTTAGCTTTAATAATCCGATTTATTTAGAAAATAGTTAATCAAGGAGTAGATAATAAAAACTCATGTTTAGTCACGGTTCACTTATATCCCATCATGAAAATGATCCAGAAAAACAGGCTTGGCTAGCTAACTTTTATACAGAGAATCACCTTGCTTATGAGGCGTTTCCAGATGAGGTAGCATCTCCTGAACAGCTTAGATTTATGGTATATATGGAAGATGAGCCATATTACTATCCATGTTCAGATGAGATGTTTAATGCAATTATAGAAAAGAGGGCTGCAGAACTTTTGCCAATTGAGTATTTAAAGGTATGGGACAGGATTGAACCCCTTGTAAAACAAGTAGTGGAGGATGAATATAGAAAGCGTTTTTTATTAAGTCTACTTCACATAAAGTTTAGACATGAAACAGCCTCCCTTGTTATTTTACCTTCAAGGCTTGAAAAAAGACTTTTACAGATATTTACTCAAGTAAGTGAGATTCATAGGCCTCAGTCAAGGATTCGAGAAACTTGGAATAGAAGGATGAGAGATCTTTTAAACTCTCAGGTCTTTAAGCAGGCATTAAATGATCCTTCAGGTATTGATTTAAATGAAGATACTCCCTTAGATGAAGTAGATTTTAATATTCAGCTTCTAAAATTAAGACGTCTTATGGCGCTAACAGGATATCCAGAACTATGGCAATCAGATATAATCCCCTCTGTTGATAGATTAAAAAAGATGATGAATACACCTGTAAAGGGAAATGGGTGGAAGTGGCTTGAGGGGTTTTTAAAGAGTTGTATACGTCCATCTTGTATCCATTATCTTTTGTGGATTGGGGCAAGTGCAGGAGAGATAATCCTTGATCTTGCTATGATACAAATATTAATGACCATGGGTGTTAAGGTAATAATGGCAGTTAAGAAGGCATATTATTACAATGCAGTTACTATTGCAGATGTACTTGAAGATCCTATCTTGCAACAAGAGTTCTCAAATGCAGAGATTATTTTAGACCCTCATATTTCTAAAAAGAATCTTCTAAAGGCATTAAAAAGTGACAAAATGTTATTTGTGATTTCTGATGGTACTCAGGAACGTTTTAATCCTCTTCTTGCCTCTGTAACTTTTGCACGAGCATTTAAAGAGGTAGATGCAGTAGTATCTCGTTCAATAGAGGATCGTCCATGTATATTTGATACTAGATTCAAGTTTACAAGGGATATTTTAAGTATTACAAGAGGCGAGAGGCACAATGTTATATTTGAGGAAAAGCCTAAGCATGAAAAGGCAATCAGGTTTTCTGAGGCAGACTTAAGGGCTAAGGCACAGGCCCTTATTGATCAACTTAGACTTGCAAAGCAACAAGGTAAGACTATTATGTTTTATAGTGCCATTGTTGGCAGTATTCCTAACCAACTTGAAACTGCAAAGAGGGTGCTTAATACCTTTGTTTCATATCTTAGGTCTAGACAAGAGGGGGTTTATGTTATAAATCCTGCTGAACATTTTGAGCCAGGAATGGATGCAGATGATATAATGTATATGTGGGAAATTGTACAACGAAGTGGTCTCATTGATATATGGCGTTTTCAGACTGTAGATGATATTGAGAAGGCATTTGAGCTTATGGGGGAAAAAGTTCCACCTGAATGGGTTGGCAAGGATGCCACTTATAGTACAGGTTGTACAATGGAGATGAAGATTGCCCAGGAGGTACAAAAAGAGCATCCTGAAATGCAAATTATTGGTCCTCCTCTTGAGAAATTTTTACGTCGTAAGGAGTATGGAGTAGGTAAGTTTTACGATAGGGCCCTTGATGCATAAAAGATATGGTCATCCTCATAAAAAATGATTAAAATTTAAATAAAAAAGGAGGTAATTAAAAATTCCTTGAGAAGGCAACTAAAAAGAAATATGGCTCTTCATCAAAAACAGCGTATATTTGAAGACAACTCCCTTGCACTTGGACTCTTTGGAGAACAAGGTCAACACCTAAAACTTATAGAAGATGCCCTCCATGTTAATATACACGTAAGAGGTAATCAACTTACTATTACAGGTGAACCTATCGATATAGATCTTGCAGATAGGACCTGTACGCAACTTTATGCCCTGCTCGAAGAGGGCTATCCTCTTTATCCTACAGATGTTGAGTTTGCCATAAGAATCCTTCAGGAAAACCCAAGTGCAAAACTAAAGGATATATTTTTAGACAAGCTCTGCATAGCAAGAGGTAGAAAGATAATTACTCCAAAGAGTCTTTCTCAGAAGCTCTATGTTGAGGCGATTCGTAATCATGATATTGTCTTTGGTATTGGTCCTGCTGGCACAGGAAAGACATATCTTGCAATGGCAATGGCTGTTTCTGCTCTATTAAAGGAAGAGATATCTAGAATAATTCTTACAAGACCAGCAGTAGAAGCTGGGGAAAAGTTAGGATTTTTACCTGGAGATCTTGCAGAAAAGGTAAATCCATATCTTAGGCCACTTTATGATGCACTTTATGATATGGTTCCTCTTGAGAGGGCAGCACGACTTCTTGATCAAGGAGTTATAGAGGTTGCTCCCCTTGCCTTTATGAGAGGCAGGACCTTAAACCAAGCATTTGTAATTTTAGATGAGGCACAAAATACAACATCTGAACAGATGAAGATGTTTTTAACAAGGCTTGGTTATGATTCAAAAGCAGTGATTACAGGAGATATTACCCAGATAGACTTACCAAATAAAGAAGGTTCTGGGCTTGTTCAAGCCAAAAAGATATTATCTGGTATAAAAGGCATAGCCTTTATTGAATTTAATAAGCAAGATGTAGTAAGGCATAGGCTTGTAAGAGAGATTATAGAGGCTTACGAACAAGCAGAGAATTCCTCTTAAATATTTTTTCGTAAAAAGAAAGGGAGAGAAGGTGGCGGTTTACTTAACTACACGTTGTAGGGGTAGTGTTTATGCTCCTATTCTTATAAGAGCAGCTCAACTACTTCTAAATAAAAAGGGATTAAAAAATTCCGAGCTCAGTCTTCTCTTAGTAGAAGATGAGGAGATGATCCAGATAAACACTAGATGGCTTTCTCGTCCATATACTACCAATGTAATCTCTTTTCCACAACAAAACCCACCAATAAAGGACGGGCAACCCCTTGGTGATATTGTAATATGTATTGATACAGCAAGGCGTGAAGCTCATCATGCAGGGCAAAGTCTTTATCAACGCTTAGAGTCTTTACTAGTTCATGGCTTTGCACATCTTTTGGGTGAAGACCATGAGCTTGGCGGTGAGGCTCAAAGGAGGATGGAGGCTTTAGAGAATGAGCTTTTAGAGATACTTAGGAAGGAGAAGGTTATGGCAGATCTTTGTGTAAATGTAGATCATGTAGCAACTATTAGACAAGCAAGGCTTGGTAAAGAGCCTGATCCAATCTATGCAGCAGTTTTGGTCGAATTAGCTGGTGCAGATGGAGTTGTAGTGCATCTAAGAGAGGATAGAAGACATATTCAAGACAGAGACTTAAGACTTTTAAGACAGATTGTAAAGACCAGGCTAACTATGGAAATGGCTGCTACTGAGGAGATGTTATCAATTGCTTGTGAGGTTAAGCCAGATATTGTTACCCTTGTTCCAGAGAGAAGACAGGAGCTTACTACAGAGGGCGGGCTTGATGTAATAAAGTTTGAGCAAGAGATATCTGATGCAGTTAAGAGATTAAACGATGCAGGAATTCCTGTTAGTATTTTTATTGATCCAGACTCTTCCCAAATAGAAGCAGCAGCAAGGACAAAGGCTCAATGTATTGAGATCCATACTGGAAGATATGCAGAAGCCAAAAATATAGAAGAGGAAGACAAAGAGTTTGAGTTAATAGTAGAGTGTGCCAAACTTGCAAGGGATCTTGGCTTAAGGGTTCATGCTGGGCATGGACTTGATTATAGAAATACTCCAAGGCTTGTTCCTGTAGCAGAGATAGAAGAGTTTAGTATTGGACATGCAATTGTATCTAGGGCTGTATTTGTTGGGATGGAGCAAGCAGTAAGAGAGATGTTAAAGATTATAAAAGGTTGTTAGATGATTATAGGTATAGGTTCTGATTTAGTTTTTATACCTAGAGTTAAGGATGCAATAGATAGATGGGGAAACAGATTTATTAAAAGGGTCTTTTGTGAGCAAGAAATCAGCTATTGTATGAAAAAACGGGATTATGCAGCCTCTTTTGCTGCACGTTTTTCTGCAAAAGAGGCTTGTTCAAAGGCTCTTGGTACTGGTATAAGCCGTGGTATTAGATGGAAGGATATATGTGTAGTAAGAAGGGTAGGGGGGCCTCCTACAATAGAACTTAAAGGTAAAGCTAAGGAAATAGCATATAATTTAGGTGTAAAAAATATATATCTTTCTATTACTCATGAGAAAGACTTAGCAATGACAATTGTAGTCTTAGAAGGATAAAAAAATAAAAGATAAAATATAAAGTACTTAAGAATTTGTTCAAAAGCTACGAATAATTTTAAAGGTTACAAATTTTCAGTTATTGTAAAAAAAATTGAATCTGTATTTTTACTAATGGCTATAAAAATCGTAGTTTTAAATGAGAACATGTTCATTTTTTGTTGACAGAAATCTTATTTCATTGCTAGACTTTTAAAATGAAAGTAAACATTAAAAATAAACGTTGGTTAAAGTTATATATAACTTTAAGTATTAAAACAAAGGGCAATATAAAACTAAATAGGTTTAAACTTAACTAATAGACCAATGGCTATTGGTCTTAATTTTTTTAAGACCAATGTCTTGGCTAAAGGATGAATTAGGAGGATGAGTTATGGCAGACAAGCCATTAATACTGTGGTTCGATCAAATTACAATTAAAGATGTGCCGTTGGTTGGTGGTAAAAATGCTTCTCTTGGTGAGATGTATCAGAAGTTAGGTGAAAAAGGTGTTAAGGTTCCAAATGGCTTTGCTATTACAGCTGAGGCCTATAAATTACTCTTAAAAGAAGCAGGTATAGAAGAAGCAATACGTAAGGCACTTGATGGTTTAGACACACACAATATTGCTGATCTTAGAAGACGGGGGAAAAAGGTTAGAGAAATCATAATGAAAGCCCAATTCCCTAAGGTATTGGAAGAAGAAATTATTAAAGCATATAGAAATTTAGAGAAGGCTTATGGAGAAAATGTAGATGTAGCAGTTCGTTCTTCTGCTACAGCAGAAGATTTACCTGATGCCTCTTTTGCAGGACAGCAGGAGACATATCTAAACATACGTGGTCCTGAAATGCTTATAGAGGCATGTCATAAATGCTTTGCAAGTTTGTTTACAGATCGTGCTATTTCTTATCGTCATGATAAGGGTTTTGGACATTTTGATGTTTATCTTTCTATTGCTGTTCAGAAGATGGTTAGAAGTGACAGTGCATGTTCTGGAGTTATGTTCACCTTAGATACAGAAAGTGGTTTTGACAAAGTAGTTTATATAACAGGTGCATGGGGTCTTGGTGAAAATATTGTTCAGGGTGCGGTAAACCCTGATGAATTTTATGTCTTTAAACCTACCTTAAAAGAGGGTTATAGACCAATTATTAGTAAGAGGCTTGGCTTAAAACAAAAGAGAATGATCTATACCAAGAATCCAAAGTGTCCGGTAAGAAATGTACAGGTAAGTAAAAAGGATAGAAATAGATATGTTCTTTCTGATGATGAAATCCTTACTCTTGCCAAATGGGCATGTATTATCGAAGAGCACTATGGAAAGTCCATGGATATTGAATGGGCAAAGGATGGAGATGGCAAAAAGGTTGGAACTGGTGAATTATTTATAGTGCAGGCAAGACCAGAGACTGTACATTCTCAGAAGGATTCTAATTTCTATGAAACATATCATCTCAAAGAAAAGGGTGAAGTCCTTGTAACAGGTAAAGCGGTTGGAGCTAAGATAGGACAAGGGAAGATCCATGTTATTGAATCAGTTAATGATATAACCAAATTTAGAGAAGGAGAAATACTTGTTACAGATATGACAGATCCTGATTGGGAACCCATTATGAAGGTTGCAGCAGCAATTGTTACAAACCGTGGTGGTCGTACTTGTCATGCTGCAATTATTTCTAGAGAGCTAGGTATTCCATGTGTTGTTGGTACAGAAAATGGTACCAAGGTGCTAAAGACTGGAATGGATGCAACGGTTTCTTGTGCTGAAGGAGAAGAGGGGAAGGTATATAAAGGGCTTTTGAAGTATGAAGTTACAAGGCTTGATCTCAGTGAGCTTCCTCGTACAAAGACAAAGATTATGATGAATGTTGGTATCCCTGAGCAGGCATTTTCTCAAGGGCAAATACCCAATGATGGAGTTGGGCTTGCAAGACTTGAATTTATTATCAATTCCCATATTGGTATTCATCCATTGGCTCTATTGAAATATCCTGAATTAAAGAGGAAGACAAGGGGCAATCCTGAACTCAAAGAGATTATAAAACAGATAAATGAGTTAACTGCTGCTTATGATGATAAGGCAATGTACTTTGTAGATAAGCTAGCTCAGGGTGTTGCCTGTATTGCAGCAGGATTTTGGCCCAAAGACGTAATAGTAAGACTTTCTGATTTTAAGAGCAATGAATATGCTAACTTGATAGGCGGTAAGCTCTTTGAGCCTGAAGAGCATAACCCAATGATAGGATGGCGTGGGGCATCAAGATATTATTCTGAAGCATATGAACCTGCATTTGCACTTGAGTGTAAAGCCCTTTTAAAAGTTCGAGATGAGATGGGTCTAACAAATGTAAAGGTAATGATTCCGTTCTGTCGTACTGTAGAAGAGGGTAAGAAGGTTATAGAAGTTATGAAGAAGTATGGACTTGTACAGGGCGAAAATGGGCTTGAAGTATACGTCATGTGTGAGATCCCAAGTAACGTTGTCTTAGCAGACCAATTCTGTGATGTTTTTGATGGATTCTCTATAGGTTCTAATGACTTAACACAGTTAACTTTAGGATTAGATAGAGATTCTGAGCTTGTATCTCATATATATGATGAGAGAAATGAAGCAGTAAAACGTCTTGTTCGTCAGGTAATTAATACTGCTAAGGAAAGGGGACGAAAGATTGGTATTTGTGGACAGGCACCAAGCGACTTCCCGGATTTTGCAGCATTTTTAGTTGAGTGTGGTATAGATTCAATGAGTCTTACACCTGATACTGCTGTAAAGACTAGATTAGTTGTAGCAGAGAAGGAAAAGGAGTTAGGTATTAGTCCTGAATAGGATTTGATATTTTTATAAATAAAATATCTGAAATAGTCTAAAATAGGCCGAGGGAACTCGGCCTTTTTTTATGTAATTTTGTTTTATTATTAATAGTTATTTTAATATTTTTATATGTCTTAAATAGGATATAAATAAATAACTATGAAAAATTTAATTAATATAAAAATTAATTGACTATATATTTGATCTCTTATAATATATATTTATAGTTAACTTTTAAAACTTTAAACTAACAAAGGGGGGAGGAGTTATGAACAAAAGAATTGTGATGTTTGTAAGTAGTGTTGTATTTTTAGTTTTTATAGTGTTTTTTTGTATAACTACTAACTCTTTTGCATCTAAGCATTCTTTGGTCTCTAAAAGTCCATCAACTGTACTTAAGGTAATTATTAAAGGAAACAATAAGTTTGTACATAAACATTCAAGAGGATATTTTTTACCTTATCAGAGTTCTCAGCATCCTATTTTGACAATGATAACCTGTTCAGATGCAAGGGTTCAGACAAATATTTTTAATTTTGATCCTATAGATAAGATATTTGTTATAAGAAATATTGGTAATCAAATTCGTATTTCTGAAGGTTCTATAGATTATGGTGTTCTACACTTACATACACCTATACTTCTTATATTAGGGCACACGCATTGTGGAGCAGTAAAGGCTGCTATGTCAAACTATTCCCATGAGACTACAGGCATTATAAATGAATTAGATAAGCTTCATTTACCTCTTACTATGGCTCATGCAAAGGGGAGTTTTGAGCAAAGATGGCTTAAGAATGTCCAGGCAAATGTCGATTATCAGGTTTCTTTTTGTGTAAAAAAATATGAAAATCTTATAAAGGCAGGTAAGTTAGTAATAGTTGGTGCTGTATATGATTTTATCAATGCATATAAAAAGGGATATGGTAGGGTAATTATTACTAATATAAATGGAATTACAGATATAAATAAGATTAAAAAGTGTAAAGCTCTAAAAAAGGTTTCTAAAAAACTTAAAAATATAGTAGTTGATCGTATATAATTAACAAAAATAAATAAAAATAGGGGCAATTTTTACAATTGCCCCTAATACATTAGAAGGAGATAGTTAGGTTTTAAATGTTAGGTTTTAAATTTATTAATAACATTTTTTAGTCTGTGTGAGAGTCCTGCTAATGTAGTAGCAGATTCTTTTACTTCATTTGCTCCAGTAGATGTTTGAGTTGCTGTTTCAGCTATATGCTCACTTATTTTAGTCATTTCACTTACTTCACTACTTACCCTTTGAGTGTTTTCACTAATTTCATTTGTTGTCGCAGTTTGTTCTTCTACTGCTGCAGCGATACTTCCAGATAGATCAGAAACCTGATTCATTACTTCCACAATCTTTTCTATAGCTGTAATAGCATTTTGTGCCCCTTGTTGTAGATCTTGCACCACCTGGTCTATCTCATTTACAGAGTCTCCTGTTTGTTTAGCAAGTTCTTTTACTTCATTTGCAACTACAGCAAAGCCCTTGCCTGCATCACCTGCACGTGCAGCCTCTATAGTAGCATTTAATGCCAAAAGATTTGTCTGTTCTGCAATAGAGCCAATCAACTTGCTTACTTCACCTATCTTTGATGCAGCATCCGCAAGTTCAACAATGACCTGTTTTGCCTGAGCAACTTCTTCATTAGCATGTTGAGCTACTGTTTGAGCTCTTCCTGTATTTTGAGCTATTTCACCAACAGTAGCAGTCATTTCTTCCATAGCTGCAGCAATGCTAGTTATATTTTCGCTTGCCGTTTCTGCTGCCTCGCTTACATCTTTTGCCTTTTCTTCACCTTGCATAGCAGCCTTTGCCATTTGGTCTGCAGCAGAAAGCATCTTTTGAGATTCTATATTAACTTGTTCACTTTGTTCTTTAACCTCAATTATAACCTTTTTAACAGTATGTAGGAATGCATCTATACTAGCTGCAATTTCTTCTAACTCATTTTGAATTGCCTGTTTATAGGCAGGACACTCTTCACAAGAGTTATAAATATGGTTTGTAATTTTATGACAGGTTGGATTACCGGAAAGGCTTCCTATCTCTGCCCAGCATTTTATTCCTTCTTTATTATAACAGGGACAATCTGTTTTAGTACAACCTGTTATCTCCCAGCATTTTGAAGTTTCTACTCCAAGATTAGCGTTTAAATTTGTATTACTAATAGCATTCTTAAGGCTTAAATCTAAGGAGTTTAACGGTCGAGTAATAGATCTTGCCATAATTAAACCTATAGATATAGCAATGATTAATCCAATAATAGCTGCAGCAATAGATTCATATATTGTAGATTTAAGTTGTTTATTTAGTGCAGCTATATTCATAAATCTTACAAATACTCCAACAATTTGTCCTTCGTCATCTTTAAAAGGAAACGCAGAGATAAGATAGTTGCCTGCTTCTTTTAATACAATATGCCTTTTATTAATAGCCTTTTGTAAAAATTTTGCAGTTATATACTTACTAAATTGTACTGGTGGTGGAGAAAGTATATTAAATCTTCCCAGTTTTTCATAAATTTGCTCGGTTTCTACTATAGGCAGTCCATATATAGCAATTTTTTGGTGAGATAAACTTTTAAGTACATTAGCTACTTCACCAAGAGTTCCAAACACCTCTACACATCCTATTGGTTTGGCTTTATCTTTTAAAAATATAGGAGCAATCCCTCTTACAGAGATCCCAGCATGTCCTATCTCAATCCCACAGATACTTTCTCCTAAGTCAAAAACTTTTTTTACATCTTTTCTATATTTTACTATATTATCTCCGTATTTATTAGGTTCCCAAACCCTTAAAAAGGATATCCCTGGTGGTATTTCAAAGTGAATCTTTGGATGAGATGTATTTGCTTGAGGATTTAGTCTTTTTACTATAGGGACAATAGATTTTAGGAGTTCTTCTCTATTTCTATTTACTATTGCCTCTTTTACACGGTTATTTTCAGATATAATAATAGCCATTTTTAGATGTGTATGTGCTATATTATTAATTTCTGAAAGCAGTATTTCTTTACCTGCTATAGCCTTTTCTATCAGACTATTTTTTTGTTTTTTATAGCTAATCCACCCCATAATACTTTGAATAGTAATTAAGATAAATACAATAAATACTATAGATAGCATCAATTTGGTACTAACTTTCATCCTCTTGAGTTTCCACTTTGAAAAGGGCATAGTAACCTCCTTCTACTTGAAGTTATTCAAGCATAATGAGCATAAGTCTAAATTTAGTTTTCCTTTATATATCTGGGTATACTATCGGAATTGCCTCTTAAAAATTAAAGGATTATTTATATAAAAACTAAAGAAATTAAAAATGCTATTATAGATGATATTAATTGATATAATTAAGATTGACTTGATTTACTGGATAATTATTGTTTATTGTAACTGTCATTTTTTTATGTTTTTATAATATCAATTTAAATAAACTTTAATTTTAAAATGATACTAAAAGTGGGTGGTATGAAGAAGGACCAAATAGGTCTTATAAATCTTATAAGTGTCTTTAAAGTTATATTTATTATATTTTTGGTTGTAATTTGTATTATTCTTACTATTTACAATCATTTTTATAATTATTCTACCACCATCTTTACTCATTTCTTTTATATACCTATTATCATAGCTACCCTATGGTGGGGTAGAAGAGGTATATTAGTAGCTATATTTTTAGCCTTGTTTTTGGTAATATCTCACATTATAGCCAGAAGTTATATATCAGCTAGTATTACAGGAGATGTGATTAGATCTATATTTTTAATATTAGTTTCAATTTTATTAGTTTTATTAATAGAAAGAATCAAAAATGTAGAAAAGACTTTTGGTGATGTCATAGAGACCCTTCCTATAGCACTTTTTGTAATAGATAAAGAACATACAATCTTACACTGGAACAAGGCCTGTGAAATATTAACAGGATTTCCTGCTCAAAAGATGATTGGCACTAAAAAACATATGGAAGCCTATGGGGAGCTTAGGGTAACTTTGGCGGATTTGATAGTAGATGGTATAGCTAATATAGAAGAAATAAAAAAACAAAATTTTCCTAATATAAAATGGTGGAAGTCTGAATTAGGAAAAGACGTATATAAAGGGGAGGGCTTTTTCCCTTTTGTAAAAGATGGTAGGTGGTTACATATTACAGCCGCTCCATTAAGAGATATTAATGGTAACATTATAGGGGCTATTGAAGCACTTGAAGACATTACAGCTCTAAAAGAAATGGAGCAAGAGATATATCAAAATCAAAAGATGATTTCATTAGGACGTCTAGCAGGTGGAGTAGTTCATGAATTTAATAATCTTCTGACTGTTATTCGTGCCAATTTAGAATTACTATTTTTAAAGACTAAAAAAGAACATGCTCTTCATTCCCATCTAGATAATATAAAAAAGGCTGCTCTTCAGGCATCTGAACTTGTAGAACAATTACTAATATTTATTCGTAAAAGCCCTATGAAGATGCAAGTTTTTGATCTTAATAAGACAGTTGAAGATATGGCAAAGATGCTAAAGGATATGCTTGGTAAAAAAATTTGCTTAAAATTAGAGACAGAAAGAGATCTTTGGAAAATAAAGGGAAATCCACAGATGATAGGACAGGTAATAATGAATCTTGTTATTAATGCTAAAGATGCTATGCCAGATGGTGGAGAAATTATCATTAAAACCGAAAATTTTTATAAAGATGAAGAAGATAAGATTAAAAAATTTGTATGTCTTTATGTAAAAGACACTGGAATAGGTATGAGTGAGGAAATAAGATCTCATATTTTTGATCCATTTTTTACAACTAAAGAGAGTGGTAGAGGTACTGGGCTTGGCCTTGCCATGGTCTATGGGATCATAAAACAACATGGTGGATACATAGAGGTAGAGAGCACTCCAAATAAAGGAACTACGTTTATACTATATTTACCTGCCTTAGATTAGTCCATTATTTTTCGATAAGCAAAACGGATGGATATAGGATAGGATTTTTTAAGGAGGTACTCATGTTTAACTATAACTTTATCCTTGTCTTATAAGAGACAACATTAGTTTTTTATAAAAAAGATAAATTTTTTATAGGATTAAATCATACTTAATGCTATCTGTGCGGCACGTTTTGCTGCGCCTTTTGAGCCTAATAATTCTTTAACTTGTTTAAGTTCTTGTCTCATTGTGGAGATTTTATTTTTATTTTTTAATAAATCTATAGCGTATTTTGCTATATTTAAGCTATTAGCTTCTTTTTGTAAAAGCTCTGGTACTATTTTTTTATTAGCAACTAAGTTAACTAAAGATACATAAGGTACATCTACTAGTAATCTAGCAAGTATATATGAAACTGAATTTAAAATATAAACTACAATAAGAGGTGCTTCTAATATAGCAGCTTCTAGTGTTACAGTACCAGAAGCTGCTAATACTAATTCAGAGCATCCAATAAGATTGTATATATTGCCATTATAGAATTTAATATATTGTAGAAGTTTAATATCTACTTTTTTGATAATATCTATTAAAAAATTTTTATCAATTGATGGAGCTAATCCTACTACAGCTTCAGTATCAGAAAGCTCTTGTCTTATAATATCAATTGATTTAACTAGATTAGGAAATATCCTTTTTACCTCTCCATATCTACTACCGGGTAATAATGTAATGATTCTTTTTTTGATATCTATATTTGCCTGAGTAAGTTTTTTAATAGCATTATCTTCCATCGTTACAACATCTAATAAAGGATGTCCCACAAATGTAGCATCAATTCCATGTGTTTTTAAAAACTTTTCTTCAAAAGGGAGTATTACAGCAGCCTTTGTTACATAACGTTTTAGTTTCTTAACTCTACCTTTTCTCCATGCCCATATTTGAGGACATATATAATAGAACACAGGGATACCAAGTTTATGGGCATATTTAGCTAATATTAAATTAAATCCTGGATAATCTATAAGTATAAGAAGATCAGGTTTGTTATTACTTAAGTAATCTTTTGATACCTTAAGAGCATATCTTATATGTTTTATACATGCTGCAATTTCAACCACTCCCATTACAGCAATTTTACTTTGGTGTATAAGTATTCTAGCCCCTGCCTCTATCATCTTGTCCCCACCTATACCTACAATTTCTATGTTAGGGGTTTGCTTTTTCATCTCTTGGATCAGTTTTGATGCATGAAGATCTCCTGATGCCTCTCCTGCTACAATGAATATCTTCTTTTTAGATGTATTGTTTGTATTGTTAGAGCTGTTCACTTGTATCAACTTTTAAATTCTGGAGGTGGGTTAAGTAATTCTGTTATATCTAATCCTAGATCTTTTATTCCCTTTTTTATTTGTTCGCCAATAGTAATTGCTAGCTCAAGGGCATTTTTGCCATGTTCTGCTGTTACTATAGGTGTGCTTTTTTCTTTTATACTTTTAATAAATGCCCTTATTTCTTCAAGAAGCATATCTGTATTGTTAAGGGTTATATTTTGTGCACTAATAGCATCTTTTGACATAGCATTACCAGTTTTGGCAAGTATTAGAGCATTCTTTTTAAGACAGTCTACACCAATAAAACATCCAGGTTGAAATACTCTGATCCTTCTCATAGGATATCTAGATATACGACTTGCAGTAAGGTTTGCTGTACATCCATTTTTAAAGACTAATCTTACATTAGCTATATCTACATGCGGAGTTAATACCGGAACACCTACTGCCAATACATTAGTTACTTCTTCTTTTACAAGATTAAGTACAATGTCTATGTCGTGAATCATTAGATCTAAAATTACATCAACATCTATAGCCCTTGGTTTAAATTCACTAAGTCTATGAGCTTCTATAAAAAGTGGACAATTTACCTTTTCTGAAAGTACCTTAACTGCAGGATTAAATCTTTCTATGTGTCCTATTTGAAGTATTACAGCTTTATCTTTTGCTATATTTATTAGCCTTTGAGCCTCATCTACACTTTGTGTAATGGGTTTTTCTAATAGACAGTGAATTCCTCTATTTAAAAAGAAACTAGCTACTTCAAAGTGGCTAACAGTAGGTACAACTATAGATACAGCATCTACTTGATCTGCAATATCTTTATAATCTGTATAGTAAGGACATCCTAGTTTAGTTGCTATTTCTTTTGCCCTTTTTTCATTTATATCTACAACTCCTATAAGTTCAACATCGTCAATCATTGCATATTTTTCTGCATGAAACTTTCCAAGATATCCTACACCAATTACAGCAACCTTTAGCATAATATCTAGATGCCTCCTTCTTTTATCCCAATTATACTGATTCCATATTGATTAGCTAAATTTATCATTTCATCTCTATTAAACATTAAAGATTTATTAGCCTCTATTGCTAAGACTTTGGCATTTACTTGAGCCATAGTTTCAATAGTTTTGGGTCCAGTTGCAGGAAGATCAAAGCGAGTATCTTGAGATGGTTTACATATCTTAACTACTATTGAATCCTTTATACCAAGACTTCCCACTCTTTTTATGGTTGCATCTGTTCCTTCTATAGCTTCTACAGCAATGACTGTTTTATCTTTTACTACTATGCATTGTCCAATATCTAATCTTCCTATTTCCTTTGCTATTTTCCATCCAAATTTGATATCTTCTATTTGATCTTTATTAGGTTTTGATTTAGTTAAAACGCCTTCTTTAGTGACAATATCGTCAAGAAAGGTTGTAGAGGCTATAATTTTAATCCCTTCTTTTTCTAATTCATTTGCCAATGCCCTTAATATGTTATCATCTAATCTATTCTTTAAGCTTTTCCATAAAAGAAGAGCTCTTGTATCAGGACGAACATCAAAGAATATTCTCTTTTTTGTAATTGTGCCTGCAAAAAGGGCATGAGTTACATTGTGTTTTTTAAGATTTTTTATTAGCTTATTTAACTGTCCTAGATAGATCCATTTTATGTGGTCTGCATAGTTTTCTATCTCTTTAGATGTTTCACCTTTATGAGCTATTACAATTACTTTTATTCCTTTTTTTTGTGCTTCTTTTGCACATAGGATAGGAAAGTCTCCTCCACCAGCAATAATACCTAGGTTGCTTAATGAAGGTTGCTCACTAGGCATCAGCAGTAGCCTCCATGCCTGCAGATCGAGGAAGACCTCTTGAAGAGTTTAGGATAAACTCACAAAAGGTTTTGACTGCAGGGATGTCTCCCATATCCTTTAAAACCTCTTGTGCCCCTGCTTTTACAGTAATATCTGAATGAAATATACGTCTATAAGCCTTTTTTAGGGCTTCTATATGTTCTCTTGGAAATCTATGCCGTCTAAGACCAACAACATTTAGCCCATACATATCGCCACGAATACCAAAAAATTTTACAAATGGGGGTATATCCTTATTTACTCCAGACATCCCACCAATAAATGCATAAGCACCTATGTGACAAAATTGATGTACTGCTATCACTCCACCAAGGACTGCATGTTCATCAATTACTACATGTCCTCCAAGTGTAGCTCCATTTGCCATAATAACATGATTCCCTATCTCGCAGTCATGAGCGATGTGGCAGTATGCCATAATCAGACAGTTTTTTCCGATCTTAGTGATACCAGTTCCCCCTGATGTGCCTCTATGCACTGTTACAAATTCTCTAATAATAGTATTGTCACCAATAAAAACCTTTGTAGGTTCACCTTTATATGTAATGTCTTGAGGAGCGCCTCCTACTACTGCAAAAGAAGAGATAGAAACATTTTGAGCAATGGTAGTATGTCCATCAATTACAGCGTGTGCTCCTATTTTACTATTATTACCAATTGTTACATCTGGACCTATAATAGCATAAGCACCTATTTCTACACCATCTCCTATTGTTGCTTTTTCAGATACGACTGCCATTGGATGAATATTGGTATTATCTCTATACATAATCTTTCCCTTTTAATAAATATATTTAACTTAACACGCTAGCCATTAAGATAGCTTCTACACATATAGTATCTAAAACCTTTGCTACACCTTTCATCTTCCATATATTTCTTTTTTGTTTAATAAGTTCTAGCTCTAGTATAAGTTGATCACCTGGATATACAGGATGTCTAAATCTCACTTGATCTAATCCTGCAAATACAATCAATTTATCCATCAGGGATTCATCAGTCTTTTTGGCAAATATAATACCTGCTTGAGCAAGAGCTTCACATACTAATACACCTGGCATTATAGGTTCATTAGGAAAATGTCCTTGAAAAAATGGTTCATTGATAGATACATTTTTATAGGCTTTAATACTTTTATTAGGTATAAATTCTATGACTCTATCTACCATTAAAAATGGATAACGTTGAGGTATAATCTTTTTTATTTCTTGTATGTCTAAATAATAATTATTACTTTCCATCTTTTTTATACTCCTTTTCTAATATTGATAACTTTTCTTTAATAAGTTTTACTTCCCTGAATAATTCAGGTAAGCGCTTTATAAGTTGAGTAGTCTTAAGCCACAACCTATGTGGCATTGCAGGGATACCAGATACAATTGACCCTTTTGATATATCTTGAGCAACTCCAGACTTGGCAGCTATCTTTACATAGTCATCTATTGTAGTATGATCCGCTATACCTACTTGCCCTCCTATCATTACCCATTTACCTATCTTGCTGCTACCACCTATAGCTACATGTGATACTAATATACAATTTTCACCAACAATACAATTATGTCCAATTTGTACCAGGTTGTCTATTTTCGTTCCTTTTTTGATAATTGTTGCATTTAATGCTGCTCTATCAATACAAGTATTTGCTCCAATTTCTACATTATCTTCAATTATCACGTTACCCATGTGAGGGATTTTTATATGTCCTGATTCATCATGAGCATATCCAAATCCATCTGCACCTATTATAGCACCTGCATGTATAATAACGTTGGAACCAATAATAGCATTGTCATATATTACAACATTTGGATATATAATTGTATTATTTCCTATTTTGACATTTTCTCCTATTTTAACTCCAGGATATATAATAACTTTTTCAGATATAGTAGTATTATCACCTATATAAACATGTGGATATATAGCAACACATTTAGATATATTACAATTATCAGCTATATAGGCATCTTTACTTATACCAAAAAAATTGACTTTTTTTTCTAAAAATAAAGATGCAAGCCGTGCATATGCTAGATAAGGATCTTTTACTTTTATAAAAGGTATATCTATTTTTAAATTGTCTGGCCAATTAGATGGTACTATAACTGCGCAAGCTTTTGTTGATAACAGAGCTGTATAGTACCTCTTTGAGGTAATGAAAGTAATTTCATTTTCTTTTGCTGCTTCTAAAGAGTTTATACCAGTTACAGTTTTATCTTTATTGCCAATGAGTTTACCATTTAGAAACTTACTAATTTCAGATAGATTAAGTTGTTTTTTATTTGCCACAATATAAGGTGCCCTCCTAAATTTTTTAAAATATTCCACCTATTCTAAATTCCCAATGGCTTCTGCTTTCTCCAGGTTTTGGATTCAATTTATATCCCCATTCTATTCTAAGAGGTCCAATTGGAGATATCCATCTTATCCCTAATCCGACAGAGGTCTTTAGTCTTGAGAAATCATATCCTTGTTTTTGCCTCCATACATTCCCTAGATCATAAAATACGACTCCAGAAAGTCCCATACTTTTTATTAAAGGAAATATTGCTTCATTTTGCATATAAGCCATTCTTTCACCACCAATTCTATCTCCAGTGGCTGGGTCTACAGGGCTTATATGTCCATATCTATAACCTCTTACAGTATCAAGTCCTCCTAAGAAAAATTTTTCATATATAGGTAACTTACCTCCACTTGCTTGTGTTACGTATCCTATACCAAATTTTATATGTCCAATAAGTTCTTTCCATATTGGATGAAAGTAGCTTATTAGGCCAATAGTTTTAACAAAGGCGCTGTCGCCACCAAAGCCAGCATACTCTAATGTAAGACTATTATCCCAGCCTCTAGTTGGATAATAATAGCTATCTCTGCTGTCATAGTTAAATCCAAATGTGACAGAACGTGTAGATCTTATACTTAATGAATCCAAAAGTATTATAGATGGATTTTCAGGTAAATTACTTAATGTGGTGTTGTTTATTCTAAATGTAATAGAGGCTGAGAAGTTATCTGTGAAGGCATATCCAAACCTCAACGCACCACCTGTATCTTTTTTAGTATAATCATAATATTCATTCATCCAATTATATGCATCTATACCAACAGTTAATTTAGTATCTCTAAAATATGGTTCAGTAAAACTAAAATTATATTGTCTGCTTTTGCTACTAAAATTACATTGAAATGAGAGAGTCTCTCCTTTTCCTAAAAAGTTTCTCTTTTTTATCTCTGCCATAAATAAAAATTTATCTAACGATGAGTAGCCAGCTCCTATACTAAAGGTGCCAGTAGGTTGCTCTTTAACGTGAACGTCAAGTTTCATTTTATTGGGTGCTGAGCCTCTTTTTGGTGTTATTGTAACTTGTTTAAAATATCCCAATCTATTTAAGAGTATATTGCTTTTTCTTAATCCTGTAGCACTAAAAGGCCCTAATTCTTTTACACGTAATTCTCTTCTTATTACTTTATCTCTAGTAATTGTATTGCCAGTTATTTCTATTCTTTCAAAGTATACTTTAGGTCCTTTGTTTACTACAAAGGTAATATCTACTAGTTTATGTTTTTTATCTTTTTTTATTAGAGGAGTAATTTGTACATAAGCATATCCTTTGTCTGCAAATTTGTCAGTTAGTTTCATTATATCTTGCTGAAGAATCTTTTGACTATATATATCTCCTGGTTTAAGTTGTATTATAGAAAGTAAAGTTTTAGATTTAAAAAGTTTTTGTTTTATATGAATAGAGCCTATCTTATATTTATATCCTTCAGTTATTGGAATAGTTATGTATATCCATTTGCCTTTGTACTTAATATCAGGAGTGCCAACTTTTGCATTTATATAACCATGGTTGTGATAAAATGATAATATTTTCCCTAAATCTCTGTTTAGAGTATCTTGATTTAAGATACCATTATTGCCAGAAAATATCTCTTTTATATGTCTCCAAGTCAACCACCACCAAGGATGCCATACATCTGTTTCCATTAGATCAAGTAGATCACTGTCAGAAAAGGCATGATTACCTTCAAATTTAATAGATTTAATATGTACTTCTTCTCCCTCATGAATTAAAAAGGTTAAATCTACTCTTTCTGGGCTAATATGAGTTAATTTATACGTAACATTAGTATTTATAAAACCTTTATTTAGATATAGATTTTTAATTTTGTCAATATTTTGTTTAATAGTTGCTTGATTAACTACATCGAATTTTTTAATTGTTATTACATCTTTTATTTTATCTTTAGATATTTCTTTATTACCTTTGATAGTAATTTTTTCAATTATAGGTCGCTCATGAACTATAAATGTTACAATTTTCCCTTTTGGACTGTTTGTTACATTTACAGCTACATTATCAAAATATCCTAATTTATATATTGATTTTATGTCTTCAGATAAAATTTTAGGATTTAATTTACTACCTTTTCTAGTCTGAATACAATCTAATATAGCAGCTGTATCAATACGTCTATTCCCTTCAATTTCTACTTGAGCTATTATATTATTGGTTGAGTTAGTTGATAGTTGAGAATTATATATATGTGTAGTAGATGCATATAGATAAGAAGAACTTATTAGGATATATGCTATAATGTTAACTAAGATTAAGATTTTAGTACAATATATATAATAACTTTTTATCATTTAAATATTGACCCCTTTTACTAATTTTTCCATGCACCAACACCAAAATCTTTGAGTTCTTCAGGCGATAATTCTACAATTTTGCC
Organism: uncultured Desulfobacterales bacterium; assembly: GCA_964578585.1. Lineage (GTDB taxonomy): Bacteria > Desulfobacterota > Dissulfuribacteria > Dissulfuribacterales > JAMONC01 > JAMONC01. The sequence goes on along the minus strand of CAZODM010000010.1, from coordinate 17,523 downwards.
ATGAGTTAGACCTAAACATCTATCCATTTTTTTGGCAAGTGATAAATTGTGGGTGACAATTACTAGTGTAGTATGATACTTTTTATTTAGTGCCAACATTAACTCAATAACCTTTTCTCCACTTGTTTCATCTAGGTTGCCTGTAGGTTCATCTGCTAATATGATTTTGGGAGATTGTACTAATGCCCTTGCCAATGCTACTCTTTGTTGTTCACCACCAGAGAGTTGATTTACCGGCATATCAAGCTTATCTTTAAGTCCTAGTTCTTCTAATATATTTACTGCTTGTTTTAATGCCCTTTCTTTATTTATCCCAGCTATTAGGCAAGGCATCATAACATTTTCTAAGGTGGAAAACTCTGGTAATAAATAGTGAAATTGAAATACAAAACCTATCTCTTTGTTTCTAAATTTAGATAACTTACTGTCTGACCATAAAAATACATTTTGTCCAAAATGTTTAACAACTCCAGAAGATGGTCTATCTAATGTGCCAAGGATATGTAAAAAAGTAGTTTTACCAACCCCTGAAGCTCCTACAATTCCTACTACTTCACCAGGCATAATTTTACAGTTAATATCCTTTAGTACACTTATTTCTTGCCCATCACACCGAAAGGATTTGAATAAAGACTTAACTTCTAATGCTGCTACAGTGTCTGTTTTTTCCATAATATCCTGAATTGCAACTAATAAAAAATTCTACGCTGCTCACCAATAACAAATATTGCTGTCTCATTCAATAACTTATTTAGTCTTGAATTAAGTTTTATATAAGCTTTAGCAGTTTAAAAATTATTACCCTGTTCTTAAAGCAGAAGCAGGATTTATTTTTGCTGCTTGGCGTGCCGGATAAAGGGTTGCTAAAAAACAAATTAGTATGGCACTTGTGGCAATGATAACAACATCAGAAGTATTTAATAAAATTGGTAGTGTATTAGTATAATATACATCTTGAGGAATTCTTATAAATTTATACTTCTTTAAAAGTTCACATATAGTTATACCACTAAAGGTTCCTATCAAGGTTCCTATTAATCCAACTAAAAAGCCATTATATATAAAGATCCTAAGTATTTGTTTATCTGTAGCACCTATTGCCTTTAGTATGGCAATGTCTTTATTTTTTTCCATTACAGTCATTATGAGTGTGCTTATAATATTAAAGGCAGCAACCAAAACAATTAGAGTAAGTATAATAAACATTGCAAGCTTTTCTAATTTTAAGGCAGAAAAGAGGCTTCTACTCATCCTCTGCCAATCTGTTACCCAAAAAGGGAAACCCAATCTTTTTCTTATTGCACGTGCTATCTTATCTGCTCCATATATATCTGATACTTTCATCTCAAGCCCTTGAATTTTATCTCCAAGCCCTGTCAATTCTTGAGCCGCTTTTATAGGAATAAAGGCCAAAGATGCATCATATTCATACATTCCTGTTGATATGATACCTGCTACATGTACAGTCCTGATCTTAGGTAGCATCCCAATAGGGCTTATAGTACCAGTAGGTATAATTATTTGAATATTTTCTCCTACAAATATCCCAAGGGATTTAGCAAGCTGTTTTCCTATTAAGATAGGAGGGGGAGTTCCGGGTTCATAATCTTTTAGAGCATCTAGCCCTTTACCAGATACTATTTCTCCTATACTTATTACTTTAGATACAGAATTAGGATCTACTCCTCTTATCAATGCACCACTTACTGATGAACCTGTAGATAACAATGCTTGAATATATACAAAGGGAGTAATAGCAGTAACTCTTACATCAGAGGGCTTACCAAGTAGTTTATCAAAAAACATAGATAGTTTATTACCTTCAGGTACTTTTATGGCTTTTATTTCCTTTTCAAGCCTTGTTACATCATCAAATGAGTTATTATAGCTTCTTACAATTACATGAGCACTTATTCCTAAGATTTTGGTCCTTAGATGATTTTCAAACCCTGCCATTACAGCTATTACGACTATTAAAGCCATTACTCCAACAGCAACGCCTGCAATAGAGATAAAAGTGATAAGAGATATAAATCCTTCTTTTTTCTTAGCTCTTAGATATCGAAGTGCTATTAACCATTCAAAAGAACTCACAGAAGAAGACCTCATCTATTTTTGTATAGGTTTAAGTAATGGGAATAATATTACATCCCTTATAGATGCTGAATCTGTAAATAGCATAACAAGTCTATCTATGCCAATTCCTTCTCCTGCAGCAGGAGGCATACCAATCTCAAGAGCCCTTACAAAGTCATAGTCTATTTCTGGTGGAATTTCCTCATCATCTCCTCTATTTTTTATCTGTTCTTCAAACCTTGCTAATTGGTCTCTTGGATCATTCAATTCAGAAAAGGCATTAGCGATTTCTCTACCAGCTATAAAGAGTTCAAATCTGTCTGTTACACTTGGATCTTGTTCATTTCTACGGGCAAGAGGAGATATATCTATAGGATAATGTGTAATAAATGTAGGTTGTATAAGCTTTGGTTCAACTAATTCATCAAATAATTTTGCCCAAAGTTTACCAATACTTTCTTGTCCTGTTATAGGCAGATCTAACTCTTTAGCATAAGAGATTAACTTTTCTCGTTTTTTTAGATCATCTGCAGGTATCTTTCCTATTTCAACCAAAGCCTCTTTCATTGTCATACGTTTCCAAGGTCTTTCAAAGGAAATTTTTTCTCCTTGGTATGTAATAACTAATTGCTCATTGTTAAGCTCTTTTGATATAAACTCAAAGAGTTCCTCTGTTCGGATGATGAGATCTTCATAGGTAGCATAGCTTTCATAAAACTCCAGCATTGTAAATTCAGGATTATGTTGAACACTTATACCCTCATTCCTAAAATTACGATTTAGTTCAAATACCTTATCCATGTGCCCTACAAGAAGTCTTTTTAAACATAACTCTGGAGCAATTCTTAAAAACAGATCTATATCAAGGGCATTGTGGTGTGTTATAAAAGGTCTTGCAGTAGCACCACCTACAATAGTTTGCATCATAGGGGTTTCAACTTCTAAAAAACCATTTGATGTAAAATATTCCCTAACTAATTGGATAATTTTGGAGCGTTTTCTAAATGTTTCTCTTACTTCAGGATTCATTATAAGATCAAGATAACGATGTCTATATCTTAATTCTTTGTCTGTAAGTCCATGATATTTTTCTGGAAGAGGATATAGAGATTTTGTTACAAGTTTTATCCGTTCCGCTTCTATGGTTAATTCTCCAGTTTTGGTCTTAAATAATTTCCCCTCAGCTTCAACAATATCTCCTATATCAAACTTTTTAAATATCTTATATTCATCTTTACCAATAGTATCTCTTTGAACATGAATTTGCATTTTACCTGTGTGATCATGGATATCAAAAAAGGTGGCTTTGCCAAAGCGTCTTAAGGCCATTATCCTTCCTGCTACTCTAAAGTTAAAATCTAACTTACTTAGGGCTTCATTATCGTAAGGGTCATATGTCCTGTGGATAGCAGAGATGATTTCTGACCTTTTTATGTTATTGGGATAAAGCCTGATCCCAAGTTCTTCTAGTTCTTTAGCCTTCTGACGTCTTTGTTTAATTATGACACTTTCGCTTTGTTGCTTTTTACTATCAGACATGATCTTATTACTCCTAATGGTATTTAGTCTAAATAAAAATCCACATAGCTGACAAACACACATTCTTAGTTTAATCTATTTAGAGAGTCAAGTAAGAAGAGATCTTATAGAGGTAAAAATGGATATTTTTCTTGCACTAAGCATAATGTATGCAGGTTTTATCTTTGGAGCATCTAGTGTGCCTGCAGATAAGCTCCCTCACATATGTTCTAATATTAATCCTAGCATATTGCATGCTTTGGTTTATGCAGGTCTTAGTATGTTAATATTTTTATGGAGATATACAGGTAAAAGTAGTATGGGAGCCTCTCTTTTTCAAGGCACAGTATTTTCTTCTTTTTATGGATTAATAGATGAATTACATCTTCATTTTGTACATGGAAGAAGGAGTCAGCCTTCAGATTGGGTAGCAGATGTTATAGGGGCCTTTTTAGGAGCTAGTGTTATAGCTTTGCTCTTTCTTATTAAAAAGTATATTACTCGATCTAAAAGTTCTATTTAAGAGGGGTAACGATAAATGGAAATGATTAAAGTTGGATCTGTCGATATTATTGTTAAGAAGGGCGATATTACAAAAGAGGAAGTTGATGTGATAGTAAATGCAGCTAACAATAGATTATTGGGTGGAGGTGGGGTAGATGGTGCTATTCATAGTGCAGCAGGGCCTTCCATGATGGAGGAGTGTAGAAAAATAGGTTATTGTCCTACAGGTGGGGCTGTATATACAACAGCAGGTAAACTTAAAGCTAAATATTGTATACATACTGTTGGTCCAATATGGCGAGGTGGTTTTCAAAATGAAAAGAATCTTCTTGCTAATTGTTATATAAATAGTCTTAAGTTAGCAAACAAACTAAATGCAAAAACTATAGCATTTCCAGCTATAAGTTGTGGAGTATATGGGTATCCAATTGATGAAGCTGCTCATATAGCAATAAATAGCATAAAAGACTTCTTAAAGAATTATCCAAATAATCTTAAAGAGATACGATTAATTCTCTTTAATGATACTACATATAAAGCTTTTTTAAAGGCTTTAAAAAGCTAATCTTTTATCAACTTTATTTCTATTTTTTTGTATGAATTCATTACTTATTAATTTGTTTTTGTTTTTTATTATAGGTTTTCAAAATGGCAAAAATCATGTATTATATTTTGAAATGGGAAAGTATTAATTTTTTCTTTCTTAAATAACTCTAACCCGAAAGAGGGGAGGACCAAAAAAAATGTTTAGTGTTGGTGACTTAGCTGTCTATCCTGCTCATGGTGTTGGTATAATAGAATCTATAGAAGAAAAAGTTATAGGTGGGGTAGAACAAACATTTTACATTATGCGTATCTTAGAAAACGATATGAAGATAATGATTCCTAAGAACAATGCTAAACAGGTTGGCTTACGCAGTATTATAAATGACAAACAGGTTGAAGAAGTATATGCAATCTTAAAAGAAAAGGATGTCGAGTTTACTCCTCAAACATGGAATAGAAGATATCGTGAATATATGGATAAAATTAAAACAGGTTCTATATTTGATCTAGCTACAGTATTAAGAGATCTCTATATCTTACAAATGGAAAAACCTCTTTCCTTTGGTGAAAAAAAGATGCTTGATACTGCAAAAGGATTATTAGTTAAAGAATTATCAATTGCTCAAAATACAGAAGAAAAGAAGATTGAAAAGGATATAGAGGCAATATTTTCTCAACGGGGAAATGGTGCATCTCCTAAACAAGATGTAGATATTCAAATACAAGATACAGACCTAGATTTCTAAATAAAAAGCTTTCTAAATAAAAAGCCTTGTCTAGTAACTCAGATTTCAAAGATTACATAATAGAAGTCCCAGTAGAGGCACGAGGAGAAAGGATAGATAAATTTTTAGCAACTTATAAAGGGCTCAATTTATCAAGATCTTACATAAAAAAACTTATAGAACAAGGGAATATAACCCTTTCATCAAACAAGACACTTACTCCTAGTCTCAGATTAAAGCCAGGTGAAAAGATTTTTATCACCATTCCTCCTAGTAAGCCGCTAGATATAAAGCCAATAAATATATCACTAGATATCCTTTATGAAGATGAATTCTTACTTGTATTAAATAAGCCTGCAGGTCTTGTTGTTCATCCTGGGGCAGGAAATGAAGAAAAGTCAATAGTACATGCCCTATTAGCCTATTGTAAGGATTTATCTGGTATAGGGGGTATCTTAAGGCCTGGGATAGTTCATCGCCTAGATAAAGATACATCAGGTGTATTATTGGTAGCAAAAGACGATATTACCCACCAAAGGCTTTCTGAAAAATTTAAATCATCTCAGATTGAAAAATATTATATTGCTCTTGTAAAGGGAGAAATGAAGGATTTATCTGGTCGTATAGAGCTTCCTATTGGCAGGCATCCTGTTGATAGGAAACGCATGTATGCCCCTTGCCCTAATGGAAGAAGGGCTATTAGTGTGTGGAAGCTTAAAGAATCTTTTAAAAAAGCAAGCCTAATTGAAGTACAAATATTAACAGGAAGGACTCATCAAATAAGGGTTCATATGGCAGCAATTTCACATCCTGTGTTAGGAGACAGGGTATATGGGAAACAGATAGAATTGGTAATGCGAAATACAAAAGTTGAATTTCCTAGACAAATGCTTCATGCTGAGAGAGTAAGGTTTTTACATCCAATAAGTAATAAGTTCCTTGAACTTAGGGCACCTATACCTCAAGATATGAGAGAGAGGATTTCTATCTTAAGAGATCTTTCTGGAGACTAACATGAGAGTTATAGGAAATATGTTAGCAACGATCTGGGCTCCTTTTGGCACGACTTTTGTTATAGTAAGTTATATATTTTTTGCAAGTATTGCTATTTTAATAGGAAGTGTTGCTGGCTCTAATATACCTCATAGTCTAGCCCGGATATGGGCAAGGTTGTCTTTATTGGTTTGTGGGGTAAGGGTAAAAATATATGGGAAAGAGAAGATTCCAAGGAATAGGCCTGTTGTATTTGCTGCTAACCACTGTAGCCAGTTTGATATTCCTATCGCATACAAAGCTATACCAGTACAGTTTAGATTTTTGGTCAAACAAGAGCTTTTTAAGGTACCTATTTTAGGTCTTGCAATGAAGATAGCAGGCTATATCCCCATAGATAGATCAAAGGGAAGAAAGGCTTTAAAGAGTCTTAATGAAGCATCTAAAAGAATTAGTTCTGGAGTGTCTGTTTTAATATTTCCAGAAGGGACACGTAGCAAAGATGGAAGACTTCAACCTTTAAAGACAGGTGGAATTCTTCTAGCTATTAAGGCTAGGACCCCTATAGTTCCTATATCAATAAGTGGAAGTCATAAGATTCTCCCAAAGGGTGCATGGTTTGCTAAGGCAGGCAAGGTGAAAGTTGTTATTAGCGATCCAATAGATGTAATAGATAGCAATGGTAAAGCACGAGCCAAAGATGAAGTACTTCATGAGTTATATGAGGCTATAAAAAGCGGGCTTGATCCTGAAAACCAACCATTGATTTATTAAGGCCTATTTTAATTTAAATTTTAAATTCTTTTGCTATTTATTAACTGATATTTTTATTATTTTTTTACTTTTTTGTATTTCAAAAATGTAATTTTTTATAATTTACCCCTTGCCTTTGCCGATTTAATGTCTATTTATTTTCGTACAATTTAAAAAAACGAAATTATAGGAAAGATAAAAGATAAGGGAGAGAAGTAAGTGATACCAATACAAGACAGTGTACCTAGAAGATGCCCGCCTCTTATGACATGGGCAATAATAGCTGTAAATACTATAATATTTTTGATAGAGATTCATTTACCAAAGCCAGTTTTACAGAAAGTTTTTTACACATTTGGTCTTATTCCAAATCACTATACCCATGGAGCATGGCTATATACATTGTCTCATGGTCTAGGATTTTGGCCATTTTTTACATGTATGTTTTTACATGGAGGTTGGATCCACATTATTGGTAATATGTGGACGCTTTGGATCTTTGGTGACAATGTAGAAGATGAAATGGGTCATTTTAAGTTTCTGTTATTTTATTTACTGTGTGGAATTGTAGCTGGGATAGTGGAGGTTATAACTTTACCTAATTCTCCTCTTCCTATGATAGGGGCTTCTGGTGCAATTGCAGGTGTAATGGGTGCATATTATGTACTCTTCCCAAGAGCAAGGATTATTATTTTGTTACCTATATTTATATTTCCTTTCTTTTTTGAATTACCAGCGTTCTTTTATTTAGCATTTTGGTTCTTTGAGCAAGTATTTACTGGTACATTAGCCCTTTCAGCAAAGGCCTTTGCAGGTATTGCATGGTGGGCTCATATAGGAGGCTTTGTCTTTGGGATGTTAACACACAGGCTATTTATTTCCCAAAGAAAGCCTTGTCATCACTATATTGATGAATATAGGCCATGGGGGATGCTAAGTCCTACAGATAGAAAATAAAATTTTTTAAATAAGGGGGAAGACATAAAATGAATTTTGCTGATCTATTCTGGCTGTTTTTTATAGCAACAGCCCTACAACCTATCTTAAAACAAAAGATGCTTGAAGCCGCAAGGCAAAGGATGATAGCAAAGATTGAAAAACAAAGAGGCTCTAGGGTAATTCTTTTGATACATCGTCAAGAGACCATGTCTTTTCTAGGTTTTCCTGTAATGAAATACATAGATATAAATGATTCTGAACAGGTAATAAGGGCAATCCATATGACAGATCCAGATGTTCCTATTGATCTAATACTTCATACTCCAGGAGGTCTTGTCCTTGCAGCCCTTCAGATTGCACAAGCAGTAAAGAGACATCCTGCAAAGGTTACTGCATTTGTACCTCACTATGCAATGAGTGGAGGAACTTTGATCGCTTTAGCTGCAGATGAGATTGTAATGGATGAACATGCAGTTCTTGGTCCAGTTGATCCTCAGATGGGACAGTATCCAGCAGCCTCTCTTGTAAAGGTTGTAAAAGAAAAGCCAATAGATAAGGTAGATGATCAGACACTTATTATGGCAGATATAGCTGAAAAGGCTCTTAGACAGATGAGGAAGAATGTAAAAGAGTTGCTTTGTGGATGTGGAAGATATAGTGATTCTGAAGCAGAAAGATTAGCAGAGATACTTTCTCAAGGTACATGGACCCATGATCATCCAATTACATGGCAGGAGGCAAAGGAGTTGGGGTTACCTATTAAAACAGATATGCCTAAGGAGATTTATCAGTTAATGTCTTTATTCCCTCAGCCAGTTAAAAGGGAACCAAGTGTAGAATTTTTACCTATTCCAAGACATGGTGGGGGTAGTAATAACAATGGACAAGGTAACAATTAAATTGAATAGAAAAGTAAAAAAAAGTATTTTCTACTGATAAATTTTTATATTATAGTAAAAGGGTTTTGTAGTAGTAGGATTACAATTATTATATTACTACTACAAAATCCTTTTTATTTATTTAATAAAGGAAAAGCTTATGAATGATAATAATTCTAAGAAAAAACGTGATAAAGAAAAAATTTCTATAGATGATCTACCTTCTGC
>CAZODM010000010.1:0-8263 GCA_964578585.1 uncultured Desulfobacterales bacterium | reverse complement strand
ATTCTAAGAAAAAACGTGATAAAGAAAAAATTTCTATAGATGATCTACCTTCTGCTGAAGAACTTTTAAGAGCTAGGGGGATTGATTTAGAGAAAAATAAAAAGAAAAAAAAGAGTAGTAAAGAAGGCTCTAAATCTAGTTTTACAAGAACTGTAAAACAATTTGATAGTAAATGGCATAAAAAAGATATATTACAAGTAATTATTTATGTAATAATTACATTAATTTGTACAATTAGAAAAGGGCCTATTTTAAAGGCAGCTTTTACAACTATAAGGTATTTATTAGCTTATTATGTGTATGGTATATTTATTGTTATGTTATTTATAGGGCTTACTAAAAAACCCCTAAAGTACAATCCCACAAAAAAACAGATTATAAAATGGATAATTTTTATGGCAGCCTTTTTTGCTGTTAGTCAGTTTATTCATGAAGGTTTTCTAATGCTTACTGGTCAATGGCCACCAAAATGAGGAAGAGCGTTTTTTATCCATTTAAAAGTACACTAATATGGGCAATTTTTATAGGACTTGTAGTTATAATATTGTTTTTTGAATTAGCTGTCTTAGTAGAATCAATCAGGATAAGACAACTCCTTGAGCACATAGCCCTAAGTCCATTTGGTTCTAAAGGTTTTCTTATTTCTCGTGGCATCTTATTACAATTAGAACTTTTTACTTTTATATGTAGTTTCGCAATGTTTTTTTCTTTTATCATTATACTTATTACTATTTGGTATATAAGCAGGGTTGTTCCTCGTATAAATAGGGCAATATCCATCCAAAGAGAAAGTTATTTAAGATATAAATTTTTTGCAGAGGCTCCTCCAACAATTGGCATAATTAGATTTGAACTTTCTCAAGGTATAATAAAGGATATAAATCGTACAGCACTTAATCTCTTAAAAAGAAGTAGAGCAGAAGTAGTAGGTAAGACAATTAAGGATTTTATCTTACCTAAGAAGAGGGATTTTCTTATTAAAGAAATTCAAAAGCTCAGAAGCGGACAGGACCATTTAGAATTTGAATTGGCTTTAGTAGATTCTTATGGACAAAGTTATGATTTAGGATGGCACATTGCATGTCCTACCATTGGCAGTGATGAAGAGAAAAAAGAGGCCCTGGCATTTTTAACTGATATTTCAGAAAGAAAAAGGGCAGAGGCAGAACGTCTTGAAAAAGAGAGACTTAAAGGTGTTCTTGAAATGGCTGGGGCTGCTGCTCATGAGTTGAACCAACCAATTCAGATCATAATGGGACTTCTATGGCGTTTAGAGAAAGATTTAGATAATAGAGAGAAGGGAATAGAAAACCTTAAAAAGTTAAAGATAGAAGTTGAGCGTATGGCAGAGATTGGAAATAAAATATCCAACATAAGTAGTTATAAAGTAAAGGATTATGTTGGAGATACAAAGATTGTAGATCTTGATAAGGCTACTAAAAAAGAAAAAGATGAAAAATGAGGTGGTGATAAATGTTAATTGTAATGAGAAGGGATGCATCTAAAGAGGAGATAGATGAAGTTATAAAAAAGATAGAGTCTTTGGGTTGGCAGGCAAAGCCTATCCCTGGCGGAGAGCGCACAGCCATTGGTATCCTTAGAAATACTCAGCCAGTAGATCCTGCTCTTTTTTTAGGAATGTCTGGTGTAAGGGATGCTATCAGTGTATCTAAACCTTATAAACTTGTTAGCAGAGAGATGCATCCTGAAGACACTCGTATAGCTTTTGAAGGATTTGAAATAGGTGGAGATGCACTAATTTTGATGGCAGGCCCATGTGCTGTTGAAAGTGAAAATCAGGCATTTTCAATAGCAGAATCAGTGAAGGAGGCAGGGGCAAAGATATTTCGTGCTGGTGCATTTAAACCAAGGACTTCTCCCTATAGTTTTCAGGGATTAGGAGAGAAGGGACTTGAAATACTAGCTAAGGTTAGAGAGGAGTTTGATCTGCCCATAGTATCTGAAGCAACAGATCATGATGTATGTGATCTAGTAGAACAATATGTAGATATCATACAGATTGGTACAAGAAATATGCAGAATTACAGATTGCTTAGAAGAGCAGGCCAGGCTAAAAAACCCATTTTGTTAAAAAGAGGGATGTGGGCTACTATAGATGAATTTTTGATGGCAGCAGAATACATAATGAGTGAAGGTAATTCTCAGGTGATATTATGCGAGAGGGGAATCAGGACGTTTACTAATCATTCAAGGAACACACTTGATTTAAGTGCCATTCCTTATATAAAGCAAGAAAGTCATCTGCCAATTGTGGTTGATCCTAGTCACGCCTCTGGTAGAAGAGATCAAGTTATACCTCTTGCAAGAGCTGGGGCAGCAGTGGGTGCACATGGGCTTTTAGTTGAGGTCCATAATCAACCAGAAAAAGCGATGTCTGATGGTCCACAGTCTTTATTACCAGAGCAGTTTAAGGATTTAGTTATTCAGTTAAAGGAAATGGGCTTTAAGATTTAAAATTATTATCTTAAATAACTTGAAATAAAAATTTTAAGACTCTAAGATAACTCTAAAATCTTTTACTATGGTAGTAATAAAGTGAAAGTTAAAAACTGGATGAAAAAAAATCTAGTTACTGTAGAGCCTGGAACGAATATTGCACAAATTTTATCTTTGATGCAAAGAAATCTTATTAGACATATACCTGTTGTGGATAAAAAGAGTCTAATTGGACTCATTACTGATGCAGAGATAAGAAATCATCTTTATGAAAATAGGGATTTTAATGCAACAGCTCAAGATATCATGATACTTAATCCTGTAACAATTAATCCTTCTGCTAGTATAGATCGGGCATCACAACTAATATATCAGTATGGGATAGGTTCTCTACTTGTCCTTGAACGAAGAAAGCTTGTAGGCATAATCACAAGAAATGATCTCTTAGCAGCTTTTATGGAGCGGTTTGGAGTACTTCGTCCAGGTTTTAGGTTAGATGTTATATTAGAAGGTAGGCCAGATTCACTTGAAGAGGTTTTTAGAATTATTAGAAAACATGGGGGAAGGATTATAGGTCTTGGGATAGAGACTCAGTCTTCAAGAAGAAAAATTCATCAAATAAGACTAGACAAAGGTAGTTGGCAAGAGATAGTATCTGCTATTGAGAATGCAGGACACAAAGTCGTGTCAATTTTAGAGGAAGAATAAATTTTTTTTGAGGTAGGCTTATATGGCTCATTTTCAAGTTGAGAAGTCCTATGAAGAGATCAATGAAAAGATAAAGCAAGGTAAAGTTGTAGTTGTTACTGCAGAAGAAATGGTAGATATTGTAAAAAAGCATGGAGAGGTAGAGGCTGCTAAAAAGGTAGATGTTGTAACAACAGGTACTTTCTCTCCAATGTGTTCTTCTGGAGCAATTTTAAATTTTGGACATAGTGTTCCTGGCATAAAGGCATCTAAGGTATGGATCAATGGAGTTCCGGCTTATGCAGGGCTTGCAGCAGTAGATATATTCATTGGTGCAACAGAACCAAAAGAAGGTGATCCTTTAAATAAGGTACATCCGGGAGAATTCCTGTATGGTGGGGGACATGTTATTCAAGACCTTGTTGCTGGAAAGAGTGTTTATTTACAAGCAAGTGCTTACGGAACAGATTGCTATCCTAGGACTAGTTTAGAGAAGAAAATAACCCTTGCTGATATGCCTTATGCAAGGCTTTTAAACCCCAGAAATGCATATCAAAACTATAATGTCGCAGTCAATTCAACTAAGAGGACAGTTTATACATATATGGGCATGTTAAGGCCCAAGCTTGGGAATGCCAATTATTGTACTGCAGGACAATTAAGCCCGTTATTTAATGATCCTTATTATAAGACCATTGGTATTGGTACAAGGATATTTCTTGGAGGCGGAGTTGGTTATGTTATAGCTCCAGGCACTCAACATAATCCTGATGTACCTCGAACCAAAAGAGGTGTACCTAAGAGATCAGCAGGAGCCTTAATGGTTACAGGTGATCTAAAATTTATGAGTCCTAGATGGTTAGTTGGTGTTAGCATTTTAGGATATGGTTGTTCTTTAGCAGTAGGGGTAGGGGTTCCCATACCTATTTTAAATGAGGAAATGGCATTTTATACATCAGTTAGTGATGAAGATATACTTACTCAGGTAGTTGATTATGGACATGATTATCCTTCAGGTAAGGCTAGATGTTTAACAGAAGTAAGTTATGCTCAATTAAAGAGCGGTTATATAAAAGTTCTTGGTAAGCAAGTGCCCACAGCTCCCTTGTCGAGCTATGTAAGGGCAAGAGAGATTTCTCTAATTCTTAAAGATTGGATAGAAAGGGGTAGGTTTTTATTAACAAAGCCAGTGGAACATCTGCCTGTTCCAGAAGATAAAAAAGGACAAGAACTAGTAAAAGAAGGAGAAGAGTAAGCTATAATTGACTAGGATATAGACCATATTTTAATTTAACTTAAAAGGGAGGAGGCAATGAACAAGGCACAGTTAGTAGAAAAGATGGCAGCGAGTGCTGGTATTTCTAAGAATGCTGCAGAAAGAGCTTTAAATGGTTTTATGGAAGCAGTTACTGAGGCTCTTAAGCAGGGGGACAAAGTTACACTTATTGGTTTTGGTACTTTTTCTGTGGCTCAGAGAAAGGCTAGGCAGGGAAGAAACCCTCAAACAGGTGAAGTTATTGAGATCCCGGCTAAAAAGATAGTAAAGTTTAAACCAGGCTCCAGACTTTCAGAAAGTATTGAGTAGGCTTATTTATAATCTTTTTGGTGCGGGAGAGGGTAGCAGGGTTTTTTGACCTTCATTTGAATTTATTTAATAAAAATGGGTTACATTGGAGTATAAAGTAGGTGGCAGATGGCAACTGATGCCAAAAAGCCTGCAAGGTCTGCCATAAGAGCAGCGCTTACGGCATATCTAACATCTTTTATGCCAACAGCGCCAAAGTATACTGCTAATACATAAAATGTAGTCTCGGTTGAGCCTTGTATGGTTCCTGCTAAAAAAGCAGCAAAGCTATTTGGGTGCCTGTAGGTTATTTCTGTTACAAGAGCGAATGCTCCTGACCCTGACAGAGGCCTAAGTAGTGCTACAGGTAAAACCTCTGTAGGTATTTTTAAAAGATGTGTGAGAGGGTATAGAATTTTTGATGTAATATTAAATGCTCCAGATGCCCTGAACATACCAACTGCTACAAGTATTAGTACCAAAAATGGTATTAACTTAACAGCTACTTCAAAGCCCTCTTTCGCACCTTCAATACCTGCTTCATATACAGGCACTCCTTTTAATGCTCCATAAGTTACAAACCCAAGCATTAAGATGGGTATAATCCAATGTGATAACATTGACTGAGCTAAAGTAATAGGCGGCATATTTGCTGTAAAAATATGATAGAAAAATCCAATAATAAGAGTAATCAAGGCTATTATAGAGCCCCATTTCATGAATTTGGTAGGAGGGGCGAGCTCATATATAGTTTTTGGAATATCTATAGAATCTTTTTTATCTGTGTTTGTGATTTCTTTTTTTATACTTATAGGTTTTTCTTGATGTTTTTTATGATCCCATTTGGCAAGAAGTTTAGCAGCAACAATAGCTACAAGTGTAGAGCATGATGTTGCAACAAGTGTTGGTACTAATATAGCAGCCGGTTTTTGAGCCCCTGCTGCAGCCCTTATAGCAATAACACCAAGAGGAAGTAGTGTTACATTTGAGGTATTTATAGCTAAGAAAAGACACATGGCATCAGTAGCTCTACCAGGGAAGGGATTTAATCTGTCAAGTGCAATCATTGCTTTTATACCTAATGGTGTTGCAGCATTCCCCAGCCCCAGACAGTTTGCAGCTATATTTAAGATCATTGCACTCATTGCAGGGTCTTCTGGTGGCACATCTGGGAATAATTTTGTCATAATAGGACGTATAGCCCTAGCGATTGTTTGCATTAAGCCACCAACTTCTGCAATTCTGACTAAGCCAAGCCAAAGTGCCATTATTCCGATAAGACCTATAGCAAGGTTTACAGCATCCTTTGCTGTCTTAAATGAGATTTTTGTTACTTGGTCCATCTGTCCAGTAAAAGCAGCAGTGACTACTGCTAAAACAATCATTGCAAACCAGATGGAATTCATTAATGCTGGTTTATTAGGTGTATTATTTTTGTTATTATTAGTCATAATAGATATCCTTATCTGTCTAAAGAAGTTCTTAATATGCTAAAGCCCAAATCAGTTATAGACAAGGTCAAAATTTAAGCTATCTTATTAAATTGCCGAGAAAAGAAACAAAGCTTAAAATAATTAAGGGTAGAAAAAGATGGATATTTCCACATATCACATACAAAATGTCATTAGGGCCTATGGAAGACGCTCTGGACGTATAAAAGGTATTAGGCGTCGAGGTCTTAGTGGCAGTAGTACTCAGAGAGATGTTATAACAATCTCTGCTGAGGCTAAAAAGCGACAGATTACAGAGAAGGTGAGTGTGGAAATCATGAATAGACTTAAGGAACAAACTTATCCTATTTCACAGTCTTTATCTGGTAATTTATCTAAGGAATTAGGAGATTTAAACTTACAGATTATAAAAGACGATAAAGAACGAGATAGTTTAAGATTTAGGGTTATAGATGAAAATCAAAATGAAACCCTAAAAGAGATTACTTATCAACAATTAGAATCGATAATGGCACAAAGTCCTCTTTTAAGAGACAGAAAAGAATAAGTGCTAGCATTAAGAGTCAAATAGAATTACAATATTTTGTAATTAAAAAGAGGAGCAAGGTATTATGAAAATACAAAATCAGAGTGTGCAGCTAGATGCTTATGTGAAGGCAGCAACTCAAGGCAAACAGCCTGGACAAGCTAGAGGTCAAAATTCTAAACAGCAGATAGCTGTTAGAGGTGATAAAGTAGATATCTCTCATGGTTCTAAATTATTAAATAAAGTCAATCAGACTATTAAAGCTGAAGAGCCTGAACGTGCTGCAAAGATACAAAAGATAAAAGAACAGGTACAAAATGGTACTTATAAAGTAGAACCAGAAAAAATAGCGAATGCAATGCTTTCAGATCTTATAAAAGACTTAGGCTAAACCTCCTCCTCTCTCCCCCCCGAGGGGTAGGCGTAATTAGACAGCGTCTACCCCTTTTTTATTTATGAATTTTTAATATTTATAAAATTCATAAAAATCATAGCGATAAAACTCATAGATGCAGCATATAAAAATGCATATTTTAAGCTAGCTATTTGCCATAACCATCCACATATTATAGAAGCAGGAAATACAAAGATTCCAAATATAGTATGGTAGGCACCTATAACAGTAGCCTTTTCAAAGTCCTTTGCGAGTTCTGCTAAATATGCCCTGGGGATAGTATCTTCAATTGCCATATATATTCCATATAAAATAAATGCTACTATTAGTTCTTTTATGTCGTTAGCATAAGAAAATATCAAAGATGATAGAGTTGCTATTGCAAAACCTAAAAGTATTATATTTTTCTTATTAGTTTTATCTGAATATATCCCTATTGGATAAGAAAAAAGTGCATAGATTAGGTTAAAAATTGCATAAAATCCTATACTTTTTATTAGAGAAAAACCAAGTTCTTGAGCTTTCCATATTGTAAAGGCATAACTATAGCGACCCAATGTAGCTATTGCTATTACCATAAAAAAACAAATGAGATTTGGATCTCTTAGAGCAGAGATATCTTTTATTGTTTTTTTAACTCCACTTCCTCTATCTTTAATAAATAAAAAGATGATAAAGATTGCAATGACTCCAGGAATAGAAGAGGTTAAAAAGAGCAATCTATAACATTGTTTTAAAGGATAGTCTTTTGTTAACTTTAAAAAATAAATAGCTACTAATGGACCTAAAATAGCTCCAAGTGTATCTAACATCCTATGAAATCCAAAGGCTCCTCCTGTTTTTTTATTATTTAAAGAGGTGGCAATTAGTGCATCTCTAGGGGCAGTTCTTATCCCTTTACCAATTCTATCAAGTGCTCTTAGTCCTAAAAATTCCTCCCAAGAATGTGTAAATGCTAAAAAGGCCTTTGAAAGAGTAGATGTTGTATAGCCTAAAAGGATAAATAACTTACGTTTTTTAAATTTATCACTTATATATCCAAATATTACCTTAAATAAGGAACTGAAGGCCTCAATTAGTCCCATTAGAGAGCCACTTAGAAGTTTACCTGTTCCCAAAATAGAAGTTAAATAGGTAGGAATTATTGGCATTATCATTTCGCTACTTAAGTCATTTAAAAAGCT
>CAZODM010000009.1:26787-45843 GCA_964578585.1 uncultured Desulfobacterales bacterium | reverse complement strand
CAAGGACCTGGCAGTTGCTGTGGTAAAAATCACTAAAAAGTTAAGAATTCTTAAAGTTCTAATACGTGAAATAAAAAAAGCCAATAGGTTCCCCTATTGGCTTTTTTATTTAAAAATACTCGTAATCACAATGCTTGCCCTTAAGTTTAAAGGGAAGTAAAAAAATATTTATTTAATCCTTCTTGAATATAAGTCTTTTGCCTTGTAAAGTGCAGCCATTAATAAAGTCTTTATGATTTTAAAGAGGAGAGCCCTAAAGATGTACACTCGCATATTGATTCTTAGATTTCCTCCAGAGATTACAGATCAACCCTTGGTGTATTATCTTTGTAAAGATTATGATCTTTGCTTTAATATCTTAAAGGCTACTATTTTACCTGGACAAGAAGGCATTATGGTTATTGAGCTATGCGGGCATAAAAAGAAGATGAGTCAAGGGTTAAAATATCTTCGTTCACGAGGTGTACAGATAAAAAGTCTTGCTCAGGAGATTCGTTGGAATAGAGAAAAGTGTATCCAATGTGGTGCATGTACAGGAGTGTGTCCAAAAGGGGCTCTTTATATTGAAAGACCTAGTATGGAAGTCCATTTTGATCCTAGTAAATGCTCAGGATGTGAGATTTGTGTTATGATATGTCCTGTAAGAGCAATTGAGATAAGACTAAATCGAGAATATTATACTGCCTTATAAACATCTTTTTATGTCTGTAGATCAAAAAAGCGTATTATTATGTCTAAGTGGAGGAGTAGATTCTTCTGTATGCGCTCTTATTTTAAAGGAACAAGGTTATAAGGTAGATGCAATATACTTTGTCCTTACAGATATAGATTTATCAAAAGATAAACTAAATACCATAAAGAGAATCGCTAATACTTTAAATATATCTCTTACAGTTTTAGATATAAGGGAGCAGTTTCAAAAAAGGGTTATAAAATATTTTATAGATAGCTATAAATCTGGTCTTACTCCAAATCCATGTGTGATATGTAATCCTTATATAAAATTTAAATATTCTATATTAGAGGCACAAAAAAGAGGGATCCCCTTTGTTGCTACAGGACACTATGCTCGTATTAAAAGACAAAAAGATGAGGTTAAGCTTTTTAAAGCCACATATCCAGAAAAGGATCAAAGTTATTTTCTTGCTTTATTACCAAAGGACTATCTTAGTAAGATAATTTTACCTCTTGGAGAGTTTAGTAAAGAGGAAGTTGTAAACATAGCTAAAACAAAAGGCTTATCAAGCATTGTCTTTCCAGAGAGCCAAGAGGTTTGTTTTTTAAAAGGGGATTATAGGAATTTTTTATTAGAAAGGTGTCCCTTTTTACTAAAAAGAGGAGAAATAATCGACATAAATGGTAGGTACTTAGGAACGCATCTTGGACTTTTTAGATATACAATAGGACAAAGAAGAGGGCTTGGGATACCAGATAAGACCCCATATTATGTAGTAAGGCTTGATATAAGAAACAATAGACTTATTGTAGGTAAGTCTAAAGATCTATTTTCTAAAACATTTATTGTAGATAAGCTCAATTGGCTAGATAAGAGAACAGCATTTAATAACAAATTTTTAGATATTAAAATACGCTTTAGACATAAAGGTGCTAAAGCTACTATAAAAGAAATTGATGATCGTAAAATCTATGTAGAGTTTAAAGAACCTCAAAGGGCTATTACTCCAGGACAGTTTGCTGTATTTTATTTAGATGATCAAGTTCTTGGCGGAGGAAGAATATGCGAGTTGCCCTCTACACATTGGGCTGTAAGGTAAATCAGTTTGATACAGATATTATAGCCCAAGAATTTGTAAAAAAGGGGGCACAGATAGTCCCTTTTAACAGTGAGGCAGATATTTATGTGATAAATACCTGTGCTGTTACTTCAAAAGCAGCTTATCAATCAAGGCAGATGATTAGAAGGGCACTTAAACAAAACCCTTCTGCCAGGGTTGTTGCAACTGGCTGTTATGTACAAGCAGATGCATGTGCTATATTTGAAAAGATATCTACAAGGCTTTGTTTAATAGGAAACGATAGAAAATATGAACTTGTAGAGCTTTCTTTACAGACTCCTGAAGGGCTGGAATGTTATGTAGGAGATATATTTTCATGTAAAAAGTTGATAACTCCTCTATTAGAACGTCCTATTAAACGGACAAGGGCATTTTTGCGTATTCAAGATGGTTGTAATGCCTTTTGTTCGTATTGTATTGTTCCTTATACAAGAGGTCCAAGTAGATCTCTTCCTATAGATCTCGTTGTAAAACAAATAGAAATCCTTATTGCAAATGAGATAAAAGAGATTGTATTTACAGGCATACATCTTGGTGCCTATGGCCTTGATTTGACTCCGAGAGTAACACTTTTAGATCTTTTGAAAAGACTAATTAAAGATTTTTCCTATAGAGATGTTAGGATTAGACTTAGCTCTATTGAACCTAGTGAGATAAGTGATGAGTTAATCCATATTATTAAAGAAGAGAGGTTGTTTTGTCCTCATTTCCATATTCCATTACAAAGTGGTTCTCAAAAGATTCTTTCAATGATGAAAAGGCCTTATTCAGCCCAACAATATGAAGATTTAGTCCTAAAGATTAGACAAAGCATACCCAGTGCAGCAATTGGTTCTGATGTACTTGTTGGGTTTCCTGGAGAGAGTGATGAAGATTTTCTTAAGACCTACGATCTACTTTTGAGACTTCCTGTAACTTATATACATGCCTTTCCTTTTTCACCGCGGCCTGGTACTCCAGCCCAAGGATTTTCTAAAAAGATACCACGTAAGGAGAAATCTAGAAGAGTTAAGGTATTAAGACGGCTTTCTATTCAGAAAAAAGAAGAATTTTATAAATGTTTTTTAGGACAGAGATTAAACTGCCTTATTGAATCTCGTATTAAAGATAAAAAGTATCTAAGAGCAACAAGTGAGAATTATATCCCCGTACTTATAAAAAAGGATGCCAAGGTTAAAAAGTTTGTAAATAAAATTGTTCCCTTAATGCTAACAAGTGTTGAAAAAGATAGTGTTTTTGGAGAGCTAATTTGTGAGTAATTCTAAAGAGGATAGAAAGAAAAAGAAGATATTTTCACTTCTTTTAAGAATAAGTCTTAGTATAGCGCTTTTGATATGGCTATTTAGTAGGGTTGAGGTTCATGGTATTTTAAGTGCTATAAAGAGACTTAACCCAAAGATATGGCTTATTGCTTTTCTTATGTATATCTTGACTCAGATTATAAGTAGTGTAAGATGGTGGGTTCTTGCTAAAGCTCTTGAGTTTTCAGGCAATTTTTTTATGTATCTTGGGTATTACTTTGTAGGTATGTTTTTTAATCTATTTTTGCCAACTGCTGTAGGTGGAGATGTTTTAAAGATAATATTTTTGTCAAAAGGGCAGGGTAGACGACTTGCTGCTACATATTCTGTTTTGGCTGATAGACTATTTGGACTTGCTGCAATGCTCATTATTGGGGCTTGTGCAGTGCTTTATAAGCCCTTTATGCTTCCAGAGCATTTTAACAATCTATTAAAACTTAGTGGATTATTAACTATAGTAGTGTTGATATTTTTCCCGTTAATTATACGTCTTATAGAAAGATTATATCCTGAGATTGGAGAAAAGTTGTCTACATTAATAATATTTTGGAAAAGGCCATGGGCGGGGTCTTTAGCACTTTTTTTATCATTAATTCTTCAAGGACTAGGTATGGCAGCAGTAGCTCTTTTAGGAAGTTCAATGGGGATACATGTTCCTTGGCAATACTATTTTGCAACCTACCCATTAGTTGCAATACTTACTCTTTTACCTATTAGTTTTAATGGTATAGGTGTAAGAGAAGGGGGCTTTGTATATTTTTTAGGGTTAAAGTCTGTCCCTACAGAAATCTCTTTAACTTTAAGTCTTCTCTTTTTCTCTATTCAGGTTGCATCAAGTTTAATAGGTGGAATTGCCTATGCATTTGGAGTACACAATATTTCTCTTAATCTAAAAGAGGAGTTATGATACACACATCTCAAAGAGACGATGTTGTAAACTATTCTTTAATATTTTGGCTTTTGTTGATTTCGCTCCTTATTTGGAGGCTTCTTTTTATTAAGATAAGTGGTTTTGATTTGTCTCCAGACGAGGCATATTATTGGGATTGGTCAAGGCATCTTTCTTGGGGTTATTATAGTAAACCACCACTTGTTGCATGGATTATAGCCCTTAGTTGTAAAATTTTTGGCACCTCTACATTTACTGTAAGACTTCCTGCTGCAGTTTTATCTGTGGGATCTTTAGTATGGCTTTTTTTACTTACAAAGGAGATGTTTGGAGAAAGAGCAGGATTATTTGCAGTATTATTTTCTATTTTAACACCAGGAAGTTGTGTGCTTGGATTTATAATGACTATAGATCCACCTCTTATGTTTTTTTGGTCTTTAGCCCTTTATCTTTTGTGGAAGGCCACGGAGCAAAATAGCCTTTTTTATTGGATACTAACAGGTATAGCAGCAGCTTTTGGACTTCTTGCCAAACAGACCATGATAGCCTTTTTACCAATTATCTTTTTATATCTCTATCTTCACAGACGAGAACAAATAAAATCTATAGGACCATTTTTGATTTTAACTATAGTATTTTTGGCGATTTTACCAACACTTTTTTGGAATGCAAATCATCAATGGATAACATTTAAACACACTGCCCATCACTTTGAAGAAGGCGGACCAAAGTTTCATCTAGAGTTAAAAACATTATTTGAGTTTATAGGTACACAACTGATAGTATTTTCACCAATTACGTGGATATTAATGATCTTTTTATTCTTTAAGACTATAAAAGACATTAAAGTTAACAAAAAGATTGCATACCTTTTATGTTTTAGTCTACTTCCTCTTATTCCAGTTGTGCTTTTATCTTTGAAACAAAGGGTAAATGCCAATTGGCCTGCACCATTTTATATAGCTGGTTTTGTCCTAATTGGAGCCTATATGTGTAATAGCCTTTGTAGGGATGAATCAGCTAAAGTAGTAGATAAAAAATTTATTATAACATCCGCTTTTTTAGTTGCTTTAGTGTTCACACTTCTTACATACTCCATCCCATGGAGTATAAATATCCTAGGGATAAAAGGTACAAGACTAGATCCTACAATAAGGATAAGAGGCTGGAGTGAGTTAGGTAAAGAAGCCTATCAGGTTTTAAAGCCCCTTTCGAAGGAATATCCTGGTATCTTTGTTATGGCTTATAGAAGGCAGACTACTAGTGAATTAGCATTTTATCTACCCTCAAGATCTCAAGTATACTGTTACCCTGGTTCAAGGGTTACAAGCCAATATGATATATGGAAAGGGCCAAAGAGGGGAAGAGATGCCCTTATTTTTATAGAGTCAGATGAACGTGTACCTAGAGGACTTTATAGATTATTTAGAAAGGTAGAGGGGCTATGTCCCATAAAAATCTCTCTAGGAGCTAAAAATACTCGGAGTTTTAGGCTCTTTTTAGGGAAACGGCTAATTTTTTGGCCTAAACTCCTCTAACCATCTATTTTGCTGCTTTTCCTTTACTTGCTTGATCTTAATTACTTTGTTATGCTCCAAGTTATACAAAATAATTGAAAGAAGCGGATAAAATCAAGGGCCTCAACTGTGCAGTTAGATTTTGCACTTTGAGGCCTAATTGTTATTTAAGTTAATATTATAAAAATGGTGTAATTATGGGTGGGAACGGAAAGACAAACAACAAAAAGAATAAGAATCAAACTAAAAAAGAGCAACTAGATCAAAAGGAACTTAGCCCTGAGGCGAGTGCTAGAGCTACCAAAAGGATGTCTAATCGAGAAAGACTTAGGGCATTTTTGTCTCTTTTTAAGCGTGAGGACCATGTTCTTATAAATATAGTTGCAGATCCTGATGCTATGGCAAGTGCTATGGCTATTAAAAGAATATTAGCAAGGCGTGTAGAAGAGATAACAATTGGGCATGTAAATGAGATAAAAAGAGTAAACAACTTAGCAATGATTCAATTTTTAAAGATACCTCTACAGCGTCTTCGCACATTTAAGAAAGATAAATTTAATAAATTTATACTAGTAGACTCTCAACCTGTACATAATCCTGAACTTGCAAGATTTCAATATGATGCAGTAATAGATCATCATCCTATTACCACAGGCTGGGATGCACCTTTTGTGGATATAAGGAATGACTATGGTGCTACAGCATCTATGCTAACAGAATATTTAAGAGCAGCAAATATAAAACCTTCTGTTGCTTTATCTACAGCCCTTTTTTATGCGATAAAGACAGATACTCAAAATTTTGTAAAAAAGGCAACGGCTCAAGATGTTTTTTGCTTTCAATATCTATTTAAACGCATAAACCAGAACCTTCTTAGACGTATAGAAAATGCAGATATTAGAAAGTCAGAGTTAAAGTATTTTAAACTTGCCTTTGATGCTATGAAAATTAGTAAAAATAGGGTATATGCACATTTGGGAAAGGTTGCTAATCCAGATATCTTGGTTGTTGTTGCAGACTTTTTTACTCACGTTCATGAGATAGGCTGGGTATTTATCTCAGGTATATATGGAGAAAAATTAGTTGTTATATTCCGTTGTGATGGTTACAAGAAAGATGCCGGTAAGCTTGCCCAAAGACTCTTTGGTAAGGTAGGTTCTGCAGGGGGGCATAGACAAAGTGCAAGGGCAGAGGTACCCTTAAAAAATCTAGATGGACATTTAGTAGGTCATTTCAGCACTCGTACACTTCAAAGACTTACCAAAAAACACCTTACGTAATACTTTATCCATGATTATTATATAAAAAGAAAAAACAACTTAGGCTTTAAATGATATTTTGGGGGTGGTGGTTGTGCCTATTTATGAATACAGGTGTCTTTGTTGTGGACGTATCTCTTCTCATCTTGTTTTAACTCCCTCTTCTTTTGAGCCTTTTTGTAAATATTGTAAAGCTAAAGACGTCAAAAAGATTATATCAAGAGTTAATATTAGGCTTTGTGAAGAAAGTAGGTTAGAAAGGCTTATGGATCCATCATTACTTGGAGGACTAGATGAAAATGATCCTAAATCCTTAAAAAAGGTGATGGATAAAATGGGCAGTATTGTTGGAGATGATCTAGATGGAAACATTAATGAGATAGTAGATGAGGTAGTGGAAGAGGCATCAAGTGATAGTAATTCTTATAGTGAAAACTCAAGTTGCGCAAATGGTTCATGTGATCTATAAGAGATAAGACTAATGTTGTAAGGGGGCTGTCCAAATGGCAAAAGTTGTAGCGATGGTTCTTGCTGGTGGTAGGGTAGATGAATTAGGAGTTCTTACTTATTATAGGCCCAAATCTACAGTTCCTTATGGGGCACTTTATAGGATCATAGACTTTCCTCTGAGTAATCTTATGATCTCTGGTATAGAAAGGGTAGGGATTCTTAGTCAGTATAGGTCCTCATCTCTTGTTGAACATATTGGAACAGGTGCATCTTGGGAGATGGTAGGTCGTAATAGACATATTACAATACTTCCCCCTTTTCACGGAGCAAATGCAGCAGATTGGTACAAAGGAACAGCAGATGCAGTTTATCAAAACATAGACTTTATAGAATCACTTAAGCCAGATTTTGTATTGATATTGTCTGGAGATCACATTTATCAGATGGATTATCAAAAGCTTATAGATTTTCATTTAGAGGCACAGGCTCATATGACTGCTGCCTTTGTAAAGGTCTCTAAAGATATGGCTAGTAGGTTTGGCTTAGGACTTATGGAAGGAGAAGATCCAAGAGGAGGGAGGCTTATAGATTATAAGGAAAAACCAAAAGAGCCCATTTCTAATTGGGCATCTCTTACAATCTATCTTTTTAATTGGAATGTATTAAAAGAGGTGCTAATAGATAATGCAACTAAGGATTCTCATGAATTTGGTAGAGATATACTGCCATCTATGGTAGCTAGTTATAATTGTTATGGATTTAAGTTTTATGGCTATTGGGGCTATTCTAGAACCCTTGAAGAATATTGGCAAGCTAATATGGACCTTTTAGGGGTTAATCCAAAGTTAGACATATCAAAGTGGATAGTTAGGACCAATTTAGACCATGAAGCAATAAGGGATAGAGGTCCTGCTATTATTGGTCCTAATGCTAGGGTAGAAAATGTTAGATTCTATAATGGAGTTAGGATAGAAGGAGAGGTAGAGAATTCTATTTTGTTCCCAGGAACACATGTTTCAGAAGGAGCAGTTGTTAAGGATTCTATCTTGTTTTTTGACACACAAGTGGCACCGGGTGCACGATTAGAGAAGGTTATACTAGATATTGCATCTAGTGTTGGTAAGGATGCATGTGTAGGTAATAGAACAAAAGAGGTTTGTGTTGTTGGTACTGGCACCCAAATCCCTAAAGGGGTTAAGATAGATGGAGGAGTCAGCATAGATCCTGGATTAGGGGCAGATAATTTCCCTTTGTAGTTTTTAAAGCACCAGGGTTTTGGGTGGGGTTAAGATAGTTTGAGTAGTGCTTTGATGCCAGAAGAAGTCTTCAGGTTGATAAGTCTCTAAGAATCTAATAGTATCTTCTTCTGACATTGGACGGGCAAAATAAAAGCCTTGTACTTCATCTACACCCAAGCCTGTTAAAAATGCTAGTTGTTCTCTAGTTTCTACACCTTCAGCAACAGTCTTTTTACCTAGATTTTTTGCCATTTCAGATATGGCCTTTACAATCTCTACATTTTCTCGATCATCAGGGATTTCTCGTACAAAAAATTGGTCTATTTTTAGAGTTTCTGATGGTATTTTTTTAAGATATAACATAGAAGAAAATCCTGTACCAAAATCATCTATGGCAATCTTTACCCCTAGATGTTTTATAACTTCAAATATCTCCGTAATTTTTCCTTCTGCTTCCAAAAAGATACCTTCTGTGATTTCAATTTGGAATCTACATGGATTAATACCAGTCTTTTTGAGTATATTTTTTAATGTTCTTAAGAATTCTGGATCTTTAAATTGGTTTACAGATACATTAAAAGAGAGAGTGAGTTTATCATAGCGTTGTTGTAATTTTTGTAAAAAGTTTGCTGCTTCAGACATAACCCAATTACCTACAGGTATGATTAGATTTGATTCCTCAAGAAGTGGAATAAATTCTCCTGGTGGGACAATACCTCGTTTAGGATGTTTCCAACGTATAAGTGCTTCAAAACCAGCTATGGTTCTATTAAATAAATTTATTCTCGGTTGATAGTATAGTATAAATTCGTTGTTGCCCAATGCCCTTTCAAGCTCTTCTATGCGACGAAATCGACTTAGAATGTTTATAGTATCCTCCTCTGCATAAAAACTTAGTCCTTGTTGCCCAGACTTTTGAGCCTTTTTTAATGCTATTGTTGCGGCTTCAAACAAAGAGGTGGCATCTTTAGCATCATGTGGATAAAAGGCAACTCCCATACATGCAGAAAGCTTGATATTATTTTCATTGTAGGATATAGGAGCAGTTAAAACCTCTCTTAATTTTAAAATAATATCTTGTATCTCTTCTTCTTTCCTTATATGAAATGCAAAGGCAAAGTCATCTGGACCAGTATGTGCTAGTATAGCAACTCCATGGTTTAGTTTTTTAAAGCGTGTTGCAAGTTCCTTTAGCACTTTATCTCCTGCTGCATAGCCAAAGGAGTGATTTACAAGTGAAAAATTATCTAGATCTAAGCGGATTAGGGCTAATAACCCCTTTTTTCTACGAGCTGTTATGACTTCATGCTCTAAGGCCTCCATAAAATATCGTTCATTACCTAAGCCTGTTAGTTCATCAAAAAATAACATTATTTCTATCTTCTTTGTTTTTTCAATATGCATCCAGCCAAGTGATATATCTCTAGCAATCTCTTGTAATAACCTTACCTCACTTTCAGTAAAAGATTGAGGTTCATTATGATAGAGAAATAAAAAGCCCTTTACCTCTTGATCCAAAAAAAGTGGTAGTATTATTAATGATCTAAATCCAAATTTTAGCGCTTGTTTTCTTCTAAGGCTAAATCTAGGATCTTTAGATAAGTCATTAATTATCACAGGAAGACCTTGTGATAGCATGTCTATTTCTTGTTCATTTCCTTCTTCTCTTATCTTTTTACGTGATACACTAGAAATTTCTTTTAAATATTCTCTAACTCCACTAGAGGCTATAATTTCTAATGGTTGTTCAGGACTTTTTTCAATCCCCACCCAAACTAAAGAAAATCCACCTTCTTTTTGTAATATTCTTGTAGATTCTTGGAACAGTTTTTTTACAGAATAACGTTCTTCAAAGATAAGCAAGTTTATTTCTCTTAATAGATTATAGATTCTGTTTAGCCCTTGACTTTCTTTAAGGAGCTTTTCAAGCTCAGAGTAACAACTAGTTATATATGCTCTTACAATTAACGAAGCATTGTATAGTAGCAATTTTGCAAGGAGTTTTTGTAGAGAAAGTTTAAGAGAATCTTCTTTTTCTTTTACTTGTATCTCCTGTGTTATAAGAGTATATAACAATTCTGTTGCTTCAAGAAATAGATCAAAATTTACATTCCTTTGAGAGTGGAGTAGTCCAACAGTATAAGCTTGTTCTAAAAAGTCTTTACTAAATGGTTTACTAAAAAGAACTCCTAGATATTTTCTAAATCTTATTATGAGATCATTAGCAATCTTTTTATCTATACCCGCCTTCTTATAGATCTTTCTTATCGTACTGTTTTGTGAGAGGATATTAAAGAAGTTTTGTATGATTTCAGAATCTTGAAATATTGTGTTTAGTTTAAATAAGAGTTTTTCTTCATCTAATGTTAGAACAAAAGCATCTAATTCACCAATATATTGTCCAGTTAAATATTTTTTTGCTGATTCAGCACTAAAACACGTCATAAGACCTCTTTAAAAACTATATTTTTATCTTTTGTCGGTTTATTTTGTTTTGGAGTTTAAATAAGAAGAGTAGCCTCTTAAGGGATGGTTACTTTGACAACTTACAGCTAAATAAGGGCTATTTTTTATCCTTTGTTTTGTTGTTTTTTAGCCCCCTTATTTACAGCCCAAAGTATTTGCCGACAAAATCCTCTTATAACCCTAACTTCTTTTGATCTGAGTTCTATCCGTGCAAATAGTCTTCTTATGTTATTCATCCAATAGTCAGGGTTTTCTGGATTTATAAAACCTATTGCAAGGCAGGCTTCTTTTAGATGTTCATACATACCCTCTAGTTCTTTAACACTTGCTATTTTAGGGCAGGGGGTTTTTATGCTGGAAGTAGCTACAAAAATCTCATAACATAGTATCATTACAGATTGAGCTAGATTAATAGAGCTAAATTCTGCAGTTGGTATTGTGACTAGTCTATGACATAGTTTTAGATCGTCATTAGTGAGTCCAAACTTTTCTGATCCAAATAATAGGGCAACTTTATTTTCTTGACTTATCCTTACAATATCTTTGGCTATAGACCTTGGGGTATCAGTAGGGCGCCTTTGTCTTCCTGTCCTTGCGGTTGTACCTATAACCATATTAAATTCCTCTAAGCATTCCTTTAAGGAGTCAAAGACCTCTAGATTTTCTATTAATTCTGCAGACTCATGAGTTGCCATCTTAAGCATTTTTTCTTTATCTAAAAGCCTTGGTTTTACACATACAAGTCTATCTATGCCCATATTCTTACAACACCTTGCAGCAGCTCCCATATTTTCTGGATAGCGAGGTTCATTTAAAACAACCGCTATATTTTTAAGATTTGCCCTTTTGATATCTCTATCCATATTGTACCTTAGTATTTTAAAAGATTTTTGTATTAGAATAATCTAGTTAATTCTATAAAAAAAGAGCATTGTGATAGTTATGCAGAGGAAAAAGGCTCTAAGATCTGGTTTTACAACTGGTGCATGTGCAGCAGCAGCTACAGGAGCTGCACTTAAAGCTTTAGTTCAAAAAACAGAGTTAATCGATGAACTTTCTATACCTTTTCCAGATAAAAAATTGAGAACGTTAAAGATAAAAGAAGTAAAAATTATCTCTGATAATGAGGCAGAGGCGTGTGTTATAAAAGATGCAGGTGATGATCCAGATGTAACTGATGGGGCACTTATTATTTCTAGAGTAAAGTTATTAGACAGTTACAGCAAGCTTAAAATCCAGCTAAAAGCTGGTAAAGGAGTAGGGATTGTTACAAAGCCTGGACTTTCTATCCCAATTGGCGAGCCTGCTATAAATCCTATACCACGAAAGATGATATATGATGTAACAAGGCTTTTTTTGAAAAAGGGCACTATTGAGATTACTATAAGTGTACCTAAAGGTGAAGAGCTTAGTAAAAAGACCTTAAATCCTAGGTTAGGGATAAAAGGAGGTATTTCAATCCTTGGTACTACTGGTATTGTTCATCCAATATCTGCTGAAGCCTGGATGGCAACAATAAGTCTTTGTATGGATGTATGTATTGCCACAAACTCTAACCATGATACCATTGTTCTTGTAACAGGAAGAACCTCAGAGCGAGCAGCACAAAAGTATATACTATTACCAAAAGAATGTTTTATCTCTATGGGGGATTACTTACATTTTTCTTTAAAAGAGGCGGCTAAAAGGGATTTTAGTAGAATAATAATATGTGCCCAGTGGTCAAAGATGTTAAAGGGAGCTATGGGTTGGTCTCAGACCCATGTAAGACATGGTGTTTTAAGACCTAAAGATGCCATAAGATTTTTATCAGAACTTTCTAAAGGATTAGGAATTAGGCTCCCTCAAGATGCAAATAGTGCTAGAGAGATATTCTTTTACATTCTAGAGCAAAAGAGAGCAAAGCTACTATTTAAAAATGTATGTGAACTTTGTGCTGATAAACTCTCTAGCCTTATAAGGAAGGATCAAGTATTAGAGTGTCACTTAGTTTCTTATAATGGAGAGGTAATTTGTTAGCCCTTTTTTAAGGTAGTCTTTAATATTGCAAAACCTATTATCCCAGATATAAGAGAGCCCAAGAGGATTCCTAAGCGATTTGATATTAGATATTCCTTTGCTCCGTATTCAAAGGCAAGAGAACCAATAAACAGACTCATTGTAAATCCTATACCACAAAGCACAGATACTCCATAGAGTTGTTTCCAGTTTACTCCTTTTGGTAAGGATGCAAGCTTTGATTTAATAGCAATAAATGAGCTAGTAAATACCCCTAATTGTTTTCCTAAGAAAAGTCCTAACATAATGCCAAGTGGTACAGGGCTTATAATATCTTTAAAGGTAATACCCTTTAGGCTGATTCCAGCATTTACAAATGCAAAAAGAGGTAATATTAAAAAGTTTACCCATGGTTTAAGACAGTGTTCTATTTGGAATAGAGGTCCAGGGTTACCATTTTTATCCCTCATTGGTATAGTAAAGGCAAGTATTACTCCAGAAAGTGTTGCATGAACTCCGCTTTTTAACACGCATAGCCATAAAAATAGTCCTCCAAGCAGATATAGTCCTGCTCTTGTTATACCAGACCAATTTAAGATAATTAATATCAAGATAAAGACACCACCTAATAGAAAGGAGATGAGCGACATATCATGTGAATAAAATATTGCTATTAAAATGATAGCACCTAAGTCATCTAGTATAGATAGTGTCATCAAAAATAATTTAAGCCCTTTTGGTACATTAGAGCCCAAAAGGGCAAGTACTCCTAAGGCAAAGGCTATATCTGTTGCAGCAGGTATTGCCCAGCCACTTAAGGCCTGAGGGTTTGAGTGATTTAGTAAATAATAAATAATTGCAGGGACACTCATTCCCCCTAGTGCTGCAATTCCAGGTAGAATCATTGCACTTGGTTTTGATAGGCTTCCCTCTAATATCTCTTTTTTTATTTCAAGCCCTACTAACAAAAAGAAGATGGACATGAGTCCGTCATTTACCCATAAAAATAGAGGTTTTGATAGTACATGAGAGCCAAATTGGACAGAGAATTTTATGTGTAGCCATTTTTGGTATAATATTTCAAGTGACGTATTACTAAAGACAAGGGCAGTTATTGTTGCAAGTAGTAAGAGTACCCCAGATAAGGCATCAGGATCTATCTTATTAGTTTGAGTTTTCATCTTTTCTAAAATAGCTTCATCCATTATGTTTTTATCCTGTTATATAGATTTATGATTAATTTTGAAATTGTTTTTTATTTTTATTCTTTTATTATCGAAAAAATAATACATTTTAAAAAATTGGATCTTAAGGGGTAATATGAAAAACAAAAAACTTATTTTAGCTATAGATGGACCAGCAGGAGCTGGTAAAAGTAGTGCAGGTAAGTTAGCTGCTAAAAAGCTTAATTTTACATATCTTGATACAGGTGCAATGTATAGAGCTGTTGCTCTAGCTGTTAAAGAGAACAATATCTCTATGGATGAGAGCAATGTTTCAAAGTTATTACCAAGTTTAAAGATTGAACTGATTGGAGATAGGATATATTTAAACAGTTTTGATGTGAGTGATAAAATTAGAACTCCAGATATGGATTTACTTGCCTCTGCTGTATCCAGGCTTAAGTGTGTTAGAGATTTTTTGGGTAGCCTTCAAAGACAGATAGGAGAAAAGGGGCATATTGTAGCAGAGGGTAGAGATATGGGAACAGTTATATTCCCTAATGCAGCAGCTAAGGTGTTTTTAACTGCAACACCAGAAGTTAGAGCGCAAAGAAGGCTTAAACAATTACAGGAAAAAGGTATTAATGCAGACTATGAGGATATAGTTAGACAGATAAAAGAAAGAGATGTTGCAGATTCAACTAGAGCAATTGCTCCTCTTAAACCTGCAGATGACGCAATGATACTTGACTCGAGTGATAAAGATTTAGAGACTGTGGTTAACATTATTGTAGATTTTTCTAGGAAACAGTTTAAAAAAGTTGAGCAATAGATTATTTTAATCTTGTCAGTAAGTGTTTTATCTGGTACAGGTGAAGCATGTTTTATGTAGACGAATGTATAGGGTTTATTTCAAATCGTCTAGTTCAGCTTTTCCATCGGGCATTTGAAAAAAGACTTAGTGCCTTTGGGCTTACGGCTGCACAGTTCTGTGTTCTTTCAAAGCTCTATGAAGAGGAAGGGCTAACCCAAACAGAGCTTGCCTCAAGGCTTCATGTAGAAAGTCCTACTCTTGTTAGAACCTTAGATAAGATGGAAGAGAGCCGTCTTATAACAAGGCGAAAAGATCCTGAAGACAGGCGTGCTTATAGAATATATCTTCTTGAAAGGGCACACAAGTTAAGGCCTAAGTTAGAAAAGATAGGAGAAGAGATACAAGATATGTCCCTTTCAGGACTAAGTGAGAATGAGATAGAAAATTTAAAGAGATATCTATTTATTATTTGGAAAAATCTTGAAGATAATGTCTAAAAGTAATATTCATATTTTGACATTATGAGTTTTTTATCTAAAATATAAAAAACGTGATATCTTATTTTTGTGCATTTTTTTTTAAATATTTTTTTATGTAGCGTTGAAGTTTGTTTTCTATCTTGTTATAAAACGTTATTTCAGTCTTCAGGGGGTTATTAGTAATGGAAAAAGTGGTGAGCGAGGCAACTCAAGAACAACCTTCAACCGCTTCTGTACAACAAGATGTAACAGAGGCAGCTTCTGTAGATGATTTAAATAACAATTCATCTACTCAGGATGTAACTCCTTCTTCTTCGGATGTGGATCAGGAAGAGGATGTGGAACTTTCTGATATGAGCAAGTTTGAAGAGCTGTTCGAACAAAGTATGAAGGAATTCCAAGAGGGTGAGCTCCTAAACGGTAAAGTTGTCCGTGTCGGTAAAGAATATGTGATGGTAGATGTGGGATTTAAGTCTGAGGGGCAGATACCAATAAGGGAGTTTACAGACAGTGAAGGAAATGTGACTGTTGATGTAGGTGATAGTGTTGAAGTTCTTTTAGAGCGTTTTGATCCAGAAGATGGAACAATAGTACTTTCACGCGCCAAGGCACTTAGAAGGAAGATTTGGGAGGAGATATCCAAAAAATATGAGAATGGAGAACCAGTAGAGGCTACTGTAGTATCTCGTGTAAAAGGTGGACTAAGTGTAAGGATTGGTGAAGGTAAGGGTGGTGTAATAGCATTTTTACCTTTTTCTCAGATTGATCTTCGTCCAGTTAGAGATCCTGAATCTTTTGTAGGACAAAAGATAAAATGTGCAATTCTTAAGTGTAATCGCAAGCGTGAAAATGTAGTTGTATCTCGAAGACAAATCTTAGAGAAGGAAAGAGAGGCAAAGAGAGCAGAGACACTTAGGACCCTTAAAGAAGGGCAAGAGCGTGAAGGTACTGTAAAAAATATTACAGATTATGGAGTATTTGTTGACTTAGGTGGTATAGATGGCCTTCTTCATATCACAGATATTTCTTGGGGAAGAGTAGAACACCCATCAAAATTATATAAAGTTGGTGATAAAATTAAGGTTAAAGTTTTATCCTTTGATCCAGAAACAGAAAAAGTTTCTTTAGGTGTAAAACAACTTACGGAAGATCCATGGCTTAGGGTTGAAGAAAAATATCCAGTTACTTCTAGAGTAAAAGGAAAGGTTGTAAGTCTTACTGATTATGGTGCATTTGTTGAGCTTGAGGAGGGAGTAGAAGGACTTGTTCATATATCAGAAATGTCTTGGACCAAAAGAATTAGGCATCCTTCTCAGGTAGTATCTGTAGGTGATGAAGTAGAAGCTGTAGTGCTTAAGGTAGATGCAAAGGCAAAGAGGATATCCCTTGGTTTAAAACAGGTAAAACCTAATCCTTGGGATATAGTTGAGGAGAATTATCCTCCAGGAACAATAATAGAGGGTACTATTAAAAATGTAACAGATTTTGGAGTTTTTGTTGGGATAGAAGAGGGGATAGATGGGCTTATCCATATATCTGATCTTTCTTGGAGTAAACGTATTAAACATCCTGGAGAATTATATAAAAAGGGACAAACTATAAGGGCAGTTGTACTAAATGTAGATAAGGAAAAAGAGAGATTTTCTCTAGGTGTAAAACAGCTTCAACCAGATCCATGGCAATCTGCTCCTGAAAAGTATCCAGTTGGCAGTAAAGTTACTGGTAAAGTTACAAATGTAACAGATTTTGGAGTTTTTGTAGAGTTAGAAGAGGGATTAGAAGGGCTTATTCATGTATCAGAGATTGGTCCCGGAAAAGTAAAAACACCTGTTGGCAAGTTTGAAGTTGGTCAAGAGGTTACTGCTAAGGTTATTAATGTATCTCCAGAAGATAAGCGTATAGGCCTTTCAATAAAGAGGCTTAAAGAGGATGAGGAATCTTCTATATTTAACGAGTTTAGTGGCAAAGGATCTCCTAAAAAGGCTACCACAACTTTAGGAGAAATACTTCAAGAAGAATTAAGACAAACTAAAAATGACAAAGATGAAAGAAAAACTTAGCACAACTAGTCGAAGTGCTTATTAAGGCATAATCGAAAATATGCTAATTTAATGTGAAATCCTTATTAATATATCTTTTTGGGCACAGCTACTATTAAAATTGGCTGTGCCTTTATAATTAAAGGTTTTATAGATATAGAAAAAGGGTGAAGGA
Source organism: uncultured Desulfobacterales bacterium (assembly GCA_964578585.1). GTDB lineage: Bacteria > Desulfobacterota > Dissulfuribacteria > Dissulfuribacterales > JAMONC01 > JAMONC01. The sequence continues at coordinate 28,259 of CAZODM010000009.1, read as the reverse complement.
GTTATTTTTTTAAATATCAGATTTTCTTTAAATATCAGATTATTATAATATCTTCTATAAAAATTTGATTGTCTTTTTAGGAGCTCGTTATGTCAAATGGTGAAAATATAAGTAGTCGTCCAAGCCCTTTTTTAGTTGTTTTAGCAACGATTGGTGGACTTTGTATAATAGGGATGGCTATCTTTTTTTTAAGTATATTTTTTATAACCAGCTCATTTCTATCAACAGGGATATCCCATTATAAAAAAGGGCCTAAAATTGGGGTATTAACTCTAAAAGGTGAAATAATAGAGGCAGGTTCTATCCTAAAGGATATAAGAGATTTTGAAGACAATAAAGATATAAAGGCTGTAGTTTTTAGAATAGATAGCCCTGGTGGCGCTGTTGGAGCTGCACAAGAGATATATCAAGCTATAAAAGAATTAAATTCCCAAAAGCCTGTAGTTGTATCAATGGAAAATGTTGCTGCATCAGGTGCATATTATGCTTCCTTAGGGGCAAGTAAAATTGTTGCAGATCCTGGCACTCTTACAGGTAGCATTGGCGTTATAGTTAAGATTCCAGATATTGGTCCCTTATTAAAAAAGATAGGAGTAAGTCAAACCGTAATTAAAAGCGGAACATTAAAAGACACAGGGGATTTTACAAGACCACCTACTAAAGAAGAAAAGGCACTTCTTAAATCAGTAATAGAAGATGTATATAATGTATTTGTTGAAGATGTTTCAAAATCCCGCCATATTCCTATTGATCAGGTAAGAACACTAGCTGATGGAAGAGTATTTACTGGTAGGCAAGCCCTTAAAGCCCATCTAATAGACAAGTTAGGTAATTTTTATACAGCTGTAAATATTGCAGCAAAACTTGCTGGTATTAAAGGAAAGCCAGTACTTGTCTATCCTAAGAAAAATAAACTTAATGAGCTTAAAAAGCTTCTTGAGCAAGGGGAAAGCTCTGGGATTAATCGTATAATGTATCACTTGTTTTATCTTGGTAATATCCCAGGATTAGCTTTTCTTCCTGCTCGGAGCTAAAAATAAAATAAAAAGGAAAGTTGAGGGGAGATGTTAAAGAAGGATTTAGTAGAAGAGCTTCACAAAAAGTACCCAGAGTATCTTAAAAAGGATATCGAGGCCATTGTAACCGCAGTATTTGATACAATGACACAAGCCCTTAAAGAGGGGCGTAGAATTGAGATACGTGGCTTCGGTAGTATGTGTCTTCACAAACAAAAGGGAAGGGATTTTGTTAATCCCAAAACAGGTAAGTTTACCAAATGCCCACCAAACCACCGTATAGTTTTTAAACCTGGAAGAGGACTTAGAAACCTAGATGAGCAATGATCGTAATGCCATAAAGTCCTTCGCAAGATGGTTAATGTTCTTCAATACCTAAAAATTCTGACACATCTCCTTTTCCCTTGCGAAGGACTTTTGGCTCGTCATCTACAAGGGACACCACACTTGATGGCT
>CAZODM010000009.1:23880-26687 GCA_964578585.1 uncultured Desulfobacterales bacterium | reverse complement strand
CCCTTGCGAAGGACTTTTGGCTCGTCATCTACAAGGGACACCACACTTGATGGCTCTGGATAAATGAGTCCACAATCAATAATTAGATCAACTTGTTTCCCAAAAATGTGAGCCATTTCTCTAGGGTCAGCAAATATGTCGGTGTCCCTTAAACTTGCAGAGGTACTGATTAGAGGACATCCTAAAGATTTTGTTATTGCAAGACAAATAGGATGATCTGGGATTCTTATACCTACAGTACGTCTTTTAGTAAGCATCATTTTAGGTACTTGTCTTGAGCCTTCAAGTATAAATGTATAAGGTCCTGGCAATAACCTCTTTAAAACTCTATATGCATAATCAGTTACTCTCGCATATTTGCTGATATCAGTTAGATCACAACATACAAAGCTAAAGGGGGTTGTCTTTGGAAGCCCTTTTATAAGATAAATTTTTTCTATAGCCTTTTTATTAAAGATGTCTGCTCCAATTCCGTAGCATGTATCTGTAGGATATATAATAATTCCACCATCTTTTAATATTTCTACAATCTTTTTAATCTTCCTAGGTTGTGGTCTTTCAGGGTCTATTTCAATTAACATATTTTTTGCCTCCATTAAAAATATCTTTTTTGTATGTTAAAGCATCTTATAATATGTTTTTTATCACAAAGTGGTTTAGGTATATTATCAATCTTTCCAAGAGGAACTTTATTGTCTTTTATCCAGCAAAGTGAATTTGGAATCTTTATTTTAAAACTTCCTCTTAGTATACATCTAGCATATCTTCCCTTAAATATTAAGAAGCTATATCTTCCATAATGGATTAAACGTGGAGCAAGGCTAACAATTGCATTTGGATTATAAGAGGCAACTAGCGAAACTGCAGTGATTTTACCATGTAATAAGGTATTTTTGCACACAACAACAGTAAGTTTATTAGTTAAAATACTTGTAGAATTAATCTTATATCTATTTTCTATAATTATTTTCCTTAACTTAGGGAAATACAAAAGGGCCTTATTTTTAATACCAAAAATCCATATTGCATCAGGCTTTAACTCTTTAACTCTTTTTGTAAGATTGTTATCTAATATAACTTTTATAGATTTATCACTTTGCATCCAGATGTTAGCCAATTTGTTATATGCTCTTTTTAAATAAAATGGAGATCTAGATGGTAAAATTATCACAATTTTTTTAGCAGCAAACATCTCATAAAGGGAACTTGGTGCCTGATCTGGCAAAAGACGTCTAAATACTTGATAAAAAGGATCAATATCTAGTCTTAATGGTTCTTTTTTTAGTAAAAAATAAAACTTATTGTTTTTAGATGATAGCCATATCCATTTTCTAATAGCATTTTTTTCTCCCCGTAAGGTTATAATAATAGGTATATGTAATTTAAAAATTGGTCGGTTTTGTAGTTGGGTAATATCAAGTGTGAGAATAAATTTATCTTTTAACTTATGTAGTGTTACTGCCCTTAGTGTAAGTATAGGGGCTCCTTTTTGATTTACCCACTGGTTAAAGAACCATTTAAGATTTTGCTTAGAGTTTTTTGAGAAGGACCTTTCAATATCAGAAAAACTTGCACTTTTAAACTTGTATTCTTTATAAAAGGCTCTAATACAGCTTTTAAACCTATTATTCCCTAACAATACACGTAACATATGAAACATCATAAGGGATTTCCCATAGCCAATAGCCTCTTGGGCTTCATTATTTCTTTCTATAAAATCTTTTAAAGGAAGGTCATTATTATTTTTTATAAATGCAGAATATTTTTGGAGGAGTGATCTTCTATATATTATAGGATTTTCACCACCTAATTCTTCCTGGATAAGATAGTCAGAGAGATATGCAGTAAGGCCTTCACACCAATTCCCTTGCTTATAATTTACGTATACACTATTGCCCCACCAATTATGAAGAATTTCATGTGGAAATGAGCTATATATTATAAATGGAAGCCTTAATACCATAGGCCCTATAAGTGTAAAAGAAGGCATTGCATAACCTGTTTCCCAAAAGTTTTCTACTAGGGCAAATTTAGGGTAGGGATATTTACCTATAAGTCTAGAGTAAAAATTTATATAGCACCTTGCAGCCTTTAAGTATGTCTTTGCAAGATAAGGGGATTTTTCTCTTAAAAATACATATATATGGGGCTCTTTTTTACTTAAATCATATTCAAAAAGTTTTGCACCATAAAGATATATACCTTTTTGTGGGTTGTTACATATCCACTTCTCTATATGTATATTACCTTTATCCTTTATCCATAAGCGTTTCCCTTGGGTTATAGCCTTCCAATCTTTGGGCATATATATCTTTAGAGAAAATCTTATATCTCCTATATTGAAAAATGGATACCAAAGTCCAAAAGGATCAAGATATATGCCCTTTTTGAAAATAATGCCAGAGGTTGTTTTCATCCCCATTTCATAAGGTCCATTTATGCCTAAAAGGGGATGGTAAATTATACCGCTATATTTAATAGTTACAGTATTTGAATTCATTAAAGACAATTCATAGATATCAGGAGCTAAATTATTAGCGGTTGATTTAAATATAAGTTTTAACTTAGCATCTTTACTTAATAGCTTAGGTGTTAAAGTAGGAGATAGTACAAAGTCTAGCCTTTTATTTTTGAAGTTTTTTGGGAAAACGATGTAATCTGTTGCAATTATTTTATGCTCTTTAGGGTAAACAAATACAGTAAGATTATGTAAAATTATAGCATCTGAAATAGATAACTTTATAAGAGATAACATAATAACAAAACAAATTATTCTTATCGCCTTTTTCATGATATAAACTCCTTAA
>CAZODM010000009.1:0-23780 GCA_964578585.1 uncultured Desulfobacterales bacterium | reverse complement strand
GTTAGATATTAGAGAATCAATATAACACAGAGTAATAAAAAATTCTTTTTTAGACATTTACAATTATAAGGATTTTGGATAGGTTATTTTAAATTTTCTACAGCCTTATATAAAAAGCTTAAAAATAAGGAGGAAGAAATGGGTAAAAAAGAAAAAGGTGCAAAAGAAAAACCATTAGAGAAGATGACTGCCAAAGAACTTAGAGAGATTGCCAAGGATATAGATGAAATTCAAGGTGCTCATGCTATGAACAAAGAAGAGCTTTTAGCTGCTATTAGAAGGGCAAAGGGGATAGAAGAACCTAAGAAGAAAAAGGGTGCCTCTATGAGAGAACTAAAAGCTAAAATAAAAGAATTAAAGGCTAAAGCTCAACAGGCAAAAGAAGCAAATGATCTTAAGATGTATAACATATACAGAAAAAGGGCATCAAGGCTTAAGAAAAAGACAAGAAGAGCAGTGTAAATTATATTTTTAGGAGAGTAGAAAGATGTTGGATCAAGAAGGCCCTATTGTAGTATCTACAGAGTTAGAAGGACTTAACCTTTTAAATAGAGGAAAGGTTAGAGATATATATGAGATAAATGATAGTCTTTTAATAGTTGCTACTGATCGCATTTCAGCATTTGATGTAGTTATTCCTACACCAATACCCAAAAAGGGTATAGTTCTTACCCAACTTTCTCTGTTCTGGTTTGAATTTTTAAAGGATATTTGTCCTAATCACCTTATTACAGCTGATGTTGATAAGATGCCAAATGAGTGTAAAGCCTATAAAGATATACTAAGTAGACGTTCAATGCTTGTTAAAAAGGCTAAAGTGTTACCTGTTGAGTGTATTGTAAGAGGTTATATTTCTGGATCAGGATGGAAGAGTTATAAGAGTTCGGGTACGATATGTGGTATTAAACTTCCCTCTGGACTTATGGAGTCAGATAAGCTACCTGAGCCTATTTTTACTCCTTCTACAAAGGCAGAGGCAGGTATGCATGATGAAAACATCTCTTTTGAAAAGATGAAAGACATCATAGGTAGTTCATTAGCACAAAAGGTTAAAGAGATAAGTCTAAATCTATATAAGACAGCTTCTGATTATGCACTTGATCAAGGTATTATAATAGCTGATACTAAATTTGAGTTTGGGTTAGTAGATGATGAATTAATACTTATAGATGAATGCTTAACTCCTGATTCTTCAAGATTTTGGCCTAAAGATCAATATAAACCAGGTGGGCCACAACCTAGTTTTGATAAACAATTTGTAAGGGATTATTTAGAGTCTTTAAATTGGAACAAAAAACCTCCTGCTCCAGAACTTCCTAAGGATATTGTCCAAAAGACACAAACAAGGTACTTAGAGGCCCTTAAATTGTTAGCTAAAAAGGAAATATAATTTTTTATAAATTATGATCTTGACGTTCAAGCTAACTATAGGCTTCTCCGATATTATCAAATAGCAACTTGTTGTTTAAATCATTTAATTTAAGGGGAAAGGAGTTAGCTTATAATGGACGTCAAGATCATAAATCCTTTTTTAGAGGCGGCAGTTAATGTATTAAAAACTATGGCTATGATTGAACCTACTGCTGGTAAGCCCTTTTTGAAAAAGAATGATTGTGCATTTGGTATTGTATCTGGAATCATTGGAATTACAGGGGCAGCTCAAGGATCAATGTCTATATCATTTAGTGAGCCTTGTATAAAAGCAATAGTGACGAATTTGTTTGGTATGGAAGTTAATGATATAAATGATGAAGTAAAAGACGCAGTAGGAGAATTAACAAATATGATATGTGGGGATGCAAGGAGACGTCTTGATGAAGAGGGTATTAGTTTAAAGGCTGGTACTCCTACTGTAGTTGCTGGAGAAAATCACACTATTCACCATATACACAATGGTCCATCTATAGCGGTACCATTTCATACCCCATCAGGCGATTTTGTTGTGGAAGTAGCTTTTAATAAATAAAAAACTAAATTAGAAACTTATTCTTTTAATTTTTGAAATTCAGTATTTAATTTTTTTTCAAGCTGAAGGAGAAGAGTATCAATCTTCTCGTGGGCATCCTTGTATAAAGTTAATATAGTCTTACCAATAGGAGTTAATTGAGTGCCACCTCCTCCTTTACCACCTGTAGTCTTTTTGACTAAGGGTTGAGGTGCTTGTTGATTCATTGAATCAACTAGTTCCCATGCATGCCTATAAGACATTTTCATCGCTCTAGCTGCCTCAGATATGGAGCCAAATCTATCTATAAGTTCAAGAAGGTCAATTCTCCCTCTACCTAAAAAACTTTTATCCCCTTTATCAATCCAAACTCTAGCGTGGATATAATAATAATTTGGATTTTTGTTTGTTTTTGGATCAATTTTGATAGATTGCTGTTTGTTTCTAGACTTCACCTTTTTACCTCTATTTTTAATATCTTTTTTATGATACTATATTATTTTTAATAAAAAATAATGAATTTTCATTCATATATAATTATTAGAGTAACAAAGTATAATTTTCAACTAATAATCCATAAAAAATGATATTAATTATACAAAAAACGTGTTATATTTTATTATGTGTAATCAATATTCTGTATCAAAGTCAAACAAATTTACTCCTCAAAGGATTAAATTTAATAATGTAGCAATAACTATTTATCATAAAGGGAGAAACCGCTTTTCACCAGTAACTTATCCAAGTTTTGAAGGTATTAAACATCAAATAGAGTACAAGGGATATAGGTTTATCTTTGATTTAACAGGAGAGATTAAGTATATATTAAATACAAATGTACACAATTGGCCTGATCCCTTAGCACGTATAAAAAGAACCATAGCCAATGAATGGGTAGTCTATTTAAGTTATGGTTATGAAGATATTTATGCACTAACTGGTGTTTATTATATCCCTGTTAGAGAAAGACTAGATTATGTCCCAATTGTATTTGATTCGCCATTTAAAAGTAAGTGGTTTAAGGACTCTATAGATTGCTTTTATGAACTTATAGGTTTTCTTCCTAATTGTTGCAAAGATATCTCTTTAGACATCTCAAATATTATTTTAAAGATCATAAATGCTAATAAAAATCTAGAACTAAAAAGAAAAGCCCATATATTTCATCACCTAATAAGTGGAACAGTACCGATTCTACCACCTGATACAGTATTTGTAGACTATAATGTAATTCCAATATTGATTTCAGATGGATGTCTTTATAATTGTAAATTCTGTTGTTTAAAGACAGGAAATGAATGGAGACAGAGAACAAAATCTGAAATAACTACACAAATAAAAAGATTAAAAGAGTTCTTCTCAGAAGATATTATTAATTATCCTGCTATATTTTTAGGGCAAAACGATGCCCTTGCATCTAGCCCAGAGTTAATACTTGAAACAGCCACCATTGGATTTGAAAGCCTTCTTAAGGATTCTATCTTTATAGAAAAATCACTTTATATATTTGCTTCAACAACTTCTTTATTAAATGCGCCTAGTTGGCTTTTCAAAGAACTAAATAAAATAGGTTACAAAAATATCTATATAAACTGTGGGATAGAATCTTTTGAACAAGAGGTATTAAATCTTATAGGGAAACCTATTAGTAATAAAGAGACAAATGAAGCGTACAAACTAGCTCTTGATATAAATAGAGATACAACATGCATAGAGATAAGTTTTAATCTGTTAATTTCTAAAAATTTTCCTCTTAAACATATAAAAACGCTTTACGAAAAGATAACTTTTCCAACATTTAAGCTTCCTAAAGGAGCTATATACATTTCTCCTATACTAGGTGAACAATATAGTTTAAGAGACCTTAAAGATATAATTTTTAAATTAAAGGCTAATTCTAAATGGGATATTAATCTGTACCTTATGCAAGGAATTTGATGAAAAGAGGGGGGCATAATGCCCCCTCTTTTATTAAACCTTTTCAAAATCCAACAATTTTTTTGCCGCAGTTTTTAAAAGCTCTCTTCTTGCCGGAGCCTCTAAATTTTGTGATATCCAAGGGGTCTTCTTAGGTGAACATAACTTCTTTAATAAGAAGATATCTTTTTCTTGGCCCAAGTAATACACATTAGGCCCTAAATCTATATCTTTTGTTACAAGAGGCACAGCTCCTTTTTCATGTACTAGCTTATATACTTCAGAATTCTTATCTGTTATATCTCCAAATATTCTAGCATCTGCAATGCACGTTCTAACACATGCAGGTTCTTTTCCATATTCTAATCTTTCAAAACAAAATGTACATTTGTCAACTACTGGTTTTGCTCTTGTTTTATCCACATATCTTGCTCCATATGGGCAAGCTACTGCACATGCACCACAACCTAGACATCTGTCTTTATCTACCAATACGATACCAGTAAATGGATGCTTATATGTAGCTTTTACCATCATTTTAACCTTTTTACCTGTCTTAGGATCGGTAAACTCCTTTTCAACAGGCTCTGCTACACAAGCCTCAACACATATAGGGTGATCACAGTGATTACAAAGTGCTGGATGAAACGTATATGACATCCCTTTAGGGGTTTTTTCTGGTCCAAGTCTATCAACCCAACTTCTATGATATGGAACAGGCACTCCCCATTCAGCTCTACATGCAAGTGCACAGGCATGACAGCCAACACATTTATTAAGATCAATTACCATTGCATATTGGCCCATTTTTTAATCCTCCCTTTCTAGCTCTAGGCATTGCCTCTCTTTTGTATCTTATAACGAGGTATCTCTGGTGGAATAGGTCTTAGCTCTGGAAATTCTAATACCTTTCCATCCTTTATAAGGCGCACAAAGTTGGTTCTATGACTAGAGCCTCCAAAGAATGGATCATCTACATAGTAGGTATTCATAAACTGGTCACTTGCCCCTTGTAGGTAACCCTTTGTAAGTTTTGGAGATCTACTTCCAAAGCCATGAGGTAAGTAAACAGTGTCTGGTCTTATGCCAGGAGTTACCTTTACTGCTATTGGTAAAGATTTGTATCCATCTTGGTTTTCCATAGTAACTATGTCACCAGTTTTAAGGCCCATCCTTTTAGCACACTCATCATTAATCCAAAGCATATTCTGTGGGCATTCATTGTGTAGCCATAGATTATTCATTGTCCGAGTAAAGGTGTGGACAGGGCTTCTTCCATAAACCATACGAGCATAACCTTTAGGTTGAGCTGGTATTGGTTCATATTTAGGAACTGGATCTAAATCATTGTCTTCAAATGAATCCATATATAATTGAATTGATCCTGAATCTGTATTAAGATCCCATTCTTCTTTGGGATCTTTATATGGGTGTGCTTTAAATGTAACTAGTCCTCCTTGTTTATTTAATTTTTCAAGGCTAAGGTTAATACTTGCAAGCATTTCATTTAAATATTCTTCCTCTGATTCACATTCAAACATTTCTAGTCCAAGTCGTTTGGCTAATTGTTTTGCAATCCAATAAGGAGATTTTGCTTCAAACATTGGTTTTACAACTGGTTGTCTTACAGTGACATAAGGATAAAGATCTGTGTTTTTGTATACAGCATCATAGCGCTCTAGATAATTTGCTTCAGGAAGTACTATATCTGCCCAAATAGCAGGTTCTGTAGGAAGTATTTCTGAGGTAAATATAAAATCAAGACTCTCTATCGCTTTCATAGTCTGATATGGATCTGCAATTGTCTGTAGTAGATTTACACAAGAAACCCCCCAAAGTTTTATAGGATAGGGATCGCCTGTTATGGTAGCCTTTATAATTGCATCAGTAGGAGTCCCAGGGAAGAAATAAGCAAAGGGATAATCATCTCTTAATGAGGTTTCAGGTGGGACAAACTTACGTTTATTTTTACACTCTAAACATTCAAGCTTTTTCTTAATATGAATTGGTGTTGGGAAATAGAGTCCGCCTTTTACACCTACTGCACCAATAATGGCAGTTAATATTGCCATTGCTCGATGTCTGTGAACATCTGTTTTACCATACCAAGCTGAGTGTCTTCCTGGATGAATAGTTACATGAGGTTTATTAGCAACTAATAGATCTATTGCACGTTTTATATCTTTTACTTTAAGATCACATATTTTAGCAGCCCATTCAAGAGAGTGTCCCTTTACAGCCTTTTTTAGTTTATCAAAACCATAACAGTTTGTCTCAACAAAATCCTTATCATATAAATTGTTTTCAATAACATAATTTATCCAGGCGATTAACAGCGCGACATCTGTTCCTGGTCTTATAGGAAGCCATATATCTGCCTTTCCTGCCGCGGCAGAAAATCTAGGGTCAACAACTATTAATTTAGCCCCTCTTTCTAATCCCTTTATATACTTTCTTATGTTTGAGACCTCAATATTTTCACCGTAGTGAGTACCAAAAAAGAGCATAACCTTAGCATTTTCAAAATCTACTCTTTCTTTTACTTGATATCCATATGTAACTGCATAGGCTAAACTTGCAGCTCCTAGACATTGGAAGAAACAGGGTTCATTTGAATAGTTTTCTGTCCCAAGCGCCTTAAATATGTCTTTGTAAAAATCCGAGGCTATACCATGATTAAATAGGGCAATAGAGTGAGGTCCATATTTCTTTTGGGTTTTTTGAATGTTATATGCTATCTCATCTAGTGCCTCATCCCATGAGATTCTAGTCCATTGTCCACTTCCCCTTGGACCTACTCTTTTCATTGGATATTTCGTTCTATCTGGATCATATAAGAGTTGGATACCAGAGTTTCCTCGTGCACAAACTCTGTGACCATTTGTTGGGCTCTTGGGATTACCCTCTATTTTTACTAATCGTCCATTTTTTACTTTACCGACAATAGGGCAATGCCAAAAGCACATCTCACATACACTAGGTATTTCTTTTGCCCCTAAACTGCCAGGAAGCCCCTTTTCAACAGCAGCTTCTGCGTTAAGGGGAGAAAAAAGTCCTTTTCTCTCAAGCTCCATACCTGCAAGAGTTGCACAGGCAGCAGCTGAGAGTTTGAGAAAGTCTCTCCTTTTCATTTACAAACCTCCTCCCGTGCTTGGCTAAGTATAAAATTAGTAATTTTAGCTACTTGTTCATAAAAACATATAGGTTTTGCTTCAAGTAAACGGCTATAAAAGGATGGGAACCATTTCATAAAGTGCTGATTTAAAAATTCACAAAATAGCTCCCAATTATTTTTTTCTATTAATCTTGCTAAAAAAGAAAGCTCGTGCATTATATGATCTTGAGGTTCTAAAGAGGGTAGGGGATAAAGCCCCGCCTTTTTATAAAAAGAAATTGCTTCATCTAAGGCTTCTTGACAAAGAAGCCCTGTATCATCAAGATAAACTGATGCATAAGGTGCCACGATCTGACCTACACCAGTATTTATAAATAGTCTTGTATATTCTGCTTGAAGCTCTTTTAGATTAGGTCTCAATGGTGAAGCAGAACACTTTATATCAAAGTCTTTGGATAAGATATCGATGATATTGAATAACTCATCAGTCCAAAAACCTTTATCAGGAAAAGAAAAACACGTAGATAATATATCTAATAGTTTAGTTATATCTCCATGCTCGCTCATTTATTTTAATTTAGCCCTTAGAGATGTTTAATCTTCTTATTAGAATAGATTGCATCAAAACATCATAAAAGTCAAAAGAATTCTAGTTTTCAAGGAATCCTTTTAGCTTTTTACTCCTGCTTGGGTGTCTTAATTTTCTAAGGGCTTTTGCTTCAATCTGTCTTATCCTTTCTCTTGTTACTAAAAAGTCTCTACCCACTTCTTCTAATGTATGATCAGATCTTTCCCCAATTCCAAATCTTAGACGTAGTACCTTTTCTTCTCTAGGACTTAGTGTTGAAAGTACACTTCTTATCTGTTCGACTAAACACATATTGACTGCTGCTTCATGTGGAGAAGGGGCATGTTTGTCTTCTATAAAATCAGACAGATGGCTATCTTCCTCATCTCCTACAGGAGTCTCAAGGGAAATAGGATCTCTTGCCATCTTCATAATTTGAGAAACTTTCTTTTCTGGAAGTCCTAATTTTTTAGCTACTTCTTCAGAAGATGGTACCTTGCCAGTTTCTTGTATTATACTTCTTGTAGTTCTTATTACCTTGTTCATTGTTTCAACCATGTGGACAGGTATACGGATAGTTCTTGACTGATCTGCTATAGCCCTTGTTATTGCCTGTCTTATCCACCAAGTTGCATAAGTACTAAATTTATATCCCCGTTTATATTCAAATTTTTCAACTGCTTTCATTAAGCCAATATTACCTTCTTGTACTAGATCAAGAAGTTGAAGTCCTCTGTTACTGTATTTTTTTGCAATGCTTACCACAAGTCTTAAGTTTGCTCGAATAAGTCTATTCTTAGCCTCTCGAGCCTTTTTATGATATCTTGTAAATCTTTCCACAGTCTCTTTAAATTCCTGAGGTAGTAAGCCCGTACTTTGCCATATCTTTTCTAATGGAGCATTTTTTAATCTCTCTGATGCCTTTAAAAAACTATTAGCTAACTCTTCTAACAAATGCCTTTCAATGCGTTCTCCCTCAAAAAGTGAGAGCATCTTTTCTCTACATGTCCTAATATTATCTTGAATTACTTTTAATTTATTGTTATCAGAAGGAGGGTATGGTGCTTTTTTTAGCTCCATACAGATGTTTTTATGTTCCTTAGCTATTATTTCTAATATCTTAGTTAATTTTATACATTGTGGCTTTAGGATTCGGGTTTCCTTTATTTTTGATAAATCAGCCTTACCAAACTTATTATTATTTGCCTCTACACTATGGACCATTGCCCAACCAAGTTCTAAAAAAGCTTCAACTGCATCTAAAGAGTTAAACGCCTCTTTTACAAATAAAAATTCCGCCTCCTCCATCTCTTTAGCTACTTCCATCTCCATATTTCTATCTAAGAGTTCTGTAGAGCCCATTTCTCTTAAATATATTCTTACAGGATCGGGAAGTCTTCCAGGTCCAACACTAACCTGTTGTTCCAATGTATTTACAGATTCTAGTTCATGTTCTGGTATATCATCCTCTATAAATATTTCTTCAGAATCCATATCTTTTTGCCATTGTATATAGTCCTCATCTAAAAAGATTTCTTTAGGTATCCCCTTTAATGCATTTTTATTGTGTGATATTACCCCATGGCTGTCCCCCCGCTTTTTAATAGTTCTCTTTTGGTTGTTTTGTTTTTTGGGATTCTCTTGTTCTTTACAAGATTCCCCTTTGATTGAAAGAGATTGGTTATCTAAATCCCTCATGAACTCCTCCTCCAAAGTTAAACAAATAAAAAATTAATTTTTTAATTCCTTAAGACGCTTAAGCCAAAGCGTTTGTTCTTCTATAGGACTTGACTTAAGCTGTTCTAACAATTGTTGTTTTAAAACTTTATTTCTTTTTTTCTTACAAAACAGTTTTAGCTCTTCACAAACACTGCCAACATCCTCTATTGGTGGAAAATTTCTTATTAATTTGCTTACTAAAAAGTATTTTTCAGAGCCCTCTTCTAATTGAGCATATAATTTATTAAGATCTACAGGTCCTGTGCTATAATATAGATCTTTAATTAGTAGCCATAGTGATAGAATTTCAGGAGATTCTAGCCACTGCTCGAGTTCAAACTTTAAAAATTCAGATTGATATTCTGGATACAATATCAAAAAACCGAGCAATTGTTCCTCTGCTTTATTGCTTCGCCGTTTGGTATCAGTGGTTTTATTTTTAGTGATATTTCTTTTAGGTTTTGATACTATCTCTAGTTTTCTTAAGATATTTTCTTCTCTTATTGATAAAACTTGTGATACTCTACCAACCATAAGTGCCTGAAGTACTGGATCACTTACAGCACTTAGAAGAGGCAGTAGCATCTCTACAACATTTGATTTAGCTTCAATGTCTAATGTTCCATTGTTTTTATATTGTTCTATCGCTTTGTTAATAGCGAAGTCTAATCCTGATTGTGCTTTTTCAAGCAAGCTTAGGAATCTTTCTTTTCCTTTATTTCTGATAAAACTATCCGGATCATGTTCATCTGGTAAATTTAGGACTTTTACATTTATAGATGCCTTTAGAAACAGAGGAAGAGCCCTAAGAGCAGCTTTTGTCCCTGCCTGGTCTCCATCAAAGATCAATATCCAATTTCTAGCATGTCTTTTTAATATAGATACGTGTTCTTCAGTAAGAGCAGTACCTAATGTAGCTACAACATTTTTTATGTCATGTTGGAAAAGACTTATTAGATCTAGATATCCTTCTACTACTATTCCTAATCCAGATCTTCTAATATGTTCCTTTGTCTTAAATAGTCCATAAAGTACTTGTGATTTTTGATAGATTGGAGTTTCAGGAGAGTTTAAATATTTAGGAAGGCTATCATCTATGACTCTACCACCAAGTGCTACGATGTCTCCTTTGATATCTTCTATTGGAAATATTATTCTTGCTCTAAAACGATCATAATAACCCCTGGAAGAAGGTCTTTTTATGATTAAGCCAGCTCTTTCTGCTACTTGTTCACTTATACCTCTATTTTTTAAATAATTGACTAATTTATCCCATACATCAGGAGCCCAGCCTATATAAAAAGATTTAATTGTAGATGTTGTTATACCTCTATCTATTAAATATTTTAGAGCCTTTTCTCCTTCAATAGAATCCAATAGTAAATTATGATAAAAATTACTTGCTTCTTTATTGGCAATTAATAGGAGGTCTTTTTCTCTTTTTTTCTTTTTTTCTTTTTTAGTTAATGGCTTTTCTGGGATATCTATACCATAGCGAGATGCAACATATTTGACAGCCTCTATAAAGCTAACTCCTTTTATTTTCATTAAAAATTTAAAAATATCTCCGCCTTCATGACAACCAAAGCAATGAAAGAGCTGCTTTTCTTCACTTACTGTAAAGGATGGATCATTTTCTGTATGAAAGGGGCACAAGCCTACCCAATTACGTCCTGCCTTACGAAGAGGGACATATTCTTCTACGATTTCTCTTATGTTCGCTGTATCACGAACCTTTTGTATGACCTCTTCTGGGATCATACTCCCTCATTAGTGAGGCCGTGGGCTAAAAAAACAGCCCTTAACACCTATTGGGAAAAGAAAGACAAGACACTTCATTAAGCTCAATATAGTAACAAGCTAAAAATTTATGTCAACAAAAAATGATTGGTTATTCATTTTTTCTTTTTTTGATGTTTATGAATACTTAACTATTATTTAAAAAATCTTTTTAAGAATTAATTTAACTATTTAATAAAAAAAGACAACAATATTGATTAAAAAATATCAAAAAAAGTCTTTTATCAAAAAAGTTTTCAAAATTAGACAAAAAGCTTAGAATAATTATAAGTTAGAATTTATGCTTTAATTTTTTAAATTAAATACCACAGGAGGTAAATAGCATGGAAGAAAGGATTAATATGCCATTATTAGGAGATGATTTTCCACAGATAAAAGTACAAACAACTCATGGGCCTATGAATCTCCCTGATGATTTAAGGGGTAGTTGGTTTGTTTTATTTAGTCATCCTGCAGACTTTACTCCTGTTTGTACTACAGAATTTGTTGCTTTTCAAAAAAGATACAATGAGTTTGAGAAATTAGGTTGTAAATTGCTTGGTATGTCTATTGATCAAGTCTTTTCGCATATAAAGTGGGTTGAGTGGATAAGCTCTGAACTTGGGGTTGAAATAACATTTCCTATAATTGCTGCAAACGATTCTATTGCACTAAAACTTGGAATGCTTCATCCAGGAAAAGGTTCAAATACTGTGCGTGCAGTTTTTATAGTAGATCCTGAGGGGAAAGTACGTTTGATAATGTATTATCCTCAAGAGATTGGAAGAAATATAGATGAAATCGTAAGGGCACTAAAAGCACTTCAGACCTCTGACCAAAATGGTGTAGCAATACCAGCAGGTTGGCCCAACAATGAACTTATTAAAGATAAGGTGATTATCCCACCAGCAACTGATGAACAAACTGCTAAAAAACGTAAGGATGAATATGAGTGTTATGATTGGTGGTTCTGTTATAAGTCACTTTAATATTTAATCTCCCAAGGGGAGCCCCTTGGGAGATATAAGTAGAAATGTTTTTATACCCCTTGTGCCTCTAATTCATCTATAGCATTTTTTATGATGGTTGCACTCTTATTTAAAAAAGCCTCTTCTTCATCTGATAAGGGCAATGGAAAAGTAGCCATTATTCCATTACCTCCTAAAAGGTGGGGTAAAGATACAGAGACATTTTTTACTCCAGCTATTTCATCTACTGGGGTAGTAAGCGTAAGTATTGTACGCTGATCATATAAAATTGTCTTTACTATTCTTGCAAGTGCACTTCCTATTCCATAATAAGTTGCGCCCTTACCCTCAATAATTATATAGGCTGCCTTTCTCACACGTTCATCAATGTAATTTTTACATTCATCATCTACCTCAATATTTTGTAGTTTACAAAACTTATCTAAAGGCATTCCACCAACCGTCACAAGAGACCATGTAAGAACTTCTGAATCACCATGTTCTCCTATAACATAACCATGTACATGTTGAGGATCTACACCTAGGTGTATACCTAAAAGAGTTCTAAATCTTGCTGTATCAAGTGTCGTTCCAGACCCAACTACTCTAGAAGATGGTACACCAAATTCTGATGCATATTTTGCTGCCAGATATGTCATAACATCTACAGGATTTGTAGCTATTACCAAAACAGCATCTGGAGCATATTTTAAAATAGATGGAATCACCTCCCTAAAAACTGCAGCATTTCTACTTAAAAGTTGAAGCCTTGTTTCCCCAGGTTTTTGAGATACTCCTGCAGCAACAACCACCACCCTGCATCCCTTAAGGTCATGGTAGTCTCCATATTGTATAGTAAGAGGATTTGAAAACGGTACAGCATGAAAGAGGTCATCCGCCTCTGCCATTGCCCTTTTGGCATTCTTGTCCACCAATACTATCTCCCTGCCTATCCCCTGCATGATCATCGCATACGCACCTGTAGAACCAACAAAACCGCTTCCTACTATCCCGATCTTCATGATGACCTCCTTTTTAAAAAATAACTCTTGGGTTAGATTCTTATAACCTTAGTTGCAACTTGCATAGATGTAACAATATCTAACATATTTGTAGTAGTGCCTACCTGTTTTTTATCAAGAAGTCCATAAAAATCTAAACAAGTTCCACAAACCAATATGTCTATATTATCATGTTCAAGTTCCTTTAAATCTTCAAGTACTTCAGAACCTTCTACTGCAAGTTTTACGCCACCATTCAATAAAATTATCCTCCAAAGATCATCACCCATCTCCTTTAATGTGGCTATAAAATTTTTCATAAGTGCGCTTCCAAGTCTATCATCACCTGAACCCATAACATTGGTAGGTATGATTACTAAAATTTTTTCCTCTTGCTTAGTATGTTCAGAAACTATTTCACATATCTGACAAGTATCTGGAGGCGTAGATATAATAATAAATTTATCTCCTTCTTCTTGAATCTCTATTTGCCAACCTCTAGAATCTAAAAATCTGCTGACATTTTCTTTAGCTGCTTTATTATCTACTATGAGCTTAAAGGAATCATTGGGGTTATTTTCAATGAAATCTTTTGCCTTTAGTACAGGCTTAGGACAAGCAAGACCACTACAATCTAGTATATGCATAATTGTCTCCTTTAAAAGTAAAATTTTATGAATTTGCAAAATAAATTTTAACTATTGATAAAACCAATAAAAATTTAAGTAATTTATATAACTCTATTTAATCATGAAACACACTAAGGTCAACAAAGTACTTTTAATACAGCCGTGGATTTCTGATTTTGCTGCATATAATCTATGGATACGTCCCTTAGGTCTTTATAGACTTGCTGAATTTTTATGGCAAAGAGGAGTAAGTGTTGAAATATTAGACTGTCTTTCAAACACACCTGCACCAGGGAAGTTTAAAAGAAAGATTGTAAAACCCCCTTCTATATTAAAGGACTTTCCTAGACATTTTGCCTGTTATGGAATCAGTAAAGATGAATTTTTAAGACTTCTTAAAAGAGCTTATCCATTTGATGCTGTACTTATTAGTACACTCATGAGCTACTGGTATCATGGAACTAAATGGGTAGTAGATATTCTTAGAAGAGAATTTAATGACATTAAGATAGGAATTGGTGGCATATATACGACACTTTGGCCTAACCATGCCAAAAAAATTTTTCCTACTGAAAAGATATTTTGCGGTCCTATCGAGAAAATTTCTATAGAGATGTGTAACTTTTTAGGAATTAATCCTAAACCTAAAAGAGAATTTAAACCATGGTATGAATTAGGACTTCATGACGGATTACCCTATGCCAGTATAAGAACCGCACTTGGTTGCCCATTTTCTTGTACTTACTGTGCATCTAGAATTGTTTCTGGAAGGTTTAAGCCTAAAAACTGGGAAGAAGTCTTTAATGAGATAAAATTTTTAGTAACTAATGGGGTAAAAGATATATGTTTTTATGATGATGCCCTTTTAGTAGGCTTTTCTAAAAGGCTAAAACCTGTACTAGAACGTGTTCTAAGAAATGATTTAGAAGTAAATTTTCATACCCCAAATGGACTCCATGCAAGATTCCTTACAAAAGAAGTAGCCAAACTTATGAAGGCAACTGGCTTTAAAACAATAAGACTAAGTCTTGAAACAGTGGATAAAAAACGTCAAGTAGAAACTGGTGGTAAGGTCTCTAATGATGATTTCTTAAGGGCAGTAGAAAATCTATTCAATGCAGGTATAGATCCAAAAGATATCAGGGTATATTTGCTTGTAGGACTGCCGGGGCAAGATCTAGAAGAGGTAAAAAAGGGAGTAGACTTTGTAAAGTCACTTGGGATAAAAGCTAGTCTTGCAGAATTTTCACCAATACCAGGGACATTAGAATGGAAAAGATTAGAACAAAAAGGACTTGTATATAAAGATATGGATCCAATTCTTACCAATAATACAGTGTTTTTTAGACTTTTTTGCCCTTATGAGTCAAAGGCATTAGAAGAATTATTAAGATATAGTAAGACCAGTTAGTATTATAAAACAAGCCTCTTTTCCTGCTTTATCCTATGATCTAAGTAATAAAGAATTGGTACTACCATTCTTGAAAACAATGTTGCTGCAACCTCACCTGCCATAAGTGATATAGCAAGTCCCTGAAAGATAGGATCAAACAGAATCACGATAGAACCAACAACTACTGCAGAAGATGTAAGAAGCATGGGTCTAAACCTAATAGCGCCTGCATCAATTACTGCATCTTCAAGAGAAAAGCCTTCTTTTAAACGCATTTCTATAAAATCTACTAAGATGATAGAATTTCTTACTACAATGCCTGCCCCTGCGATAAACCCTATCATTGATGTCGCTGTAAAAAAGGCATGCATAAGGGCATGTGCAGGTATGATCCCAATTAAAGAAAGTGGTATAGGAGAAAGTATCACAAGTGGTACACTATATGATTTAAACCATCCTACAACTAAAATAAAGATTAAGACCAACACAACTGCAAATGCCGCACCCATATCCCTAAATACTTCATAGGTAACATGCCACTCTCCATCCCACTTCATACTCCATTGCTTAGTATTAAATGGTTGATGTGTATAATATATCTTTAAATGTGTACCTGATGGAGTAATAAGTCTGTTAAGCTCTTTATCTATCTTTAATATTGCATAAACAGGACTTTCTTCTGAACCTGCAACATCTCCTGTTACATATACCACAGGTTTTAAGTTTTTATGATATATGGGGTGTCCTACTATTGTCTTTTTTATCTTGACTATCTCAGCAAGGCTTACCATCTTACCTGTCATGCTTCTTATCTTAATTCCTTTTAAAGACGAGATAGAACTCCTGTCTTTTAACGGTAGTCTAACTACAATGGGTATATCTTCCTTTGACCTTGCCACATGTAATAGTCCTACTTGCATACCAGAGACCGTAGCTCTAAGAACCTTAAGTACACGAGAAGGAGGAATGCCTAAAAGGAGAGCCTTATCTCTATCCACCCTAAAACGATACTCCACCTGAGGAGCTGTCATATACCAATCAACATCAACTACACCATTTGTATGTTCAAATATATTTTTAATCTTTCTTGCAAGTGCTATCTGTTTTTCATAATTAGGACCATAGACCTCAGCAACAAGTGTCTCTAAGACAGGAGGACCAGGAGGAATCTCTGCCATTTTTATCTTAGCACCATACTTTTGAGCAACCTTATCTAATAAGGGCCTTAGTTGTTTAACAATTTCATGGCTTTGTTCATTCCGCATCTTTTTAGGCAAAAGGTTTACCTGTATACTAGCTACATTGGGACCTTTTCTAAGATAGTAGTGCCTTACTAATCCATTAAAGTTATAAGGAGCAGATGTTCCTATATAGAGCTCATAATCTGTAATGTCTTTATATCTTGAAAGTACATCTCCAAGTTCTTCTGCAACTCTTGCGGTTTTCTCAAGAGCAGTTCCCTCAGGCATATCAATTATTACTTGGAATTCACTCTTGTTATCAAAGGGGAGCATCTTTACTTTAACAATTTTAAAGTAGATAAGAGAACAGGCTAAGATAAAACATATCCCTACAAATACCAAAAAGGCCCATCTCCAAATAGCCCTCCTTAAAAAATGATCCATCATCCATCTATATATCTTATCTAATCTTCCTTCTTTTTCCTCTTTGTGATCAATATCTTTTCCTAATATGTGATAAGCAGTCCAAGGGGTGATTACAAAAGATACAATCATTGATAAAAACATCGCAACAGATGCCCCTACAGGCATTGGACGCATATAAGGTCCCATTAATCCTCTAACAAAAGCAAGTGGTAAAATTGCAAATATAACAGTAAAAGTAGCTAAAACTAAAGGGCTTCCAACTTCTATAACAGCATCTACTATTACGTCTTTAAAGTTTCTCCCTTTGTTTATAGGTAGTCTTAGGTGACGTACAATATTTTCTACACCAACAATAGGATCATCTACTAAAATACCGATACAAAATATAAGGGCAAAGAGAGTAACACGATTAAGTGTGTATCCATAGATATAATAAACAAATAGTGTAAATGCTAAAGTAACAGGAATTGCAACTAATACTACGAGGCTTGCTCTAATTCCTAATAGAAGTGCCATTAATATGGCAACAGATATAGTAGCTATTGCTAGATGTTCTAGTAGTTCATCTGATTTTTGTTTAGCTGTTTCTCCATAATCCCTTGTAATAACTACATGTATATTATCTGGAATGATAACCCCTTTTAATTCTCTCACTTTTTTAAGTATCTTATTGGCAAGCTCTGTAGCATTTCTTCCTTTTCTTTTAGCAATGGCAATGGATACAGCGGGTTCAATATGCCCTGGCAGTAGTCCAACATGACGTACTTTTTCTCCTGGCCCTGCGCCTATAAAGACATAGGATGAAGGCTCTTTAGCCCCATCTATAATCTTAGCAACCTCTCCTAAATACACAGGACGATTGTTTACAACTTTTATAATAGTCCTTTCTACATCCTTTTTATTAGAAAAGAAGTTATCTAATCGAATAGAAAATGCCTGATTGTTTGAAGTAATATTAGATATCCAAGATGCCTGATTTTGAGAATAAAGTGCATTAATAACATCTACAGGATCAAGGCCAAAAGATGCAAGCTTTTTAGGAAGTAGCTCTACCCTTAGTTCTCTTCTAAGCCCCCCTTTTATAAATATATGGCCTATACCATCTATAGAGCTAATTTTATCCTTAAGTTCATCTGCTATCTTTCTTAATGAAAGTGCACTATATCCCTTTCCCCAAAGTGTTAATACTACTATAGGAACATCATTTATAGAGTGAGCCTTTAAGATAGGCTTGCTACAGCCAGGTGGAATCCAATCTAAATGAGAATATAATTTGTCGTATACCTTAACGATGCTTTTTTCTGTATCTTGTCCTACATAAAAACGAACAACTGTAAGAGCTCTTCCTGGCATTGCAGTTGAATATATGTATTCAACTCCAGGTATCTCCCACAAAAGTCTTTCCATAGGGTCTATAACCCTTGTCTCTATCTCTTTAGGTGATGCCCCTGGCATCTTTACCATAACATCTACCATAGGAACTATTATCTGAGGCTCTTCTTCACTTGGAGTAAAAAGAATAGCAAAGAGACCAAGGAGGAGACTTGCAACAATAATGATAGGAGTAAGTTTATTGTCAACAAAGGTCTTTACAATCCAGGCCAGGAAACCTGCCTTATGATATGAGGCACATTGTTTAGTCAACCCTCATCCCCTCCTGTAACTTGAATAGGTCAGAGGCTGCAATTACATCACCTTCTTTAAGACCACTTAGTACCTCATAAAAACCTCTTACAGGACAGCTACACACCCTTACTATCCTCCAATGGAGGATTCTACTAGAGTCAAGGACATAGACCCCATCTATACCTCCTCTTTTTATAAGGCTTGCCTTGGGGATCAAAAGAGCCCTTTTATGCGCAATGGTTATATACACCTTGCCAAACGCACCTGCTTTAAGTTTGGGGTCTAAAATAGAAATCTTGATGGTAAAGGTATGAGAAAGAGGATCTATATCTGGAATTACCTTTGATATAGTTTCGCTCCTATCAAAATTAAATGCAGGTATATAAACTCTTACATCTTGTCCCCTTTTTACTTTATCTATTAGATACTCATCAATTCCTGCAACAAGCCATAAGCCCTTTTTATAATCATAGATAGTAATAAGGGGATCTCCTGATCCAACATAACTTCCTTTATCAACATATTTTTTTATAACACATCCATTTACAGGTGAAGATATCTTTACATAATTAAGCTCATTTTTAGCTTCATTAAGCTGGGCACTTATCTGACTTATCTTAGCAGACAAAGCATCTATTTGCCCTTTCAGGGCTAGATATTGAGATTTTATTTGCTCAAACTTCTCTTTAGTAATTGCCTTTTTGGCCAAAAGAGACCTATAACGAATAAAATTAGATCTTATATATGAATACTTTGCCTTTAGGGCATCTCGTTGTTCTTTAACTGCATTAATAGCAGACTTTAAGGCATCTATTTTAGCCTCAATGCCTTTTTCATCTACAATGACCAGCAGTTGTCCTTTTTTTACTTTTTCTCCTTCATGTACAAAGATATTTTTTATGTAGCCAGATATCTTAGCAGAAAGTTTAACTTGTACTTTAGGTTTTGTAATAGCAGTAAAACACTTTATCACAGGGACATCATAGTAGCTTAATTTAAAGGTTTTAATAGATATATTTTTATGAGGTGTGACAGTTTCTTCTGGCTGTTTTTTACAAGAAAAAAGCGCAATCAAAATAAAAAATATTATAGTATTAGCAACAATCTTTTTATATTTCATAATAAAATTATACTCCACAAGCCCTAGAGTTTATTTATTTTTTCGAGGAATTTGATAAAAATATTAAAAGTTATTAAAGTTTTTTAAAGTTTTTTATTTAAAATTATTATTAAATTAATAAATTTACAAGCAAAAAAAATGAAAAAAACTAGACGCTTTTTTTTAGATGAAATAGCAAGATATGATAGGGACAATAAATTACATATTACTGGAAAAGAAGCCCATCACATGATAAATGTATTAAGACTTAAGATTAATGATAGAGTAATATTAATAGACGGGAAGGGCTGGGAAGCAGTATTTAAGATAATAAATATTGGGAAAAAAGAGGTCACATTGGAATTTGAAAAGAACATCTCCCCACTTACTTTACCAACCAATGTCCACATTGCAGTATCTATTTTAAAAAAATCCCCAATGGATTGGATGGTAGAAAAACTAACAGAAATTGGTGTCAAAACCCTGACTCCTCTTTTAATGGAAAGGACTGTTGTAAGATTAAGTGAAGAAAAACTTGCAAGACATTTAAGAAGATGGAAAACAATCTCTAGGCAAAGTCTTAAACAATGTAGATTATCATTTGAGATGAAGATAAATCCTGTAGTAGGGGTAAAGAAATTTTTAAAGGAGATATCTACAAAACCAAGTGCAAAAAAATTCCTACTCTGGGAGGATGAACAAGATACAAAGCTATCTAAAATATTAATTGATAAAAAGTCAGAACTTGCAGATAAAGAAATTATAATAGTTGTTGGCCCTGAGGGTGGAATTAGCAAAGAGGAGCTAGAATTATTTAATAAAAATGGTTTCTTGGCTGTAACACTTGGTCCTCAAATTTTAAGAGCAGAAACTGCAGCAATGACTTCAGCTGCACTATGTTCTTTTATCTTAAGCACTTAGAGGTGCTTTTTGGAGTTAAGTATGGAAAATATCCATGCAGTACTACTAGCTGGTGGTCTTGGGCAAAGACTTTGGCCTAGGGCTAGAAAAGAAAAACCAAAACAATTTCTGGCTTTTGGCGAAGAAAAAAGCCTTTTACAACGTACAGCCCAAAGGATACATCCAATATTTCCCTGGAGTAGGATATGGGTGGTTGCAAAACCAGAACACAAACATCTAGTAAAAGAACAACTTCCTGAATTACCAGAAGAAAACCTATTAATAGAGCCAATACCCAAAGGGACTGCTGCTGCAGTTATTATGAGTGCTATAGTTATAGAATCAAGATATCCCAATGCTATTATGAGTGTGCTTCCTACTGATCATCTAATAAAAAATGAATCCCTATTTAGACGAACATTGTCTGCTGCCATGACATGGGCAGCTAAGCATCCAGATCTTGTCACAATTGGTATAAAACCTACAAGAGCAGAAACTGCTTATGGCTATATAACCCTAGGGGATTTACAAGGTAAGGTAGAAGATTTTTCATGTTATAAGGTGCTGTCTTTTCATGAAAAACCATGTAGAAAGGTTGCTCAAAGCTATTTAGAAAAAGGAAATAGTTTATGGAATAGTGGTATTTTTTCGTGGGCATGTAAAAGTCTAATATCCACCTGCAAGATACTAAAAAAGCTTGGATTTAATGCAGATCTTAAAGAAGCAGCTCAGACAATAGATGATTATTATCACAAATTGCCTAATGACTCTATTGATTATGAGGTTCTTGAACAAGCCAAAAACCTAGTTGTATTTCCTGCTGATTTTGGATGGCATGACCTTGGGATATGGGAAACCTTTTATGAACTTTCTAAAAAGGATCAAAATAAAAATAGTATCACAGGCAATGTCGTTTCAAGACATACTAAAGGATGTTTGTTAAGTTGTAGTGAGGACAAAGTTGTGGCAGTACTTGGCTTAAAAAATATGGCTGTTATAGTAGAAGGAGATTGTGTCCTAGTATGTCCAAGAGATAGATTACAAGAAGTACGCTACCTAGTTGAAGAACTAGAACAGAAAGGACTAAAGAAATTTACATAAAAACATAAAAAAAATATCATCTTAAAGGAGTTAAAGAGGAGGAGATGAAACAAAGAGACACCCAAAAATGGTTTTGGCCCAATATAGAAGATGAGGAACAACTTAGAGATATTCAATTAAACGGACTCAAATGGACTGTGTCACATGTATATCAAAACAGCCCATTTTATAGAAAACGTTTAAAAGAAGCAGGCATAAGGCCTGAAGATATAAGAAGTCTTGACGATATACAACATCTTCCATTTACTACTGCTGATGATCTTAGAGAAGGCTATCCTATGCCGCTTTTATCTGTAGCTGAGGATAAAGTAGTAAGGATTCATTCTTCATCAGGTACTACCGGAAAAAGAAAGATACTTTGTTATACTAAAAATGATATAAAAAATTGGATTGCATTCTTTGCGAGGTGTTATGATCTAGCTGGTGTAGGTCCAGGGGACAGAGTCCAGATAGCTGTTGGTTATGGACTTTGGACAGCAGGTATAAGTTTTCAAACTGCTTGTGAGGCTGTAGGGGCAATGGCAATCCCTATAGGTCCTGGAAACTTAGATATGCAGTGCCAATTTTTGGTAGATTTAAAGCCCAATGTAATCTGTTGTACTGCCTCTATGGCGCTCCTTTTATCCGAAGAAGTAAATAGAAGAGGAATAGCAGACAAAATAAAGGTAGAAAAGATTATTCAAGGCTCAGAACGCTGCAGTGATGCAATGCGACGTGCTATATTAGACAATTTTAATGCAAAAGAGCTATTTGATATAACAGGATTAACAGAACTTTATGGACCAGGTGCAGGTATAGACTGCCATTGTCATGAAGGTATACACTACTGGGCTGACTATTATATTCTTGAAATATTAAATCCAGAGACCCTTAAACCTGTAGAAGAAGGTGAAATTGGCGAAATGGTAGTTACTACTTTAAGAAAAGAGGCTGCCCCTTTAATCCGATATAGAACTAGAGATCTTACACGTTTAATTTCTGGCAGATGTAAATGTGGACTTATCTTTCCAAGACACGATAGGATATTAGGAAGAAGTGATGATATGTTTATATTTAGAGGGGTAAATATATATCCAGGACAAATAGATGAAATCTTATCAATGGTTGAAGGGGTATCTAGCGAATACAATATTATTTTGGAGCGACAAGGTGGTAAAGATTATATGACAATAAATGTAGAGCGTGATCCTATGGGGGATCCTGTATGGGATGATGAAATAGAAGATAAGATTAGTCTTATGATAAAAAAAGAAATTATGGTATCTGCAGAGGTAAATATTGTTGATTACGCATCACTTCCTAGATCACAAAAAAAGTCAAAGCGTTTGTTTGATAAAAGGAATGACAAAAATCCTTAACAGATGCAGATAATAAATAATGCATTATTAAAATGCCTTTATAGCTGTTAATTTTGGAGTCAAAGATATTATAATTTTTAGGCCTTATACTTTTGAAGATGTGCAACTTAAAATGGACAAGTTTGAACAGAGAGGGGTAAGTATACTCTAAAAAAAACTGGAGAACTACATTTCAAAAACCTACGGGTATGATCTAAAAAACGTCATTCAAGAGGGGAGCCTAGAGAACTTAAAAATTTAATTAAAATTAACTATTGCCCATATACTATAGTAGTATACCAGGATACCACACTTAGTACACTATTACTTTTATGGTCTACATGCTGAACTTTTGTAATACCTGCATTTTTCATGGCTGCCCCTATACTACAATCTCCAAATGCTATTATTCCTAGTACATTTACACATGTAGAGTTGCCTACTTTATCTGCACCAGTTGTTGATGTTACAGTTACAGGAGCTTTAACGTTTGTTACAATTAAACCATCTCCTACAGGAGACCTAACATTAGCACATCCTGCTAAAAAAAATGCAATTGCAACAAAACCAACAACCTTTTTTAAAAAAGTTAACATACCCCCTCCTTTATGGTTTGCATTTATGACAGGCTCCCCACTTTTAAAATGATAGTGAAGAAGAGAAGATATGTCAAACAAGAAAGAAAAGAGAGATATAGTTTTATGCAAAAAATGTAAAAAATATATAGTATAATTAAGTTACGATACAGATATTATTTTTTTGGTGGAGGCGTTTTCTTCTTTCTGTCCAAGAGACGTCAGGCGGTTTTCACCGAACTCGACCGGTACATGGAATAGTCTTCGCCGTGCTGTTGAACGAAAGCTACGTGATTCAGACAAGAAGGAAAAAGGAAAACAAATGTCATTGGGACTCATTGTCAAGGCCGGCCGCATCCTCACCGCGAGACTGCTGATAAGCAACTCTATTGAGGGGATCACCTATTGCGTCATTGGCAAGGCTGAAGGGTAGTGTAAAGAATTTAGTGTAAATTTTAGATATAGAAAAAAGGTGTATCCTCCTGTAGGATGGGTGTAAGG
>CAZODM010000008.1:0-46630 GCA_964578585.1 uncultured Desulfobacterales bacterium | reverse complement strand
AATTACAACAAGTTAGTTTGTAAGTGATGGTTTTTTATAAGGTTTCATCTTCGAAATGTAAAATACGAAGTTTTATTTTTAGGAATAAATGCTTTGCTTACGAAATATATCAGTAGAAATCATATCGTATGGGCAATTCATAAATTGCCCATACGTGATAAATTATTCGTACACAAAGCATCTTATGTATCTGTTGCACAATAAATTATCCATGTATGTTATTTAGTGACTAAAATTTAAAATAATCATATAGGTCAATTTTAAAATATATCCTCTAACATGTATAACTAAGAGCAGCTATCCCATGCCACGTAGCATCTAAAAATGGGGCAGCTCCTTGGATACGAGAGAATCCTCCTCTTACAGTTGTACATGCAAGTATAAAGCCTCTTGCGCCAAGTCTATCTTTAGGTGATCCATTTAACCAAGATAGGGCTCTAAGGCACAGGTGGGTATTTTCTATATAAGATGTTGTCCCTGGCATAAAGCCAAATCCACCATCATAGTTTTGACACTCTTGAAACCATCTTATGTATTCCTGATAGGCTTTTTTACTAATATCTTTTTTGCCAATTGAATATATAAGCATCCATAATTGCTTAGCAGTACGCCATCTTTTTATATCTTTTATCCATGAAGGACACAGAAATGTCTTATTTAAAATTTCATCATATATTCTTGCACAATAATAAACCTCTTCTAATGGTATGTTTTGAGATAGGCGTTTTT
This sequence comes from uncultured Desulfobacterales bacterium, assembly GCA_964578585.1. GTDB lineage: Bacteria > Desulfobacterota > Dissulfuribacteria > Dissulfuribacterales > JAMONC01 > JAMONC01. The sequence continues at coordinate 45,901 of CAZODM010000008.1, read as the reverse complement.
CTAAAAAGGGGAAGAGTATTTTTTTATTTGGTTCGATCCCTATAATGTTCATTGATTTAGCAATTTGAAACATTGTTCTAGCACTTTTTATAACCTCATGTTCTCTTTCTCTTAAAAATTCTTCATGTTTTTTAATATTTTTAGGTACTAATTTTTTATTTTCTGTTTTTTGTTCAATGAGTTCTAATATCCTAATTGCATGATAGGTATCTTCTACTGTAGCAGGTAAAAGAGGGGTTGCACCAAAACCGCCTGTTTCTTTTTCTCTTGCTTTGACAAACTTGATAGTCTTATCAACAAGAAGTTCAGGAAAGCATGTTTTGGGTGTCATGTTTTTCCTCCTTTTATATTTTGGTCGAGCGCCAAATTTAATAAAAAATCGCCCCCCTCTTAAACATTAATCAAAAACAACATGATCGTTTGCGATCTTAACGAGAAGTTCTGGTGTTATTTTATTCTTTCATAGGTTCCCATTAATACTGCTCTTGCAATAATGTGTCCTTTCATTGCTTGTTCTAGTTTAGCTTTTGTTGGAGTTCCTAAATCAGGAAGAACAGTATCAAGGGCAAATAATCTAAAAAAGTATCTATGTCGTCCTATGGGTGGGCAAGGACCTCCATAACCAGTACGTTTCCAATCATTTAGTCCTTGTCTTGTACCTTCAGGAAGTTCATCAGGACTTACTCCTTCAGGAAGGCCATGAGTTGTGGGTGGAATATCGTACAATACCCAGTGTGTCCATACCATGCGTGGAGCCCTGGGATCTGGTGCATCAGGGTCTTCTACTATAAGAACTAGACTTTTGGTCCCAGGGGGGATACCTGTCCACTCAAGTGGTGGAGATATATCTTTACCGTCACAGGTATAGATTACAGGTATTTCACCATTAGGTGGAAAGGCGGGGGATGTAATCTCAAAGTTCATTTTCCCGACCTCCTTTTTTTGATGAGAAGCTGCAAAAGTTGTATTAGTTATTAGCAAAATACTAAATAATCCTATCCAAAAGTATAAAGTTAATATTGTAGTAATGTCTAGGCCGTATCGAATTTTTTTCATACTCCACCTCCCTTTATATAAGCAAGATATGCCCATACAATTGCTACACTTATTATTAAAAAAGGAATAGAATATTTATGAAACGTCTTTATTGATCCCTTTTTATTTGCAAGTCTAAGCGCAATGATATTTGCAAGGGATCCTATAACAATTCCATTTCCTCCTACATTTACTCCATAAGATATGACTTCCCAATTATGAGAGAACTTAGAGAGTAATAGTGCAGCAGGTACATTACTTATAAATTGAGAGGTTATAACACCTGTAATAAATAAATTAGACCAACTTTTAAGATCAAGAGAATTAAAAAAAGTTTTTACTTGGCTTAGATCTGTTATGAGATGTAAATCTATAAACATGATAACAAAGAGTATTATAAGAGGCCAGTCAATTTCTTTAAGTACATCTGTAAAAATAATACAGTATATTCCAAAGATGCCAATAAGTGCATAGAAAGATAAATTAAACTCTGTAGATATTAGATATCCTATAAGTAATGATACAGATGTAATCAAAAGTTTACGTTTTACTACTATTTTTGAGGGGAGGGTTTCCATATCTACAACTCTACTAGGAAAAACTGTCAGCACAAAAGCTACCAGAATAATTACCATTATAATCTCTACTGGTAGCATAAAATATATGAACTTACCAAAGGAAATTGCCCATTGGTGCCATAAAAATATGTTTTGAGGATTACCTATTGGAGTTAGAGTAGAACCTACATTGACTGCTATTGCTTCAAAAACTATTAATTTTATACATTCAAGGTTTTTGGAAACATCCTTTAGGCTCAAAGTTAAAGGAACTATTATAAATAGTGCTATATCATTTGTTAAAAACATTGCCATTATGGCAGATATAAGCACCATAAATAGGGATAAAAGCCTTTCTTGTTTAAACTTTGTAACTAGCATTAATGATAAGTTGTGGAAAAAACCGCTCTTTTTAAGTCCTGTTGTTACAAAAGCAAGAGCTGTTAAAGTAATGATTGTTTGCCAGTCTATATAATGAGGATAACACGGGATTTTTTCTGGGCTAATTGCTGAGAATATTACAAAAATTATTAATGAAATAATTAAAAGATAATTGCCCTCTAGTCTTTCTGTTAAATTTTTGTTTTTTAAGGGGGCATGTTTTTTTGTTACCATAATATTAAAAATTATACCTCTTTATCTTGATTCAAGCACTTGTATTTAATTTTCATGTAATAGTTAATGAATTTCAAGTTAATTTATCTAGCTTAGCATTTTTTATTATTTTTTTTCAACAAAGTTATAAAGTTTTGATCTCATTACTTGACACTTTTGTGATTTTATGAAAAAAGAATAGCTTATTTAGATGATATTTACTTTAAGTTAGATAGCTTAGATAAGAGATTCTTTTAAAGGGATAGTAAATATGGCTAAACAACTACGAGAACGTTGGGCTTCAAAGATTGGTTTAATATTGGCAATGGCAGGAAATGCGGTAGGACTAGGTAACTTTCTACGATTTCCCACTCAAGCTGCCCAAAATGGTGGTGGCGTATTTATGATACCCTATATGCTTTCTATGATTTTGATTGCAATACCTCTTATGTGGGTTGAGTGGGCTATTGGACGCTTTGGTGGTGTAAGGGGCCATGGTACAACTCCTGGTATATTTAGGTTGTTGTGGCCTAAAAGAATATCTAAATATCTTGGTGTGCTTGGACTTTTTGTTCCTTTTGTAGTTGTTTGTTACTATGTATATATTGAATCATGGACTCTTGGCTATGCCATATACTCACTTTTTGGGTTACTTCCTCATTTGCCCCAAGGGGTAGGGGCAAATTCTGCTGCCTATCTAAAGCCATTTAAGGACCTACTTATTTCGTATACAGGAATGGGTAAAGGAGCATTTTATCACCCATCTTTGACAGCTTATATCATATTTTTGATCACGATAGGGTTAAACATCTGGATATTAGCAAAAGGTATTTCTGGTGGCATTGAAAAACTTGCAAAGGTAGCAATGCCAACTTTATTTATTTTGGCATTTATCCTTATGATCAGGGTTCTTACTCTTAAGACTCCTAATGGAAGTGCAATTGAAGGACTAAATTTTTTATGGACTCCTAAGTGGGCACTTCTTAAAAATCCAAAGGTCTGGCTTGCTGCAGCAGGACAGGTATTTTTTACATTAAGTTTAGGCTTTGGTGCAATTATTACCTATGCTTCATATCTTAAGGAAAATGATGATCTTGTAATCTCTGGACTTTCTGCATCTGCACTAAATGAGCTTGCAGAGGTAATACTTGGTGGCTCTATTGCAATACCTGCTGCAGTTGCATTCTTTGGTGTTATAGCTGCCCAAAAGATTGCCTCATCTGGAGCCTTTAACCTTGCATTTGTAAGCCTTCCAGCCATATTTACTAGTATTCCATTTGGAAGATTTTTTGGATTCTTCTGGTTTGTTTTATTGTTCTTTGCAGGGCTTACCTCTTCTGTAGCAATTGCTCAGCCAATAGTTGCATTTTTAGAAGATGAATTTGGGATTACAAGGAATAAAGCAGTATTATTCACTGTTATTATGATGTTTATTATTGCGCAATTCCCTATATTTTTGGCAAAGTCTTTAGATGAAATGGATTTTTGGGCAGGAACTCTTTTTGTTGTTGTCTTCGCCCTTATTGAAGTCTTGGTGTTTTTCTGGGGATATGGTTCAGATAGGGCTTGGGAAGAGATAAATCGCGGTGCTATAGTAAGAGTCCCTCGCATATTTTATCCAATTATAAAGTATTTGACCCCATTGTTTTTAGCAATCATACTTAGTTGGTGGTTGATTGATGTACTTCCAGGATATCTATCTAATGCAAATTGGTATGTATGGGTAACAAGGGTTATGTTGATTGGAATACTTATATTTTTATGTATGCTTATACATCTTAGTTCTAAAAGAAGGAGAGGCTAAAATGAATACTAGTGCACTTATATTTATGGGTTTTTCATGGGGAGTAGTTATATTACTTTGTATATATTGCTTTACAAAACTTTTCTCAAGACAAGATAAAACACAATAAATAATGGCTAATGATTCACGTCCACTTGCCGAAAGGATGCGTCCTAGGCGCCTTGAGGAGTTTGTAGGTCAAAGGCATCTTCTTGGTAAGGGGAAGATTTTAACTTCTCTTTTGGACCAAGGGGTTCTTCCTTCTATTATATTTTGGGGACCTCCAGGATGTGGAAAGACCACTCTTGCAAGAATATTAGCCCAGGCTGTAGATGCAAGGTTTATATCTATTTCTGCAGTACTTTCTGGTGTAAAAGAGCTAAGGAACGTTATAGATGAGGCAAAACTTGTTCAAAAGGACTCCAGTATAAAGACAGTACTTTTTGTTGATGAAATACATAGATTTAATAAGGCACAACAAGATGCATTCTTACCTCATGTAGAGTCAGGTCTTATTACATTAATTGGAGCAACAACAGAGAATCCATCTTTTGAGATCATTCCTCCACTTCTTTCTCGATGTAAGTTATTGACATTAAAACCACTTAATAAAGATGAGTTATTAGAGATATTAAAAAGGGCATTGACAGATAAAGAAAGAGGCCTTGGTTCATACAACATATCTATTTCTTCTGAAGCACAAGATAGCTTAATCTCTCTCTGTGATGGAGATGCAAGAAGGCTTTTAAATCTCCTTGAGACTGCCTTTAGTTTAGCACTAACAGATTCTGATAAGATTGTTATAGAGGTTTCAACTGTTATTGAAGCTGCTGGGAAAAAGCTACCAAGGTATGACAAATCTGGTGATGAGCATTTTGGGCTCATTTCAGCATTTCATAAGAGTTTAAGAGGTAGTGATCCTGATGCTGCTTTGTATTGGCTTACTAGAATGCTTGCTGCAGGAGAAGATCCCAAGTATATAGCAAGACGCATGATACGTTTTGCATCAGAGGATGTAGGAAATGCTGATCCATCAGCACTAAGTATAGCCTTAGATGCCCTTAATGCCTTTAATGTTTTAGGTTCTCCTGAAGGAGAGCTAGCTCTTGCTCAAGCTGCTATCTATTTGGCAACAGCACCAAAGAGTAATGCTATATATAAGGCATTTTCTTACGCAATGGAGGACGTAAATAGGTTTGGTACCTTAGAGGTTCCAAAACATATTTTAAATGCACCAACAAGGTTAATGAAAGAGTTGGGATATTCTAAGGGCTATAAGTATCCTCATAAGTATCAAGATGCAATTGTAGCTCAACAGTATATGCCAGATAAGTTAGTATCTCGGAGGTATTATGAACCAACTACACGTGGTTATGAGGCTACAGTAAAGGCAAGATTAGATAAGTGGAGAAAGATATTAGCAAAGAGGCGTAAAGAAAAAGGAGATAGTTAAGACATTGGTGCTTCCACCAAAAGTAGTAAAGGACTTTGATTTAGATTTTCTTTTAGCTTCTTCTAAAGGAGCTACTGGAGAACTGTTAATAGATATATTTAAGAGACTATATGAATATTTTGGACCTCAAAATTGGTGGCCTGGGGATACAAGGTTTGAAGTATGTATCGGGGCGATTCTTACTCAAAATACATCCTGGAAGAATGTTGCAAAGGCTATAGAGAATTTAAAAGCAAAAGGGGTATTATCTATAAAAAAGCTATATCATATAGATATATCTTATTTGGCACAGCTTATTCGGCCTGCAGGTTATTTTAATATAAAGGCAAGAAGACTTAAAAATTTTGTTTCTGTCATATTTGAGGATTTTTCTTCTGATCTAGATAGACTATTTTCATTAGAGCTTGATGAGGCAAGAGAGATTTTACTTTCTATTCAAGGTATTGGACCAGAGACAGCAGATAGTATATTGCTTTATGCAGGAGGATATCCTACTTTTGTAGTAGATGCATATACAAAGAGAGTACTCATTAGGCACAATATCATAGACGAAGATGCAAGTTATGAAGATATAAGATATATATTTATGAATTATTTACCCTTAGATACAGAGTTATTTAATGAATATCATGCCCTTTTTGTTTCATTAGGTAAAAATTTTTGTAAAAAGAAGAATCCTGCCTGTGACAACTGCCCATTAAAGAATATATAACTATTTGACTTTCGCTCATTTTTTAATTTCTTATTAGTTTGATGAGAGGGGAAAAGAATGATTTTAATTTTATTTATTATGGCTTCTTGCATTTACTTAGATCTTGCTAATCTTATTTAGATTCTAGTAAGTTATAAGTTAATAGGTAAAAAAACAAATTCTTTACTGTTTTGTAGTTAGTAATTATTTTTTAGACTGTTACTGTTGTTTTAAGGGTTAAAAAGTAAACTTACTAATGAATTTATTATAAATTAAGGTATAGTAAAGATATGACAAACTATAGGTATCCAGAGGCAAAACGTCTAGAATTTCCAGAGGATGAAAAGAAAAATCCGTGGCTTTCTTGGTTGTTAGATGCATATTTTGTTGCAGATAAAGGGGTAAGAGAGGCTATTTTAAAAAGGCTTTCTAAGGGAGAAAAACTTGCCTGTGCTAAAGGTTGTTCTAATTGTTGTGAGATTCATAATACTATACCTGTTTACCCTTTAGAGTTAGTAGGAATTTACTGGTATGTAATTGAAAAATTAAGAGGAGATGCAAGGGATAGATTAAGAATACAATTAAAGGAGTTTGTATTTGGGAAACCCTGTCCCTTTTTAATAGATGGGGTTTGTATAATTCATCCTATGAGGCCCATGGCTTGTAGGCATTTTAATGTGTTTAATAAGCCTTGCAAAAAGGGTGAAGATCCTTACTATACTAGAAGACATGATGTCTTAACTCCTATAGAAAAATACAAAAATAAAGCCCTTTCCTTAATGCTTCCATTTCATGGAATAACTCAACGTGCAAAGCGTAAGCAGGCTATAAAAGAAGGCTATTTAAACAGATTTGTACAAAATCTTCATGAGATTGATTGGAAAAAGCTTGCTTCTAGGATGGAAGGAAAAGTTTTTGGATTAAATATGTAGTCTCTTTGAGTGCAAGTTTCCTTAATTCACTAGGTTCATTTTATAGGGACACTATACCACCACAACTTTCTTTTCTATTTTCGTATATAATATTCTTTAAAGGCATATAAGGTAAGAAAAAAATGAATTTTTTTATTCTATATTCTTTTTCTGCTCTATCATTTTTTTATTTTATCTAAATTTTTGCTTTAACTTTTTAGAAGAAGTGTCGATGTATAGCTTGACTATGGCATATTGTAACAGTATAGTGGAATAAAGTGGTATAAAGTAGAATAAAGGAAGTGCCTGTTGAAAAGTTTTCAACAATTTTGACTTTGAGAGAGGGGGCCTTCCTTATTGTTTTTAAAAAATAGCTCTTTTTGGAGGCTCTGTAGTGTCTTTCATGGGCCGTTCTGTCCATAATATGGACGCAAAAGGTCGTATAAGTATCCCAGCCCGTTTTAGAGAGACACTACATAGCCGTTATGACAACAGGTTGGTCGTTACTAATAAGGCAGGGAAAATAGCAGAAGAAGACATTTATCTTGTATGGCTTGTTGCATACCCCTTAGAGGTATGGAGAAAGCTTGAGGAATATCTTATGAACAGGCTGTTGAGATACTCTGAAGAGGAGAGTTTCGTAAGATATTTTGTTGGGGGTGCAGTAGAGTGCAATATAGATAGTCAAGGTAGAATATTGATTCCTCAGAATCTTCGTCAAGAAGCAGGACTTAAAAAAGAAGTAGTTCTCTCTGGTATGTTAGACCATTTTGAGATTTGGGATAAAGAAAAACTTGATTTAGAACTCAAGTATACGAGGCCGAACTTTGCAAACTACAGTAAAGTCGTCTTGCAAGCTAGACAAAAAGAAGACTAATACAGGTGGCAATGACTCTATTTTACATCTACCTGTGTTAGTAGAAGAGATATTAGGATTTTTAGACCCTAAAGAAGGGCAAATTTTTGTAGATGGGACTTTAGGCCTTGGTGGACATGCAAAAGCAATCTTAAATCATACCAATAAGATAGCACTATTAATAGGTGTTGATGTAGATCCAAAATCTCTTGAGATTGCTACTAAAAATTTGAAAGACTTTGGAGACAGGGTACGGCTCATACGCTCTAGTTATGTAGATATACCAGAGGTTCTTGTAAGTGAAGAAATAGAAAAGGTAGATGCAATCCTTTTAGACCTAGGGCTTTCTTCTTTTCAATTGGAGCATTCTGGTAGAGGTTTTAGTTTTACAAGGGATGAACCTCTTGATATGAGAATGGATCCAAGTATCAGTGTCACAGCATCAGATATGGTTAATAAGCTTCCTTTTGAGCAACTTGCTCAGTTGATAAGGACTTACGGAGAAGAGCGTTGGGCAAAGAAGATTGCAAAGACTATAGTTAAAAAGCGTAGGAAATCTCCTATAGTTTCTTCAAAGCAACTTGCTGATATTGTTGCTCTTGCAATTCCTAGGAAATATCATCCAAGGAGGATTCATCCTGCTACAAAGACATTTCAAGCACTAAGGATAGCTGTAAATCGCGAGCTCGACCAAATAAAAGAGGCCCTTTTAAGATTACCAGATTGTCTTAAACAAGGCGGTAAGATAGCTATTATATCATTTCACTCATTAGAAGATAGGCTTGTAAAACATGCCTTTAAGCATGATCCTAGGCTAAAGGTCCTTACTAAAAAACCTATTACAGCTACTGATGATGAAATTTCACATAATCCTCGATCAAGAAGTGCAAAATTAAGAGTGGCCCAAAGGACAGATTACGAGCCAGAAAACATAAACAACTAGACTTAATTAGGTGAGATTATGGCTATACGTACGGCTACAGTTAGAGGCATCCAAAAAGGCATTTTAAAAGAGGGAAGAAGAAAAGGATTTTCCTCAACCTTAAAAAGGGATATCCAAATGGCAAGGTTTGGTATTTTAAATTGGCTGTTATCAGTGGCATTAGTAGTTGCAGTTATTTTGGGAATATGGTGCTCATTTCAAATAGCACTAGTAGGTAAAGAGCTAAATAGCTTAAGAGCTAGGCAATATATGCTTAAAAAGCAAAATTTAATTTTGTCATCAAAATTATCCAATCTTACATCACAAAAAAGGCTAGAGAAGCTAGGAAAATCCCTAGGACTTAGGCCCCCGGCAACGGATCAAAAGATTAGATTAAATGAGTAGTGATAAAGGGGGAAATGCATGTGGCAATAAACAAGTTATCAACCAAAAAGGCTAAGAGACAAAAGAGAGTTTCAGTTATACTGTGTATACTACTAGGTTTTCTTGTTCTTTTTTCTTTCTTAATAAAGAGATATCTTTTATCTGCAGATGCAGATCAAGTATATAGTCAAGGTTTATTATTATTGCCACCTTATGCAACTAAAAAACCTAGAGCTACTATTCTAGATAAAGCTGGAGCAGTATTAGCTATAAGTCAAAAGAGGGCGTTAATATATGCAATACCTACACAAATTTCCAATTTACTAGATACTTCTAAAAGACTTTCGTCTATTCTAAATATTTCTAATAAAAAGATAATTAATTTACTTAATTCATCTAAAAGTAATATATGTATTATTAAAGAAGATATAAAGCCATCGATTGCCAATCTTATAAAAAAATTAAATTTAGCTGGTATTGGAGTAAGTTATTACTATAAACGTATATATCCATATAAAGATATTGTTAACAATGTGATCGGATCTATTGGTCCAAATGGTAATGGTATATCAGGTATTGAATATTTTTATAACAATAAACTTAAAGATTATAGACAAATTAAAAATTTAACTCTTGGTTTGGATCTAGATATAGAATCAAATTCTCAAAGACTTCTTAAATGGCAGATGGAAAGACTGAGGGCTAAGACAGGCTGTTTCTTAATGATGAACTTAAAAGATGACTCTATTATAGCAATGGCTAGCTATAAAAGAGAAAAATGGCATTTTATACCTGAGCAGCTATATCTTAAAGCCAATATATCACCCGTTATAATGTGGCCCATTATGGGGCTAATCCTAAGCAACAATGATAAAGAGCAAATTTTTGATTTTAATAATAGTAAGTCTTGGGACCTTTTCTACAGAGATGGAACTGGTGAAAATATAGTATTTTGGGGTCCGTTTTCTCACGATACTATCAATAATATTAAAATAAAAAACAGTAAAAATAGTTTAGTTAGTATATTGGCAAGACTTGGGTTTGGGCAAAAGACAGGTATAGATTTGCCAGATGAAGATGCTGGATATCTAATGCCGATCTCTGAGCCCAATCTATTACCTTTGGTATTTAAAAATACAAAAGCAAGCGCAATTCAACTTTTGGTAGCTTTTACAAAGGTGTTATCTGATCAAAATAATGTAATTCCTCATATTGTTATTCATAGAAAGAGTCATTTAATGGCTAAGTCAGCTTTGTTTCCTTTAAAGACTATAGCTTCTTTTAAAAAGGCTATTTCAGAAAAACATGGGATCTCACTGGCATCTATCCTGTTTAAAGGGGAAGATGATTCAAAGTTTGTTTCTTCAAAAGATCCAGCACAGGTTGTAGCACTTGGTTTTTATCCAGCTAAAGATCCACAAGTGGTTTATATATTGGTTTTAAATGATGCTACACGCGATCCAAGATACGTAAAAGGCGTATTGGCACAAAGTTATTTAATAGCACGAAGAGCTAGCCAAAATATTTTAGCTCAAAAGAGGATAAAGAAGAGATTGAGATATTTTGTAGCATCAATAGAGAAAGAAAGAGATTCATAAGTTAGATAACATGCTTGGAATTTTAGCAACAGATATGGCAGAAAAACAAAAGACTATAAAAGATATTATATCTCCTTTAATGCCTGGGGCTTCTTTATTAAAAGGAGATGAAAATCTTATCATCTCAGGTCTTCAGTTAAATTCTCTAAATATTAAGCCAGGGGATCTGTTCATTGCTGTTAAGGGTAATAAATTAGATGGAATAAATTTTTTAGATGATGCTCTTAATAGAGGAGCTATAGCCCTGGCACTCAAACAAGAAAGGCTGAATTTACTAAAGGATAAAGACAGATGGAAGGTAATCATTGGTCTTGATGATCCTAGATGGGCAACTGGCATAATGGCAAGTGCCTTTTATGATTATCCATCAAGAAAGCTCTCTCTGATAGGCATAACTGGTACTAATGGTAAGACAACTACAAGTTATTTATTAGAGTCAATATTTAGAGTTGCCCGTTTAAAAACAGGCATTATTGGAACAATAACACATAAGATTTTAGATCAAAAGATACAAGCAAAACATACTACTCCAGATGCCATAACATTACAGTCTCTTCTTTCCTTGATGGTTGAAAGAGGGGTTGAGATTGTTTGTGCAGAGTGTTCATCACATGCACTTAAACAAGACAGAGTAAGCGGATGTAGATTTAGAGGAGCAATATTCACAAACTTAAGTCAGGATCATTTAGATTATCACAAGGATATGAGAAGCTATTTTGAGGCAAAGCTTAGACTTTTTACAATATATAGTCCTAATTTCAGTGTCATAAATATAGATGATGAATGGGGTAGAAGACTATTTAACATTACCTTAGGTCAAAAGCTTTCTTATGGTTTTAGTCCTCAAGCAATGATAAGACCTTTAAAATGGAGTCAAGATATAGAGGGAATTCGCTCTAGGCTAATTACACCAAAGGGCTTTTTAGATATAACTTCAAGATTAATAGGGCGTCATAATCTTTATAATATTATGGCTGCAGTGGCTACAGCTATTTCTTTAGGATTAGATTTAAGGGCTATAGCGTTTGGAATTGCAGCTTGTTCTAATGTATCAGGAAGGCTTGAAAGGGTAAAAGCACCTTTAGATATATTAGCTTTAGTAGATTATGCTCATAGTCCTGATGCATTATTGAAGGTTTTAACCTCTATTAGAGAGATTAAATGTGATAACAGGTTAATAGTTGTTATTGGTTGTGGTGGCGACAGAGACAGAACAAAACGACCTATAATGGCTAAGATTGCTTCAAAACTTTCAGATCTAGCTATCTTTACATCAGACAATCCTCGAAATGAAGATCCAGATGCAATATTAAAAGATATGATCTCTGGATTAGATAAAGAGCAACTAGAAAATACCTTAGTAATACCAGATAGAAGAGAGGCCATTTTTGAGGCTGTAAGGAGTGCCTCTAAAGGTGACATTATTTTAATAGCTGGTAAAGGACATGAAACATATCAGATAGTTGGCAATAGACGTATAGATTTTGATGATAGAAAGGTCTTACAAGAGGCTTTATTAGAAATTTTTGGTGAGAAATGAAAGAAGTTTTTTCTGCAAAAGACATTTTGGATGTAACAGGAGCGGAGATTTTATTAGGAGATATTAATTGTAAGTTTCCATCTATTTCTACAGATACTAGGACAATAAAGCCAGGAGAACTCTTTTGGGCATTAAAGGGAGAGCGTTTTAACGGGAATGATTTTGTATTAGATGCGCTACAAAAGGGGGCTAAAGGAGCAGTGGTTTGTGACACCAAGGTCTTAAATGAACTTGATGACTTAAGCCGAGCAGATAATAGCCCCCTTGTACTATATGTTAAAGATAGTCTTAGGGCTTTAGATGATTTTGCTGCATTTTGGCGTAAAAAGTTAGGTCTTAATGTAGTTGCAATTACTGGTTCTTGCGGAAAGACAACGACAAAGGAGTTATTATATCTTGTACTAAGCTCAATATGGCCTACAGAGAAGACAAAAGGTAATTTTAACAATCTTATAGGGCTTCCACTTACAATTTTTTCTATTCCTAAGGGAACTAAATGGGCAATCCTTGAACTTGGTATAAATCAAGAAGGGGAGATGGAAAAACTTATTCAGATTGCATCCCCAAATGTAGGTATTATAACACAGATTGCTCCATCTCATCTTGAGGGGCTAGGTACCTTAGAGAAGGTTGCAAAGGAAAAAGGTAGGCTTTTTGAGTCAATAGGGAAAGATGGATTATGTATTGTAAATCTAGATAATGAATGGATTATAAACGCTTCTAAGAGGGCAAAAGCGCCTCTTGTTGGTTACAGCCTTTATGAAAGGGATTTTGATACAAGGGATTTTGAGTCAATAGTGCGTTGTATATCCTTTAAACCAGAAGGATTTAATACCCTTATGCTTTTTGATTTTGATGGTAAACGTTATGATTTTTTACTACCCCTTATAGGAAGTTCTAATGTTCAAAACACATTGTGTGCCGCTGCTTCTTCTTATGCACTTGGTATAGATCCAATTGTAATCCTTGGGGCACTTAGTGTAGCAAAGACCTTACCTGGAAGGCTTAATATACAGCGTATTTCAGATAATTTTGTAGTTATTGATGATACTTATAATGCTAATCCTGCCTCTATGATCGCCTCTTTAGAGGCTCTTTCGAAATGGGCACAGGGAAACAAGATTGCTATCTTGGGGGATATGCTTGAGCTTGGTAAAGAAGAGAGCAAGCTTCATGAACAAGTTGGCAGAAAAGTTGCAGAGTTAGGGATTGATTTTTTGATAACAGTGGGCAAATTGTCTAAGAATATTGCTTTAGGTGCTAGGGAAGCAGGGCTTTCGCCTAATAATATTCTTCATTATGAAGAGGTATATCAATTATTAGATGGATTAAAGGATTTGCTAGATAAGCTAATTAAATCTAATAATGATAGCTTGACTATTTTAGTCAAGGCTTCAAGGAGATTAAGATTAGAAAGGATAGTAGAGAAGCTTTTATATTTAGCTTCTTAAATATAGGTTATGTTATATTATCTTTTGTATCCATTACATAATATTTGGATAGGATTTAACGTATTTAGATATATAACATTTAGAACCATTTATGCTAGTGTTACTTGTTTAGTATTAGTTTTGTTTTTTGGAAAGAGATATATAGGCTGGATGAAACAGTTACATGTTGGACAAGTAATAAGAGAAGATGGTCCTAAAAGTCATTATAAAAAAGCTGGTACCCCAAGTATGGGTGGTGGCTTGATGTTAGTATCGATAGCAATATCTACAATTCTTTGGGCTAGATTAGATAATTTTTATATATGGATTGTACTTTTTATAACTATTGCTTATGGGCTTATCGGACTTATAGATGATCTTAGGAAGATTCGCTATAAAAATAGTAAAGGACTTAGTGCAAAAGGTAAGCTTTTACTACAGATCTTAGTAGTAGTTATTGCTACGCTTGCTTTTATACATCATGGACACTATGATACACATTTATCAATACCATTTTTTAAACGAATACATCCAGATCTACATTGGTTCTATATAGTTTTAGCATTATTTGTAATAGTTGGTTCTTCAAATGCTATGAATTTGACAGATGGTTTAGATGGTTTAGCTATAGGTCCATTTATTATTACAGCAGGAGTATATACAATTTTTACATATTTAGCTGGTAATGCTGTATTATCTTCATATTTACAAATACCTTATGTACCAGGTGTTGGTGAGTTATCTATATTTTCTGGAGCTTTAGTTGGTGCAGGGTTAGGATTTCTTTGGTACAATGCTTATCCTGCTGAGATATTTATGGGAGATATTGGTTCATTATCTTTAGGAGGAGCACTTGGAGCTGTTGCAGTTCTTGCTAAACAAGAAATATTACTTGCTATAGCGGGAGGTGTATTTGTTGCAGAAGCATTGTCTGTAATTTTGCAAGTTTGTTACTTTAAATGTACAAAGGGTAAGAGAATTTTTAGGATGGCTCCATTGCACCATCATTTTGAATTAAAAAAGATTCCAGAGCCAAAGATAATAGTTAGATTTTGGATAGTTTCAATAATACTTGGGCTTGTTGCTCTAAGTACGCTTAAGCTGAGGTAATTTTATGGATTTTGCTGGACTTAAGGTGGCAGTAATAGGAGCTGGGATTTCTGGAATAGGTGCTTTAAAGCTACTTTTGCACCTTGGTGCAGAAACAACTTTGTTTGATACAAAGGATTTTGACCAGCTTTCTGAGCCCAGTAAAGCCTTTTTAAACTCAAATAAAGATATTAGATGCATATTGGGAAGAGGGCATAGCATTAATGATTTTATAGGTCAAGATTTAGTCGTTATTAGCCCAGGAGTTCCCTATAAAAGCAGACTAGTTTCAGATATCTTAAAGGCAGGGATTCCTGTTATAGGAGAGCTTGTATTAGCATGTTACTTTTGGAAAGGAGATATCATAGCTATTACTGGTACAAATGGAAAAAGTACCACTACAATGTTGGTTTCTACGCTTCTTAACAAGGCTCAAATAGCGCATGTTGTAGCAGGCAATATAGGTGTTTGTCTTTGTGATAAGGTCTTAGAAGGGAAAACAGATGAGTTAGCGGTTATTGAAGTAAGTAGTTTTCAACTTGAGGCAATGGATGTTGAGCATGGCTTTTTCATAAAACCTAAGGTAGGGATATGGCTAAATCTAGCTCCTGATCACATAGATAGACATCCTAGTTTAGAAGAATATGGGATGCTAAAGGCAAGGCTTTTTAATATGCAAAGTGAAGACGATTGGGCTGTCTTAAATGCTAAAGATAAATGGATAAAAAGACTTACACAGACTATTAGTTCAAGGCGTGCTTATTTTTCTTTGGATAAAGGAGATACAAACCTAAGTGCTTATTTGTCAGATGAGCATACTATGGCAATTGATATAGATGGCTATAAAGACTATAGGATTGATCTGTCTAGTTGGAGACTTCCCGGAAGACATAATGTAGAAAACTTAATGGCTGCATCTATTGCAGCTACTATAGTAGGGGCTAGTCAACAGGATATTGAGGAAGGGGTTAAGGATTTTATCCCACTTGATCATAGAATCTCTTTTGTAGGGCAAAAGGATCAAGTCACATTTTATGATGACTCTAAAGCCACCAATGTAGCAGCAGCCATAACAGCTATAAAATCATTTGATAATTCTTCTAAGCCTAAAATTATCCTTATTGCAGGTGGACTTGGTAAGGATGAAGACTATTCTCCATTGGTAGATGTAGTGGATAGGCTTAAAGCCATTGTTCTTTTTGGGAAAGAACGTTTTAAAATTGCCAATACATTAAATGGATCTGCTAAGCACATTGATATACTTGTTTTACCAGAGGATTTATCTAAGGAAGAGGCTGATACAATAACTGAGAACAACTATTCACAAAAGATTATGGAGTTTGCAGTTAATAAGGCATTTAAACTAAGTGAAAAGGGCGATATAATCCTTCTTTCTCCATGTTGTGCAAGTTTTGATCTTTTTAATAGTTATGCAGAAAGAGGGGATACTTTTAAGCAAGCAGTAAGTAGCTTAATTCATTCTAATTAAGGTTAGAAGAGATGGAAGAGTGTGCAGTGATACTTAGAAAGAGCTGTTCAAAACCACAAGAGTTAAAGTTAGTTATAGCTGGGGGGGGAACTGGTGGCCACTGTAACCCCGCCATTGCTATAATTGAGGAATTAAGCTCTATTTCTCCATTAAGGGTGCTTTGGATTGGAACAGGAAGAGAGGCTGAGTTAAGGGCCATAAGAGATATTGGTTGTGATCATAAGGTATTGCATGTTAAGCCAATCCAAGGTGTTAGTCCTTTAAGTAAACTGCATGCACTTTTAACGTTACCTAAGCCTATCTTTAGTGCAGCATCATATCTTTTAAGGTTTAAACCAGATATTGTTCTTGGAGTAGGCAGCTATGTATCTGGTCCTGTAATAGTGGCAGCGTGGATGTTGGGGATTCAGTGTGCAATTCAAGAACAAAATGTGGTTCCTGGAACAGCAAACAGGCTAGCTTCTAAATTTGCAAAGAAGATATTTGTTACATTTGAAGATACTATTAGATATTTTCCTGCTCATAAATGTATTGTTACAGGAAATCCAATACGTAGAAGGCTGTTAGCTGTTCGTTCGAGTGTTTTACAGCGTTTTAATAATCCTCCTGTACTCCTTATTGTAGGAGGTAGTCAGGGATCAAGAGAGGTGAACAAAAAGGGTGCTCAGGCTGTAGTTGATCTATGGGAGCAAGGATTGCAAGTAAAGGTAATACATCAAACAGGTAATGATGATTATGATTTTGTGGTAGATGCTTATAATAAGGCTCTCTCTAAGGGTTTTACTGAAGAAGATATGTTTGAGGTCTATCCATATATAGACAGAATGGAAGATGTGTATTCAAAGGCTGATCTTGTACTTTGTAGGGCAGGGGCATCTACTATAGCAGAGCTTACAGCTATTGGGCTTCCTTCTATCTTGATTCCATTTCCTCATTCAGCAGGCAGACATCAAGAACTAAATGCTGAACTATTAGTTAAAAGAGGGGCTGCAATTATGACAGATTCAGGACCTCTTAAACTTTCAAATATTATAAAAGATGTAATATTTAATCCTGAACGACTAAAGACTATGGCACAGGCAGCCCTTGAACTTGGTAGAAGGGATGCAGCAAGAACAATTGCCCGTGAACTTTTAGAAATGGGGAGAAAAAGTGAAGTTACGGTCTGAGATTCTAGATCTAATACTAGAAATTTCAAAGAAAGAGGCGGCAAGAGAGATGTATAAAAGTCAACATATACATTTGGTTGGAATTGGTGGAATAGGGATGAGTGGCCTTGCAAGGATTCTTCATATCCTTGGCAACAGGGTCAGTGGTTCAGATATCAGAGAAAGCGAGATTACAAAAGAGCTTTCACAGATGGGCATAGATATCTTTATTGGCCATCGTAAGGAGAATATTTCTGATACTGTACAGCTTGTTGTTGTCTCATCAGCCATAAAGGATAACAATCCAGAGATATCGTATGCCAAGCAGAGGTATATCCCTGTTATTAAAAGGGCAGATATGCTTTCAGATTTGATGCGTTTAAAAAAGTATTGTATTGCAGTCTCTGGTGCACATGGAAAAACTACTACAACCTCTTTAATCTATTCAGTATTAAAGGCAGCAGGGCTTGATCCTTCCATAATAATTGGTGGAAAAGTAAACGGTTATAACACAAATGCCTATTGGGGCGAAGGGGAGTTTCTAGTTGCAGAGGCAGATGAAAGTGATGGAAGTTTTTTGCGTTTGTCTCCTACTGTAGTTGTAGCTACCAATATTGATAGAGAGCATTTAGATCACTACAGAGACCTTGATGAGATAAAAGATGCATTTAGGCGTTTTATAGAACTAATCCCATTTTATGGAAGGGCAGTTATCTGTGGTGAAGATCCCAATTTAATGGCTATAAAAGACTCTCTTAGTAAAAATGTCTTAGTTTATGGTTTTGATAAAGACCATGATATATATGCACGTCTTATAGAGAATCTTAAGATTGGTACAAGATTTGAGGTTTATTGCAATAAAAGGCTTCTTGGGGAGGTTACTCTAAACTTACCTGGTAGGCACAATGTATTAAATGCCCTAGCTGCTATAGGTGTTGGACTTGAGCTAGGTGTTTCTTTTAAGGATATAAGCTCTGGGTTGGCTAGTGCAAAAGGGGTAGACAGACGTTTTTGTATATCTCATCTTAAAAATGGTGCGATCTTAGTGGATGATTATGCGCATCATCCCACAGAGATAAGAGCAACAATAGAGACAGCTAGAAGGTGTTGGCCAACAAGGCGTCTTGTTATTGCATTTGAACCCCACAGATATACCCGTACCAAGGCCCTTAAGGATGAATTCTGTAGATGTTTTTTAGAGGCAGATGAGCTTTTAGTTACAGATATATATCCTGCAAGTGAAGAGCCCATAGAAGGTGTTGATGCAAGATTGCTTGCTGAGGCAATAAAGCTTAATTCTACAAATGGGCTTCAAATAAGATATGTAGAGCCTAATAGATTAATTGATGAAGTCTCTACAATGTTAGGTTCTAATGATGTTCTTTTAACACTTGGAGCTGGTAATATGGGAAGAATAAGTAAAGAGCTAAGAAAGACTTTGGGTAATTAAAAAGTGTTAAGGAAACCTATGCCCTTTAAAAAGAGACAGGATAAGGTGTTATCAACTGATATAAATGCGCTAAAAAGGGATCTCTCTTTTATAAAAGATATTAATATATTAGAGGATATTTCTATAGCTTCTTTTACTAGTTTTGGGATAGGAGGAGTTTGTCGTCTATTTTTAGAACCATATACATATAAGGCACTTAGGCAGGTTAAAAACTATTTAGATGCAAATCTTATAAACTATTATGTGCTTGGAGGTGGAAGCAATATTCTAGCCCCAGATAAAGGCATAGATTGTATACTAAGCCTTAGAGGATTAAGGGCATTTTCTATAGAAATGCAAGGTGGTATAGAACAAGATAGCATTTCTTTACGAGTGGGAGCTGGTTTTTCCTTAAAGGGTTTAATTAGTTGGTGTAGTCAAAATGGATTTTCTGGATTAGAGCCTTTGGTGTGTATTCCTGCAAGTGTAGGTGGGGCTGTACGTATGAATGCAGGTACAAAAGAGGGTAGTATATCTGATGTAGTTACTCGTATACTTGTTCTTAAAGAAGGTGAGCTTTTCTGGATAGATAAAGAGAGAATCCCTTTTGGTTATCGTGATATTGGATTAGATGATAACACTATTATTTGTGCATCAGAATTTAGATTAAAAAGACAGCAGCCAGTATTTGTAAAGAAGAATATCTTTAAATTTATCTACAAAAGGAGAAAGACCCAGCCCATAGAGGCAAAAAGTGCTGGGTGTATCTTTAAAAATCCTAAGGGAGACTATGCTGGAAGGTTAATAGAACTTTGTGGCTTTAAGGGTAGACAAATAGGCAATGCCCAAGTTAGTACAAAACATGCCAATTTTATAATTAATCTTGGTGGGGCAAGCCAACATGATGTTTTAGAGCTTATTGAACTTATTAGGCAAAAAGTAAAAAAAGAATTTTTTAAAGAGCTCTTATTAGAAATAAAGGTATGGGGAGTTGATTAGGTGACAATTAAGACACCTCGTAGGGGTATAAAAAGAAAAAAGAAAGCTGTTTTTACCCAATATCTTTTTAGGCTTTTGGTTTTAATAGGATTTTTGTGTGTAGTTGTAGGGATGTTTTGGGGGCTATGGTACTATGCTTCACATTGTTGTTCTTGGTTTTGTCTAAGAACAATAGAGGTAAATGGTACAAAGCATCTTAAGGCTAAGGATGTTATTGCTATTTCTGGATTAACTTTGTTTAAAGATAATCTACTTAGGATAGATTCTAAGGAGATTTCAAGACGGATTTTATCAAATTTATGGGTAAAAGATGCTGAGGTTGAAAAGGAGTTTCCAGATAAGCTTATTATAAAGATAAAAGAGCGCAATCCTGTTGCACTATTACATGTTAGAACTGGTTATTTTTTGATTGATATAGACGGACATCTAATAACAAAGACATCTCCTAAGTTTTATAAGAAATTACCTATACTCTCTATTCAAACAAAAGATAGATATATAGCAATCTCTAATAATTCTATAGCTAATATCGCTGGTTGTGGGCTTAGATTTTTAAGACTTTCTAAAAAGGCAAAGAGATTTATAAATACTATATATCCAATACTTTGTTTAGAGGATATAAAAGAGATCATCATAAGGCCTAAAACTTTAGTTGTTTACCTAAGAGGTGGGGATGTTCCAATAATATTTTCCAAGGAATATGATCTTAAAAAGGAATTTATTCATGCACAAAAGGTGCTTTGCTATCTTTATAGATCAGGTAGATATAGTCAGACCTTAGAGATTAGGCTTGATTATGCCCCAGATAAGGTGTGGGCAAAATTAAAAAGAAGTTAGGAAGCTAGATGGCAGATATGAATCCTGAAATAATAGTTGGTTTAGACATAGGTACAACAAAGATATGTGTTGTTGTTGCAGAGATTAATGAAGAAGGGCTTAATTTTATTGGTCTTGGTACGCATCCTTCAAGTGGTCTTAGAAAGGGTATGGTTATAGATGTTGAAAGTACAGTTAATGCCATAAAAAAGGCTGTAAAAGAAGCGGAGTTGATGGCAGGTTGTCAAATAGATGAAGCTCTTATTGGAGTAGCAGGAAGCCACATAAAGTGCCATAGTAGCAATGGAGTTATAAAGATAACTTCTGGAGAGATAACAGAGGAACATGTAAATCAGGTGATAGAATCTGCAAGTGCAGTGGCTATACCACAAGATCGTATTGTATTAGAGACACAGCCTCAAGAATATATTGTAGATGACCAAGGTGGAATATTAGATCCTGTTGGTATGACAGGTGTAAGGCTGGAGGTAAAGGTAAATGTTGTTACAGCTTCTAAGACAGCAGTTACTAATCTTACACGCTGTGCACAAAAGGCAGGACTAAATGTGATAGATACAATTTTACAGCCACTAGCTTCTTCAAAGGCAGTTCTTAGCCAAGAGGAATGTGAGCTTGGAGTAGCTCTTTTAGATATAGGTGGAGGTACTACTGATCTTACGATATTTAATCAGGGAGTTATAAGTTATACCTCAGTCTTACCACTTGGTGGTTACAATATGACAAATGACATAGCTATTGGGCTTAGGACTCCTATGAGAGAAGCAGAAAATCTAAAGATACGCTATGGGGCATGTCTTGAATCACTAGTTAGTAAAGATGAATACATAGAGGTTGCAAGTGTTGGTGGTAGAAAATCCAGAAGGCTTTCTAGACAGATACTGACTGCTATTTTAGGCCCTAGGGTAGAAGAGATGCTGAGCCTTATAAACGATGAGATACAGGAGCAAGGGCTTAAAGATAGTCTTTCTTGTGGGATGGTACTAACTGGTGGGGCTGTTGTTTTACCTGGGCTTTTGGAGATGGCAGATCAGATATTTGATTTACCTTGTAGGATAGGTATCCCTTCGGGAATAAAGGGCTTGGTAGATATGGTAAGCAGACCAGAGTACTCCACTGCTGTTGGACTAGTCATATATGGATATGAGAGATATTTGGATTTGTATAATGCTGAGACTCAGCGGCACGGAGGGATATTAAAGAGGCTTTCAAAGATTATGAAGACTGTATTTGGTAGTTAAAAATTTTAACTGGATATAAGGGGGGCTTATGGCGTTTCAATTAGTAGAGCCAGAACTTACCGCAAAGATAAAAGTAGTTGGTGTTGGTGGAGGCGGAGGTAACGCAGTTAACAATATGATTGCATCAGAGCTTCAAGGTGTTGAGTTTATTGCAGCTAATACAGATGCTCAGGTTCTTGAGCGTTCTAGGGCAGATATAAAGATTCAACTTGGCCGAAACCTAACAAAAGGTTTAGGTGCAGGTGCCAAGCCAGAGATAGGAAGAGAGGCAGCAGAGGAAGCAGCAGATGAAATAAGATCTGCACTAGAAGGAAGTGATATGGTGTTTATAACTGCAGGGATGGGTGGTGGAACAGGAACTGGTGGAGCACCTGTTATTGCAGAGATTAGTCGAGAACTTGGGGCACTTACAGTTGCTGTTGTTACAAAGCCTTTTGCATGGGAGGGTAAGGTTAGGATGGCACAGGCCGAAGAAGGTATAAGACGCCTAAAAGAAGTGGTTGATACGATAATTACTATACCAAATGATAGGTTGAGAAGTCTTGCTGAGCCTAATACCCCTCTTTTTGAGATGTTTAAAAAGGCAGATGAGGTTCTTTATTATGCTGTAAGAGGTATTTCTGATCTAATTGTAGTGCATGGATATATAAATGTTGACTTTGCAGATGTAAAAACTGTTATGAGTGAAATGGGACTTGCTCTTATGGGTACAGGAGTTGGACGAGGGGAGAGGCGAGCTATGGATGCAGTTAGGATGGCTGTAGCTAACCCCTTGCTTGAAGATATTTCTATAAGTGGAGCAAGAGGGATATTGATGAATATTACTGCTAGTTCAAAGACTATGACAATGGAGGAGGTGGAGCAGGCATCTACTTATATACAAGAGGAGGCAGATGATAATGCAAATATAATTTGGGGAACAGTATTTGATGATTCTATGGGAGATGACATAAGGATAACGGTTATAGCCACAGGTATAACTGATGAGGCTGAGGAGATTGAAAAGGCTAAAGAAAAGGAAAATCCTATACCCAAAGTCGTTTTAGGAGGTGGGGGAGTAAGTATAAATGAGTCTAATAGAGCTCAACAAAATCTAGAAGATACCCTAGAAGATCTTCCTATATATAAGGCATATAAAAAGGGACGGACTACAAAGATAAATAGAAGGTCTATTAAGGACCTAGAGGAACTTGAAAAACCTACTTTTTTAAGACATCCAGCAGATTGAGTTTTTTAATTGATATATCCTAGGAGATAAAGGAAAGGGGCTTATATGCCCCTTTTGTTTTTTATATTTTTTGTTTATATAGCAAAGGAATTCTTAATTTTATTTTGAGATAGAGACTTATGTATACAAAGCCAGTAGAGATAGAGTCTATACTTCCCCTTATTAGAAAGGCTTCAAGGTATCTTGGTACAGAAATAAATGCAAGACACAAAAGTTGGCAGGATTGTGATACAAAGGTAGCACTTATTTTCCCTGATCTATATGAGATTGGGATGTCACATTTAGGATTACACATTTTGTATCATATCTTAAATGATATTCCATGTATCCTTGCAGACAGGTGTTATGCTCCAGATACGGATTTAGAAGATATCTTGTTTAAAAATAACATACCACTTTGGGCATTAGAGTCTAGGATGCCTTTAATGGCTTTTGATTTTTTGGCTTTTACTTTACCATATGAACTTTGTTATACAAATATTATAACAATATTTAAGCTCTCTGGTCTTCCTCTTTTAGCTAGGGATAGGGATGAGAGAGCTCCTTTTATACTGGCGGGTGGAAGTTGTTCTATTCATACAGAACCTGTATGTGAGCTTTTTGATGCTGTATTAATTGGAGATGGAGAAGAAGCAGTACCTAAGA
Source organism: uncultured Desulfobacterales bacterium (assembly GCA_964578585.1). Taxonomy (GTDB): domain Bacteria; phylum Desulfobacterota; class Dissulfuribacteria; order Dissulfuribacterales; family JAMONC01; genus JAMONC01. Next base: position 22,045 of record CAZODM010000008.1, on the reverse strand, counting down.
TTGTTTTAACTGTAAGAGAGTGGAAGATAGCCAAAGGGAGCAAAGAGGAGCTTTTTAAGGAGCTTTCTAAGATAGAGGGAGTTTACATACCAAGTCTTTATCAGCCAATATATGAAAAAGGTAAGTTTTTAGGTATTGAGCCTAAAAAGAGTTGGCTTCCTCAAAGGATAAAAAGGACTATATTTGCTGATCTTTCAAAGGCTCCGTTTCCTACCAAACCAATCGTGCCGTATTTGCAGATTGTACATGATCGACTTGGAGTTGAAATTGCGAGAGGCTGTACGAGAAGCTGTAGATTTTGTCAGGCAGGTATAGAGTATAGACCTGTAAGGGAAAGACCTCCAAAGCAAATATTAGAGCTTGTTGAAAAAGGGCTTAAGCACTCTGGATTTGAAGAGATTTCTTTACTTTCTCTAAGTACAGGGGATTATTCATGTTTTTATCCACTTGTTAAGGAATTGATGGATACATATGTGCCTAAACGGGTGGCAGTATCTCTTCCTTCAATAAGGGTTGGTACGCTTAGTCCACAGATAATGGCGCAGATAAAAAGAGTACGAAAGACAGGATTTACTATGGCTCCAGAGGCTGGAAGTGAGAGATTAAGACAAGTTATTAATAAAGGTATAACAGAGCAGGATCTTATCTTTACAGCTCAAATGGCATTTGAGATGGGATGGCTTTCTGTAAAGCTTTATTTTATGATTGGACTTCCTACAGAAACCAAAGAGGATGTTATTGAGATTGCAGAACTTGCTTATAGGGTTTTAGGGGTAAAGGCAAAGAGAAAAAGGGGAAGGCAAGTCACTATAAGTGTTGGCACTTTTGTCCCCAAGCCTCACACACCATTTCAATGGGAAAGACAAATATCTATAGAAGAGTCTTGGCAAAGGCTTGAGCTCATAAAGAAGAATCTAAAGGCAAGGGGGCTTAAGCTTAGATGGCATGATCCAGAACAGAGTTATCTTGAGGGAGTCTTTTCAAGAGGGGATAGAAGGCTTTTATCTCTTATAGTTAGGTGTTGGCAAAAAGGGGCAAGATTTGATGCATGGGGGGATTACTTTAATCTTTCACGATACAAAGAAGGTGCTAAAGAGCTTGGTATAGATCTAGACTTTTATCTTAGAGACATAGATCATTCTAATGTTCTTTTTTGGGATCATATAGATTGTGGGGTTAAAAAATCCTATCTAAACAGAGAACTAAAAAGGGCTATAACCAGGACTCCAACCTTTGACTGTAGAAGGGGTGAGTGTCAGGGATGTGGAGTTTGTGATTTTAAGAATATAAAACCTGTTACTTGGCCTAATAGTTTAACTGTTAGTGATAATAGTAATGAATTAAGCAGAGTAGAGATTAAAGAAGTTAAAAAAGAGTCAGAGCCTATTTATTGGTATGCTGGTTATTTTTCTAAGTTAAATGAGCTTAGGTTCTTATCTCATCTTGAGATTGTAAGGACATTTCAAAGGGCAATAAACAGGGCTATGATTCCTATCTCTTATACACAAGGCTTTCATCCTAAGCCTAGAATTTCTTTTGCCTCTCCTGTTCCTGTTGCTACAGAAGCGATAAAGGAGCCAATTTGTTTTGGATTGTCAAAGAGGTTAGATGAAAGGCAGTTTTTAATTAAGCTCAACAATGAATTGCCATCAGGTATTAGAGTTACAGATCTATGGCTTACTAAGGAGCCGAAAAGATTTATAAAAGATGGAACTAGTGCTAGTTATATAGTTTCTCTTTCTAGTTTATTAGAAGAAGGCTCATTAGAGGAGTTAAAAAAGAAGTTTTTAGATTTCTTAAGAAAGGACTCTTTTGTAGTAAAGGTTAAAAGAAAAGATAAGCAAAGATGTGTTGATTTAAAAAGATTTATAGGCCTTTTGCTTATTGATAAAGATAAAATAAGGCTCAAAATATTAAGAGATGAAAGATACTTAACTAAATTTTGGTTAGATGCAGTGAAAAAAGGTGAAGTTATTTATATGAAGTTTAATCTGTCTTCTGGTCCTCAGCTTAAAGCATACGAAGTGATTTCTGGCATATTAGGACTTTCTAGAAGACAGGAGGCACTTGTTAGGATATTAAAACTTTCTTTAAGCAAGGAGGCTTAATGCTTTTATGATAAGAGCGGTATTTTGTGACATGGATGGTGTGATACTAGATAGTATGCCATATCATGTGGAGGCTTGGAAGAGGGCGGCCAAAGAGTTTGGTTTTAGTCTTGATGAGAGCAAGGTATATCTTTATGAGGGTGCTATTGAGCTTTCTAGTTCAAAAGATGTATTTAAAAATGGGGACAAAGAGATCACCCAGAAGGTATTTTTAGATATTTTAAACAGGCAAAAAGAGATATTTTTAAAGGATTATCTAGAGCAGATAAGGGTTTTTGAACATGTACCAGAATTATTAAATATACTAAAAGAAAAAGAGTTAAAACTTGCTCTTGTAACCAGTTCACATAAGGACATACTTGAATATAGTTTGCCTTATGAAGTTAGATCTCTGTTTGATGTTATTGTTACAGGGGATGATATTAAAAGACCCAAACCCAATCCTGATCCATATCTAGCTGCAATAAGTGCAACAAAGGTTAGTCCTGAAACTTCTATTGTGGTTGAGAATGCCCCTGCTGGTATAAGAGCTGCCAAAAATGCAAGATGTAAATGTATAGGACTTTGTACTACACTGCCTCCTTCTCCATTAATAATAGCAGGTGCAGATAAGGTCTTTAATCGACATGAGGAGTTAGTTTCTCATTTTTTAGAGTTACTTAAATAAATCAAATATATAGTTAGGGCCTTTTATTTATGGAGATAAATAGTTCATCTAATTCCTCAAAATCCCCACAAGATAATGCCCAAGGTGTTGCCAAAAGTGCTGGTGCGGTTGCAATTGCTGTGTTTATCTCTAGGATTTTAGGTCTTGTAAGAGAACAAGTTTTTGCTGCACTTTTTGGGGCATCAACTGCAATGGATGCCTTTGTAGTTGCCTATAGGATTCCCAATTTATTAAGAGATCTTTTTGCAGAAGGTGCGCTTAGTTCGGCATTTGTGACAGTCTTTAGTGAGTATGACCAAAAGAGGACTTCTGAAGAGACTTGGCGTCTTGTAAATAATGTTTTGAGTGTAATTCTCATATTACTTTCATCAATCACTTTACTTGGTATATATTTTGCGCCTTATCTCGTAAAGATTTTAGCCCCTCATTTTTCTGCAATCCCTGGTAAGATCCAGCTAACTACACATCTTACTAGGATTATGTTTCCATTTTTGCTTATGGTGTCAATTTCTGCCCTTATTATGGGGATATTAAATACAAGAGGCCATTTTTTTATTCCATCTTTATCTTCAAGTTGTTTTAATTTTGGGACTATATTTGTAGGTGGAGCTCTTGCTCTTATATTTCCTCACCTAGGATATTCTGCCATAACTGGTATGGCTATAGGTACCCTTGTGGGTGGGCTGTTACAGATCCTTATTCAACTTCCATTATTAATAAGAGAGGGGTTTAAATTAAGTCTTTTTATAGATCTTAGAGATCCAGGGTTAAGAAAGATCGGACGCCTTATAATACCGGCAATTATCGGACTTTCAGCCACCCAGATAAATATTTTTATTAACACAAATTTTGCCTCAAGATGTGCTAATGGAAGTGTTTCTTGGCTAAATTATTCCTTTAGATTGATGCAGTTTCCCATAGGGCTCTTTGGAGTTGCGCTTTCTGTTGCAACTCTGCCTGTTTTAGCACGTCTTGCTACCAATAGGAAGATAAAGGAGCTTGGTAATACCCTTGTATCATCATTGAGTTTAGCATTTGCATGTACAGTACCTGCTGCAATTGGGCTTTGGATTTTGGCAGTTCCAATTGTTAGGATAATTTTTCAACGGGGTCATTTTAATGCCTTTGATACTCTAATGACAGCCGCAGCGCTTAAATTTTATGCAATAGGTCTTCTTGCATATTCAGCCGTTAAGATATTGGTGCCAGCCTTTTATGCCCTTGATGATACAAGGTGGCCTGTGATAGGGAGTTTTGTTACAGTTATAACAAACTTGATCGTAGTCATTTTGACTCTTAAAGCCCTCCAACACAGGGCTATTGCCCTTTCTACATCTATTTCAGTATTAGTTAATTTTTTCTTCTTATCCATAATTTTATATAAAAAGATAGGTGGTTATCCTGTAAAAGAGCTATTTATATCCTTTTTAAAGATAGTAATTGCATCAAGCATTATGGGTCTTACGATTTATGCCATTTATAATTTATTAGATTTGGGAAGAGGAGTTGGCCTCATAGTAGATATTCTTAAGCTATTTTTGGAGGTTATTGTAGGTTTATTAGTTTATGGATTAATTTTAAATTTTTTAAAAGTGCCAGCAGTGTTAGAGGCGATTGATCCATTAAAGAGAAAAGTAAAAAATCTATTTGTTAATTAAATTTTATATATGTTATAATTAAATTTTATAATTAGATTTATGTTATTAATTTTTTTTGGTTATTAAATATTGTTGTAGATAACTATATCGTTATTTATTGTAGAACAGTTTTTAAAAGATCATTTAGCAATTTGATATAAAATTTTAGAGTTATATTTTTATATACAATTAATATAATTAATTGATGATATATCAAGACTATATTTTAATTTTAAGGATTTACCTACCGATTTAAAATAGATAGATAGATAAAAGACTTGTTATAATTAATATTTTTTGTTGCTTAAGAAAGCACCACTAATAGAGAGGTGCTTATCATGATCAAGAAATATCAAAATAAATGGCTATCAGGTTTAAGGCTTAGGATATTTGCTAGGCTTTTTCCTTTATTAGCCATGTTAGTAGTGGCTATTTGTGCAGCTAGTCTTGTTTTTGCCTTATATCATCACCGCCAAGATATGAAGTATCTTTTTTCTCGGGTTGCTAATATACATGCTCAAGAATTTGTTACATTGATTAAAAAGAATGATATTAAATCCATCCAAAAAAGGTTAGAGGCTATTTGTTCTCATAGATTAATAAGATATGTATTTATAGAGAAAAATGGACAATTGTATGTAAAAGTACCAAACAATAACTTTCCTCCTTGGAAGTCCAATAACAACGAGCAAGAAGATCCTTCTATTAAAGAACTCAGAAATAATAATGGTGAAATATTTTATGACATATCTGCAAAGATACCTAGTACAAGTGCTACATTACATTTATTACTTTCATGTGATGCAATAGATAAGCATGTATTTTCAACATTTTTGATTGTAGTTTTTTTAGGTTTAGGGACCATAGTTTTAGTAGGGATAATGTCTTTTCTATTTTCCTGTTGGGCAACAAAAGAAGTTGATAGCCTTACTCACACGCTTGATGAAGAAAGAAGACAGCTTCTTTCTATTTTTGATAGTATAGGAGAAATTATATATGTGGTGGATCTTTATACTTATGAAATTCTTTATGCTAATAAAGCACTTAAAGATGCATTTAATAAGGATGTTGTAGGAGGATTTTGTTATAGAGAGCTTTACGGTAGAAAGAGTCCATGTCCGTCTTGTAGAAAAGATATTCTATTAAAGGAAGATGGAGCAGTATACAGATGGGAATGTTACAATAGAGTTCTTGACCAATACTTTTGGGTGACTGATAGAGTAATGAAATGGATAGATGGAAGAAAGGTTAGATTTGAACTTGCTATTAATATAACAGAAAGAAAAAAGGCAGAAGAAAGACTTAAAGAGAGTGAAGAAAGATATAGGACGCTTTTTGATGCATCAATTGATGCGGTCTTTTTAGAGACAATAGAAGGAGAGATAGTAGATTGTAATGAAGTAGCATGTAAGATGTTAGGTTATTCTAGGAAAGAGCTTATAGGCCTTAATGTGTCAGATATAGTACCAGAAGAAGTTGGAAAAGATTTAGCAAATATATCTAAAGAGATAGTAAGTAAGGGAAAGATATTTATAGAGTCTTTAGGTAAGAGAAAGGATGGGAGCATATTTCCAACAGAGGTTAATGCAAGGCTTATAAAGATAGGTAATAAACACATGGTAGTTGCATATGTTCGAGATGTCACAGCACAAAAAGAGGCAGAAAAGGAAAAGATAAGGCTTCAAGAACAGCTAAGACAAGCTCAAAAGATGGAGGCAATAGGTACGTTAGCTGGTGGAATTGCACATGATTTTAATAACCTACTTACTGTTATTAATGGGCATTCAGATATAGCTTTAATGAAGAGTGTAGAAAATCCTGTAGTAATAGATGATATCAAAATGATTAAAAAGGCAGGGGAGAAGGCTACAAGATTAATTTCACAGATTTTAGCCTTTAGTCGCAAACAGATTTATGAGCCTAGGATAATAGATATAAATGAAGTGATTATTAATTTAGACAAGATGCTTAGAAGGTTGATAAGTGAAGATATTTATCTTGAAAAGATACTTGCAAAAGATCTTCCACCAATTATGGCAGATCCAACTCAGCTTGAGCAGATTTTGATAAATCTGGTAGTAAATGCAAGAGATGCTATACATGAACATAGCGAAAAAGAGATAGAAAAGAAGATAACTATAGAGACCTCTTATGTTGTTTTAGATGAAGGTTATGTAAAGACTCACTTAGGAAGTAGGGTAGGGCCGCATGTACTTATTTGTGTAAGTGATACAGGTGTAGGCATGGATGAAGAGACACAAAAGAGGATTTTTGAGCCATTTTTCTCGACAAAGGAGATGGGTAGGGGTACAGGGTTAGGATTAGCAACAGTATATGGGATTGTAAAGCAGAACAATGCAAGTATTTATGTTTATAGTGAGATGGGTAAGGGATCAGCTTTTAAGATATATTGGCCAGTTTGTAAGAGTAGGGTTTTGGTTGAAGATAAAGATAGTGGAAATGAGGTGCCACAAGGAGAAGAGAGGATATTAGTAGTAGAAGATAACGAATCTGTAAGATATTTAATATGTAATACACTAAGGGAGGCAGGATACAAAGTTTTTGAGGCATCAAATGGGAAAGAAGCCTTAAAGAAGGTAATAGATGAGAGGGTTAAGATAGATCTTGTAATTTCTGATTTAATAATGCCAGAGATGAATGGTAAGGAATTAGTGAAGAGAATAAAAGAGAGATTTCCTGATATGCCAGTATTATACATGTCTGGTTATACAGATAACTATATAGTACATGATGGACTCTTAGAAAAAGGAACAAATTTTATCCAAAAACCTTTTAGTATTAAAAAACTCCTAAAAAAGGTTAGGGAGATACTGGATAAATATAATGTGGGAGTGTTCCCTTAAAGGGGATTTTAGGATTTTGAATCAACGGTACGGAGATTGAGCTGCTTTTGGCTTGGGTATTAAGCAAGGAGGAGAGGAGGTTTTCGTTTTAAGTATAGAGGGAGATAGAGCAATAGAGACAGTTTTCCAAAGATAGATATAAAGAGATGTATAGTACACCAGATCAGAAATTTATTTAAATACGTATCATGGGAGGAGATGAATGAAGTTGTCTAGGTATATGGAGCGCTCGGTCTTGAGGGAGTGGAGGTAAAAATATATGGATACTCCACAATTAGTATTCTGTCACAGTATACGTCTACAAAATTACGATTATTCTCAATCTTGGTTTATATTTCATTTCTCCACATGTACTTATAACAGAATGGAATTATCATGGAATTATCCGACAAAATAAAAAATAGAAAAGGGGAGATTCATAACTTGCATTAGCTCAGACTTAATCTGACAATTAGGTCTTTCCAAAGACAGTGGCCTAGGCTCTCCTTTCCGAGAGTTTCACAGAAAGACTCAAAGAAGAGGAGTAGCCATGACCACTCAAAAAAACTTATTAAAAATAAGTTAGGATTACTAGAACTTGCTGCTTACCTGAAAAATGTTTCTCAAGTGTGCCGCCTTATGGGCTAGAGTCGGGATAGCTTCTACCGTATCAAGAGGGATTATGAACAGGGGGCATTGAAGCTCTTTATGAAAAATCCCGGCGCAAGCCCAATCTCAAAAATTGCGTTTCAGAAGAAGTCGAAAAGGCCGTAGTGGAGATAGCCCTTGAAGATTCTTCATTGGGCCAGAAGCGTGTAAGCGACACCCCGCGTAAGAGAGAAATTTTCGTTTCCCCCGCAGGAATGCGAGGTATTTGGTTAAGACACGGGCTTGAGAAATTTGACAAATGCCTCAAGGCCTTGGAGGATGTAGTGGCCAAGACCGGGAAGGTGCTTACAGAAAGGCAGTTAAAAACTTTGCAGAAAGCCAAGGAAGAAAAGGTGGCTTGGGGAGAAATTGAAACAGAGCATGTTGGGTATCTTGGAGCCCAGGATACCTACTATGTAGGCACCATCAAAGGCATAGGCCGTATTTACCAATAGACTTTCATAGAACCTATTCCAAGGTGGTCTTTGCCAAGCTGTATACGAGCAAGCTACCCCATCAATAGTGCAGATCTTTTGAATAATCGAGTAATAATTTTTTGACGGTTATGAGGTGAGGATATTAAGGATTTTGACGGATAGAGGGACGGAATTTTGCGGAAAGCCAGATAGACACGAGTATGAGCTCTTTTTAGCATTAAACGACATAGAACACTCGAAGCCCAAGGCCAAGGATCCCCAGACCAAAGGGATTTGTGAGAGATTTCATCGGAGGGTGAAGGAGGAATTTTATAGCATAGCCATAGCGTTAAGGCGAAAGATTTATTTGAATTTAGAAGAATTACAGAGAGAGTTGGACCTATGGTTGGAGAAATACAACGGAGAGAGGCCGCACCAAGGGAAATACTGTGATGGGCAGATACCGATGGAAACATTTTTAGCGAATGTGCCCTTGGCAAAGGGAAAGATCTATTTTAAGAAGAGATTTTCACAATCTAACCAGGATCTGACAAGGTGGCTGTTGGAAGGGTGACTGTCAGATAAAGTCTAATCTTTTACATTTACACTTTTATTATAATTTTATCTTATACATACGGATCTTACTTGCCTGAGGTCTGTCTCCCCTGCCAAGACCTTATGGATACCGTCTTGTTTAAGAGTTATCATGCCATTTTCCATTGCTTGTTTTCTTATCTCAGCAACAGGAGCTCTCTTTTGTATAAGAAGCCTTAATTCATCGTTTGCAACAAGAAGTTCATGTATGGCAAGCCTTCCTCTATAGCCTGTCATATTACATTTAGCACATCCCCTAGGCTTGTACAAAGTTACATTTTTAAGCTTCGCTGGATCTAATGGTGTTGTTGGATGCTCTCCATATTCTTCTACTAATAATTCTATTTCTTGTTCTGAAGGGGTATATGGCTCTTTACAATGACTACAGAGTCTTTTTACAAGCCTTTGAGAAAGTACTCCAAGTAGAGCATCTGCAAAATTAAATGGATCCATTCCCATTCCAAGTAATCTTGTTACTGTCTCTGGAGCAGTATTAGTGTGTAGTGTAGAAAATACTAGGTGCCCAGTGAGTGATGCCTCTATAATTGTATTTGCAGTTTCTTCATCTCTAGTTTCACCAACCATTATGATATCAGGATCTGCTCTTAAAAATGCCCTTAATACCCTTGCAAAAGTAAGTCCTATAGATGGCTTTACTTGTACTTGTCTTAATCCATCTTGAACAATTTCTACAGGATCTTCTGCAGTCCATATCTTTTTTTCTGGCCTATTGAGATAACCAAGAGCAGCATGAAGGGTTGTAGTTTTACCAGAACCAGTAGGACCTACAACTAAGATTAGCCCATAGGGCATTGCAAGTAAGGCTTTGAGTCGTTCTAAGTGTTCTGGTAAGAGTCCAATTCTGTCAAGGGGAAGGGCGTTTGATCCTGCAAGTATTCTCAAGACTACATCCTCATTGTTTTCTGTAGTAGGTATTGTTGCTACACGCAGTTCTATATGGCGGCCAGATCTAGTCTTAAATTTAATTTTACCATCTTGAGGGAGTCGTTTCTCTGCAATATCTAGATTGGCTAATATCTTTATTCGAGATATAAGTGCTCGTTTGTATGCATATGGAACACTTTGGTATTTTATACAATCACCATCTATTCTAAATCTTATGAGACATCCTCTTCTACCTGTTAAGCTTTCTATATGTATATCTGATGCCCTTTTCATTACCGCATCTTCAATAATGCGGTTCGCCATCTGAACAACAACATTATCTTCATCAGAGACGACATCGGCTTCTATATCTTCTTCTACTTCTTCTTCCTCAACTAATTCTAGCTGTTCAAATACATCTTTACTGTTGCCAAAGTTATATTTCCCAAAGAAATAATCTATAAATTTATTGATATCATCTTTTAATGCTACTGCAAATTGAAAATTATTTGCCTTAAGTACTCTTCTTATATTATCAATTTTTACAATATCATGTGGATTATCAACCGCTACTAATAAAGTACCATTTTGTTCTCTTATAGGAATACAACTGTTTGTCCTAAAAAATTGTTCCTTAATCCCTTTTATACACTCAGGTGCTTTCCCCAACTCAAGTTCATTAAATTCTACAAATGGACACTGATAATACTCTGCAAGAGATTGTCCTATCTCTGTTTTATCAATACCGAAATAGTCAATTAAGATATTTTCTATGGGTTTTTTTTGTTGTCTAGCAAGTTTTACTGCCTCATCATGTTGCTCTTCAGTAAGGAGTCCTTTTCTTATTAAATAGTAAAATCGTCCATATTTTTGAGCAGTTTGAGAAAGTGTATCTAAATGTTGCTTAGCATTTCTATATGTTGGATCAATCTTAACTATTTGTTCTAACGCCTCTATAGCAGAAGATACTGCTCCAGTCTTTTCATGAGTAAGGGCTAGCCGATATAGTACATCTAGCTTTAAATTTAAGGGGATATCTGGTTCTTTTAGAGCTGCTTCAAGGTTTTCTATTGCCTCAAAAGGCATATCCATATTTAAATATGCATCTGCTATTCTGGAATAAACTTCGGCCTTTCTATATCCCTCATCTAGGAGCTTTTTAAACTCTTCTATGGCTTCCATTGGAAAGCCTGCTTCCATTAAGCCTACAGCCATGTTGAATCTTTGAAGCAGGTCAAATTCTTTATTTGCTTCAAGTGAGTTAGTTTCTTGTGGGCTATCTCCATTGCCACCACCTAGGCTTTCAATCTTTTGCTTTATCTCTTCCTTTATCTTTGTATCTTTTTCATCTAGTTTGTTTAGTATATCTACATAGATCTCCCGTGCTTCTTCTTCTAATCCCTGGGATGCATATAGTTCTGCTTCCATTAATCTATTTTGTATCTCTTCATTCATAACTTCACTCCGACAGGGAGATTTTATAATAATCTTTCAGGTGCTATTACTGGTATCTTTTGCTCACCTTGCTTTATGTATCCAACCACAGGATTATCCTTTCCTTTTTCTGGCTGCCAATTTTTATCAAAAGGACCAGGGATCTCTTCTGGTGGTCCCTCACTTACTATTGCACAAAGTCCCTTATTAGTATTTAAGATGATTAAATGATTTCCTATCCTTTCAGAACCAAATAACTTTGATGCTGTAGGATTATCTATTATGGGGACAGTTATAGCTCTTAGTTCCTCTTCTGACTTTTGGGAAAGTGTACCAGAGAACATGCCTTTTATTTTAGTCCATGGCCATGCCTTGAATTTAGAAAGTTCTAGTACATTAGAAGATTTAATTTGGTTTTTAGCTTTTCTGGGGATAGGTCCGTTATATACAATCTCTACCTCTGGAGGTATAGCACTAAATCGGTTATTCCAATTGATTCCTAGTAACCTTGTCCATGGACAAAGAGCTACTTCTTCTTTTTTAATTAGATCTTTTATTGGGGCAGAAGAAGGAATTTGTTTCCTTTCTCGTTTTTTAAAGTCTTTAGGTAATAGTTTAAACTTTTCTAAATTTTCTACTATATAATTATATTGATGTTCTAACTCTTCTCTTAATGTTTTATGAAATAGATACAGCTTTTCTGCTTCTTTAGTTTTAGATAAAGTTAACTCTACAGGTAGGATTTTATCTATACAATCATCTAATATTTTAAGTTGTTTTTCTATAGTTTTTAATAGTAAATTTTGGATCCTAATATCAACTGTATTGTCATGATGTTGTGTTGTAGAATCATCTAATTTATTAGTCTCTTTATGTTGTGTTTTTAGCTCTATATTATCCTGTCTATCTTTCTTGGGTTGCTTAGGAGGTTTTAATATTTTCTTTAATTCATCTAAGGTATTATCTAATTCATCTTGTGAAGTAAGATTTTCATCAGTTACCAACTTTTTTAAGACCTTTACGCCTTGTTTTAAGATTATTGGAGCATTAGTTGGTAGCTTGTCTGGAGATACAAGTAAATGCTCAAGGATCCCCTCCATTAAACCAAGAAGTTCTGATGTCTTTATATCCTCATTAGATATATTTTCTTTTAACTGTTTTACTAATTTTAATGCTTCTTCAACTAACTTAGGGGTAATCTCCCACTCAACTGTTAGAACTACCTGTTCTAATTTTTCAGTTAACTTAAGATTTTCATTTGTATAATTTGGTTCTTCTCCTTCTACACTTAATGAAGTTGTTGTGTCTTCTTCAGCTTCTAATTCAAGTTCAAATTCAAGTTCATCTGTATCATCTTCTAGTTGTTCAGTTTGTGTTTCAGTTAGATTTAAAGTTTCTGGTTCTAATTCTAATATATTTTTATCTTCTTTTGTCTCAATAGTTTGTTCTGATTCAACTTCTATAGAAGTAGGCTCAGACAATAATATTTCATCCTTAGAAATTTGCTCTTTAGTTTCCTCATTATCTCTTTGATGATCTTCTTCTAAGACAGGAGTAGCTATTTCAGATTCTTTAGCTTTTTTTTCTTCTTCTAGAATCAAAGAGTTAGCTTCTTCTACTTCTTTTACCTCATTTGTTAGAGGATCAATAACAATCTTTTTAGTAGGATTAAAAAGATTATCTATAGTTCCTTCTATTTCTTTAGTAAAATCATTAGGGTCAGGGATATTTTCTACTGTCATAATATGCCTCCTTATGGCCGTGCCATATGATTAGGTGATGTCATAGATAGTTTTGAAGCACCTAAAAGGTTCTTTGCAGTTACATATTTTATTGTTCTTTTGCTTATCTCTTTTAGAGTTTCAAAAACCCCTATGCCTTGGGTGGCACAGGCTTCAAATGCTACAGTTTTTAATTCTTGATTGAGATCTTGGTCTAGTTCTTCAACACTAAGGGTTGGAATTGGAGATTTAACAAGGTCTCTTTTATTATATTGTAATACTACTGGAAGCTCTTTTATATCCAAATTATATGTTCTAAGATTCTTTTTTAGATCTTCCATGCTTTCTATATTTTTGGCACGGCGTACACGTAAAGAATCTGCTACAAATACAAGACCATCTACTCCTTTGAGTACTAGCCTTCTAGTTGCTTCATATATTGTTTGTCCTGGAACTGTGTAGAGCTGAATTCTAATGTTAAAGCCCTGGACCTTACCCAAATTTATTGGTAATAGGTCAAAAAAAAGAGTTCTATCTCCTTTAGTCTCAATTGTTAAGAGTTTTCCTCTAACATTGTTCTGCATGGCATTGTATATATAGAGCAAATTGGTAGTTTTCCCACATCTACCAGGGCCATAATATACAATTTTACAATGTATTTCCCTCTTGCTTAGATCAATGAGGGCCATATTATTAAGATCCGCTTTCCCTTTCTTCAAAAAGTTTTTTAATAGTTTCTGACAACTGAGATATTCTTAATCTCACCAATCCTAAGGAGACTTCATCATTAAATATTGTGATAAGAATCAAATCATCTCCTATCCTTGCAAAATGTATGTTTTCTTTTTTACCTTTATGAAAGAGTAATGAGAAATCCTCTTCGCCTATTAATTTTGCTATTTGTGATGTTGCACCAAAATTCGCTGCGGCCAGAGCAGCTAACGCCGTTGTATCCATTTGTTGGCTTTTATCTCCACAGCTTGCTATTATATTTCCTGCACTATCTATTAATAAGACTGCAGTAACACCTGCCTTTATTAAGGCATTATTTATTTCTGACTTTGTCTGTTCTAAAATAGGTGTACTTAAAATTAAATCACCCATCTTTATTCCTAAGGATTAATATCCTTTTTGTGCTTTAATCATAGAAATCATCTAAAAATTCAAAGACTCAAATCTCATTTTTCTTATCGACGGAGCATGTTTATACATTAAAGTTACATAAATTTTGTTCTGATAGGCTCTATAGGTACTAATTCTCAAGCTAGATTAAGGGATAGTCGATAAACGAAACAGAAAGAAATAGATATTATCCAATGGGGACTTACTAATGGGTTTTTCATCGATAGTTCAGAGGCTTGAGACTCTAGAAGATATTCCTATAATTCCAGAGACATTAAATCGTATATTGAATGAAATAGAAAATGACAAATCCTCTGCTAAAGAGTTAGGAGAAATTATTAGAGAAGATCCTGTACTGACTGCTCAGTTATTAAAGATTGCTAATAGTCCTTATTACGGTCAAGCAAGACAAATAAGCAGTGTTGCCAAGGCTATAGTCCTAATTGGTTTTAAGGAAGTGAGAAATATTGTTATAGGACTTAGCCTTACAAGTGCATTTCCTAGCAATATAACTATTGATGATATTAAATTAAAAGATTTATGGTTACATTCTATTGGTACTGCAATAGCAAGTCAGATGATAGCTCAAAGGTTACCAGGGCTTGACCCAGATGAACTTTTTACTGCAGGGATGGTTCATGATATTGGTTGTGCTGTCATGTTTTGTTGTTTTGAACAAGAATTAAAAGAGCTTCTTTCTTATATGAAAAAAGAAGGGGTTTCGTTTTTAGAAGCAGAGAACAATTTAGGGCTTTTTCATACAGAAATAGGGGCTTTTTTAGGTGCTAAATGGGGCTTTAGTGATATGCTTATAAATATTATAAGGGCACATCATAATCCAAGTATGGCTGGTCCTTATGATAAGCTTGCATCTATAGTATTTTTAGCTGATTCTTTAGCACAAAAGGTCGGGTTAACTTGGACTTTAGATATAAATCCTAAAAAGGTTTTAATACCCAAAAAACTAAAATTGTCAGGAGACATAGTAAAGCAGGTTGCTCTTGCCTTAAAGAGAAAGAAAAAGACCATAATCGATTCATGGGGTGAACTTTTAATGACAAACTAAGATCTTATAACACCTTTGATTTTTTAGGAGGTCTAGGGTGGGAAAATTCAGAAAGATTAGGACCTTAGTAGTAGAGGATGCTCCTTTTGTTAGAAAGACGATTTCTAATCTTTTAAGTCAGGATAAAGACATAGAAGTAGTTGGCACAGCTTCAGATGGAGTTGAGGCATTAGAGGCTATAGATAGGCTCAATCCAGATGTAATTACAATGGATGTTGATATGCCTATTATGGATGGAATTACTGCAGTTAAACATATTATGATAAAGAACCCTAGGCCTGTTGTGATGTTAAGTGGACTCTCCAGATATGGGTCTATTACACTTGATGCTTTAAGACTTGGGGCTGTAGACTTTTTTCCAAAACCAGAGGGCATATCATTAACTCAGCTTAATAAAGAGATTTTTAGACTTCATAAAAAGATAAAACAGGCTATTTATGCAAATATTAGAGCAATTAAACGAGCAAAATTTTTTGGAGTAAAAAAAGTCAGTACTAGTTTAGATGGTAGTACACCAATTGTTGTTGTTATTGGAGCTCATGCTGGTTCTTCTGGATGTCTACTAAGACTCCTTGCTCGTATTGAACTAAGCTTACCAATTTCTATTATTGTGTTACAAGATATAGACTCTCATGTGTTATTGCCTTATGTAAGGGAATTATCTGCTGTACTTCCTTGGAAGATACATACAGGTATAAGTTCTTTTATAGAACCTGGGCATTGTTATATTGCTTCTTATGAATTTGCGTGGCAATTGGTTAATTCAAAAGACTCTCTGCCTCCAAGACTTGTACCAAGTGTTTCTTCTCAATATCTAAATCCATTAGATCAATTAATTAAAAAGGCTACAGAGACATTTGGTTCCAACTTAATTGTTGTTTTATTAAGTGGGAATACCAGTGACGGTATAGATGGAGTATTAGAAGCGAAGGAAAAAGGAGTAGATGTTTTAATACTTGATCCTAAGGAGTGTGTATTTTCTAAGACATCTGAAATTGCTCTTAAAATTACAGAATTAAGCCCACATAGTGAACATCAAATTTGTTCTTTTATAGGAACTAAGGCAACGAAGATGCTTAATAACCTTAAGGGTGATTTACATGGATAGGGTAGCAAATTTAAAAGACACTAAAGAGCAAGAAAGAAGGATTAGAGTCTTTATTGTGGATGATTCACCCCTTGTAAGAAGATCGTTAGAGGGGATTATTTCTGGTGATCCCATGTTGGAGGTGGCTGAGAGTGCTGCAGATGGTAAAGAAGCCCTTGAAAAGATGTCTAATGTCCCTTGGGATGTGTGCACGCTTGATTGGCAGATGCCAGGGATGAATGGTTTAAGTGTCTTAAAACATATAATGATTAGATATCTAAAGCCTACTTTGATGCTTAGTTCTTTTACTACAGAGGGAGCACGTATTACTTTTGATGCCTTAAGGTATGGAGCCGTTGATTTTTTACAAAAACCAGGAGGAGATTCTGGACAAAGCCTTGTAGAACATCGAGAACTTTTAAGATCAAGGATAAAAAGGGCGGCTAAAGTACAAGTTGCTATCTCAAAGTATCTAAGGCTAAAATCATTAACTTCTAATAAACTAGTAAATGTTAATGACAAGAAAGATATAAAAGATGGAGAAGGGATTATTTTAGTATTGGCTGCCACTGGTGGTTATGCCTCTTTGCTTTCTATTTTGCCCTCTCTTTCCTATATTCCTAAGGTACCTGTTGTAGTTATGATGTCTTGTGCCTCTCGTCCTTTAGATGCATTCGTTGAATATCTTAAGGATTTTGTGTTGCCTCCTGTAAAACGTTTGCTCCCCAAAGATGAAGGGATATTAAAAAAGGGCACTATATATTTTGCAGGAATTGGTGATAGACTGAGTTTGTCTAAAGAAGATAAAGAACAAATAGCTTTTAGGTTAGAACACAAAGACATGTCTTTTGAGCTATTTGATGTAATTTTCGATAAAAAAGATAGGTGGCAAAAGAAGATTTCAACTGTTGTACTTTCATCTGGGCAGCAAGAAGGTATGAATGGAATAAAAAGGATTTCAGAATTAGGAGCTAAACTTATAGTACAGCAACCTTGTACATGTCTTGATCCATCATTGGCTAAATTTGTATTGAAGACCTTTGATGCTAAGGCAAAGACCCCATTTGAAATAACACAATTTATAGGAAGATGGAGCGCAGAGGATAACAACTAATGATGTCTATACAAATGGCACAAAAAATAGACATTCTTTTATCTGAACAACCAACTAAAGAATTTAATGGTTGGATTGAAGGAATTTCTCTTGCAGACATTGTACAACTTTGTTGTTTAGCAGGTAGAAAGCAAATTTTAACAGTAAGGCATAATGAATTAGAAGGACACATATGGTTTGATTCTGGTTCTGTAGTTCATGCTCAAGCTGGAGATCTTATAGGGCAAAATGCATTCTATGAAATTATGTGTTGGAGGTCTGGTTCTTTTGTACTTAAAAATGGGCTAGCTCCTAAAACTACTATAGATGTTCCGTGGAATTTTCTTTTAATAGAAGCCCTAAGAATAGCAGATGAAAGGGCTAAGGGAGAAAATAGGTTAAAAATGAACTCTAGAGCCACAAAGGTCTTAATTGTTGATGATTCTCCGATAGTTTGTAAGGCAATAAGAAATGCCCTTTCTGATATAGAGAATATAGAAGTAGTAGCTGAAGCTTATAATGGCAGACAAGCTCTTGAGATGTTAGATATACATCAACCAGATGTTTTGTGTTTAGATGTCAATATGCCTGTAATGAGTGGTGATATTGCTCTCATGCATATCATGATTCGTTCCCCATGTCCTGTGATAATTATAAGTGGTTTAGGCACTAAGGGATCTAAAAAGGTTTTAGAATTTTTAAGATTAGGTGCTGTAGATTTTGTTCCAAAGCCACAAGACCCTGATAGTTGGGGTACATATCAACAAAGGCTTATAAAAGATATAAAAAATGCTAGATTATTACAAATAGATAGAGTTAGACGTGCAAGACTTCCAAAACCACCATCTAACAAATTAGCTCCAGGACTTCCTGCAACAAGGCTTGTCATTATATGTGGTGGAATAGGTGGGATACTCGAAATACAAAAGTTTCTACCTACACTTTTACCTTTGGATTCAATGTCTGTAGTTATAATGCAAGATATGGTATTCGATTTGGTCGAACCACTAGCTTCTTTTTTAGACAAATATAGTTCTATAACAATAAGTGCTCTTAAGGCTGGGGGGCCACTTCTTTCTGGACAGTGTTGGTTAGCTAATTGGGATAATGCATGGCAAGTAGTTGCTGATCGTCATGGAGCAGCTCTTAGTCAAAAGACAGGAGATTTTGATCCTAATGCTTTACTTGCCAGTGCTGCTGCTGCCTTTGGACCAAGGCTTTGTGTCGTATTATTGAGCGGAGTTGAGCTTGATATTAAAGATGGGTTGCAAGAAGTTTCTAAGAGAAGCGGTAAGATTATAGTGCAGGATCCCCATACATGTCTTTATCCAGCCCCAATAGAAAATATTTTGACTCAAGAATTAGAGGATGAAAAAGCAGATATAGAATCTATGACAAATCTAATAGCACAGTGGGCGGTATAGTTTTTTATTTTAGGAGTGTTGTATTATGGAAATTGATCTTGAAATGCTACAAGAATATATAAATGAAGTAGATGATTATATACAACAAATTGAACCAGCCCTTCTTTATCTTGAAGATAATCCATTAGATAAAAGTTTAATTGATGAATGTTTTAGAAATATCCATAGTCTTAAAGGTGCAGCTGGTTATATGGGATTTACAAATACCTCAAAGCTAGCTCACAAGATGGAAGAACTATTGGATGTTGTTAGATCAAAGTCTATTCCAGTTGATGAAGATATCATCTCTACTCTTTTTGCTGGTGTAGATAGATTAAAACTTTTAGTTAAAGATGTTTCACAATCGCAAGAAGAATCGCATGAAATATCAGATATCCTAAAGCTTATAGAAGAAGTAATTGCTAAAAAGGAAAGGACACAAAGTGAGGTAAGTAATAAAAAAGAATCAAACATGTTGAATAATGACGGACTAGATTTTGCCTCTGAACTATCACAGGTTTTATCTAATTCTCTAAAAGAAGTATTAGAAAGCAATGAATTAAATGTAACTGAGGAAGATTCTGAGACAGAACTCATGCGTCTTTATGAAGAACAGATGGGTGAGCTAATAACTCGTTTAGATACCTCTCTTAATGCAGATGAGATAGTAGTTGCAGATGTATCCAAGGTGTTAAAAGAAATGAAGCGCCTTGTCAATTATATTGGCGCAGAAGATTTATTAAATAGAATAAAAAAGGCTTTATATCTAACAGAAGATAAAGGGGATGTATTAACAGCTAGAGCAGCAAAAGAATTTAGAAAACGTATTCAGACACTTATTGAAGGTAAGGAGTTTAAAGAGGAAACCAATGCTCAACATGAAAACATTGTCGATCAATCAAAAGATAATATCTCAAAAGAACGAGAGCTAAACTTAAATGTTATAGAAGAAGAAGATGAAGAATTATATCAGATATTTTTAGATTTTTTAAAGGAGCAAAGTCCTCCTCTTGCTAATGTTCCTGATAGTTTAGACTTAGAGTGGGTAAATAAGTGTCAAGAATCTATAAAAAAGATAAAGAGTTCGGCCAATTATATGGATTATCAGGATCTTGTAAAGCTATTAGATGAATGGGAGGAGCGACTTACAGAGATACTTTCTGTTCCTAATGTAGAAGACAACTTTAACCCACACAGACTAAGAGAGCTCTGGGATAAGATGTGTGAGATAGTGCCAGGGTTAAAAGAATTAGATTTGTCTACATTAGAAAAAGAGCAAGGGGGTATAACTGAAGAGGTTAAGTCATCTGAGGAAGCAGTAGAAAGAGCGTTGGATGAGCTTTTTTCTGATGTTACTACTCCTACCTCTAAACCTATCTCTAAAGAAGATATTATATCAACTCCTTCTCCTAAAAAAATTAGTCCTCCAAAGGATATGTTAAGATCTAATAGTGCAGAAAAAGAAAACTTAGATACAGATGAGTTTAGTAGAGTATCTATTTCTAAGTCAGGGGATAGCTTTAATGTTACCTCTGCAATTTCAGGGACTTCTAATTTATCAGATATAACCTCTACTATAACCCATAGCGTTAGAGTTGATCTGGACAAATTGGAAGATTTAATGGACGGAGTTGGAGAACTTGTTGTTTTAAGAGCAGGTATTTCTAGAGTTGCAGGGCAACTAAAGCTTTTTTATCAGAGACTGTTAGATTCTGGGACTCTACCTCCTAAAGATCTTAGGCCTTTAAGGTCCATGATATATCGTTTACAAGAGCAGACAGAGGGATTTTCTGGAGCAGTTCATAGAATGCAAGATATAGTAATGCGTTTAAGGATGCTTCCTATTGGTCAATTATTTAACAGATATAATAGGCTAGTTAGAGATCTTTCTCACCGTTTAGGTAAAGAAGTATCTTTAGTTTTAGAAGGCTCTGAGACAAGTTTAGATAAAAGAGTATTAGAAGAGATTGCTGAACCAATAGCTCATATTATTAGAAATGCATTAGATCATGGTATAGAACTACCTGATATAAGGGCAAAACTTGGAAAACCTAAGAAGGGAGTTATTTCTTTAAAGGCATTTCAAGAGGGCAATTATGTATACATAAGTATTAGTGATGATGGTAAGGGGCTTGATAGAGAGGCTCTTTTGGCAAAGGCTGTTACAATGGGCTTTATCTCTCAACAACAAGCTAGCAATATTGATACAGAACAAGTGTGGGAGCTTATTTTTACTCCAGGAATGAGTACAGCTTTAGAAGTTAGTGACACCTCAGGAAGAGGAGTTGGGTTAGATGTAGTAAAGCGTGCAATTGAGAGACTTGGAGGAGAGATAAAGGTAAGTTCAAGTCCTGGCAGAGGCACCAGCTTTTTACTTAAAATACCTTTAACCCTAGCCATTATTCAGGCTATGGTTATTAGGGTAGGCTCTCAAATGATGGCAATTCCCATGTCTTGTGTAGAAGAGACTGTTAGATTTCCTGTTTCCAAGGTAAGTAACATAGAGGGTTTTGAATTGATTTCAGTAAGGCAAGATACCTTACCTTTAATAAGATTAAATAAAATATTTAAGTTTCCACACGATAAAGCTCAACCTAGTAATCAAAGACATATATTTGCAGCTATTGTCAAAAAAGGTGAATATAAAGTTGCATTAGCTGTAGATGCTCTTATGGGACAACAGGAGGTAGTTATAAAGCCACTGTCTGACTATTTAACTGAGCAGCCGGGTTTTTCTGGAGCAACTCTCCTAGCAGATGGGTCAATCGCCCTTGTATTAGATGTGTCTGCAGTACTTGAACGTGCGAAAGCTTTTAGACATATAGAACAGCAAATGTGGTTAAAAAGCAAGCTTGCGATAGATGGTATAAAAGAAAGTCCACAACTTTCATTCTAAGCTTGATATTAAAAAGACTATAGTTCACATAAAGATAAACCTAATTTAAAAAGTTTAATATTGTTAAAACTGCTCGTCCTTACTCGTCCTTAAAAATATCTTTAAAGTTTGCTATATAATAGATGCCAAAGTCTATAGGATTAATAGATAGGCTTGTAGTTTTGTTGTAATTCCTTTTTTAGAGAAAAAGTGCCAGGTCGCAATCCCTTCTTAATCAGGTCCAACTATAAAACCTTATAGATCTTCTTCTTGAAGATTAACCTTCCTATCGGATAAGTCGCAATCCCTTCTTAATCAGGTCTAACTATAAAACATGAATAGCAATTTTGTACAGTTAACAAATACTAACAATAGTCGCAATTCCTTCTTATTAGATTACTAAAAGTTTCAGATTTCTATCCAATACATAAACCAAGACAACAGAT
>CAZODM010000007.1:44585-49930 GCA_964578585.1 uncultured Desulfobacterales bacterium | reverse complement strand
CCATGTTTATTCATCTTATACCTTAAAACTCTTTCGCTTATTCCAAGTTGTTCTGCTGCTTTTGTTTGTACCCAGTTTGCCTTTTCTAGGGCAGACAAGATCATTTCTTTCTCTAGTGCCTCAAGCCTTTCATTTAGTGAGCCCTGTGTTTCTGCCTGATGTCTTCTTAACTCGGGTGGTAGATCACTAGGTTTTATAACAGAGCCTCTTGCAAGTGTAACAGTTCTTTGAATAATATGTTCAAGTTCTCTAACATTTCCAGGAAAGGGATATTTTATAATAACATCCATTGCCTCGGGGCTAAATCTTACATCTCCAAGCCTATATCTCTCTAAAAAGAATTCTACAAGAGCAGGAATATCCTCTTTTCTTTGACGTAGAGGAGGGATTTCTATTTCAAGCACATTAAGTCTATAATATAAGTCCTCTCTAAATTGTCCATTTTCTACCATTTGTTTAAGATTTCGGTTAGTTGCTGCAATCAATCTTACATCTATTTCTATATCTCTTTCACTGCCTACACGACTTATTTTCTTTTCCTGAATGGCTCTAAGAAGCTTAGGTTGTAGGTTTAGGGGTAGTTCTCCTACCTCATCAAGAAAAAGTGTACCTCTGTGTGCTAATTCAAATCTACCTTTTCTCATAGATGTAGCGCCAGTAAAAGCACCTTTTTCATGTCCAAACAACTCTGATTCAAATAGAGTCTCTGGTATAGCAGCACAGTTTACCTCTATAAATGGAGCATCCTTTCTTGGGCTTAATAAATGAATTAGTCTAGCAATTAATTCTTTACCAGTACCAGTTTCTCCTCTTATAAGTACAGTCCATGGAGCCCTTGCAACACGCCTTGCCATTGATAAGACTTCTTTCATAGCGCGACTTTGAGCTACAATCTTTATAGGAAGAGCTCCTTTTTCTTCTTCCATTGCAGAGTTTACGTGTTGAGCATCTTCTTCTATACTGATTTCTCTTTCTATATTTTCTATCTTTTCTAACAAAGACGTAAGATCTACAGGCTTTTCTATAAAGTCATCTGCTCCAAGTTTCATAACAGTAACTGCAGTATCTACATCACCATAAGCAGTTATCATAATAGCTCTTATGAGTGGGTTTTCTTTTTTCATACGCTCTAGGACTTCTTCACCTTTAAGCCCCGGCATTTTTTGATCTAATAATACTAGCTGTACTGGTTCTGAGTTAAATATTGTAAGAGCTTGTTCTCCATCTTTTGCAGTAAATACCTTATAGCCTTGGTGTTCTAAGAATCCTTTTAGTAATTCCCGTTGCATCTCTTCATCATCAACAATTAGAATGTTCATAACGATATTATTTCCTCCCTTGGCTATTTTGATGCTAAAGGTAATTCTATCTTTATTAAGATCACATTATCTTCAATTTTTTTAGCAGATATTTTACCCTTATGTGCCCGTATTATTCTTTCTGATACAGCAAGACCTAATCCTGTTCCTCTAGTTTTAGTTGTAAAATATGGTTCAAATATCTGTTTTAATTGATCTTCAGAAAGAGTTAGTCCTGCATTTTCTATTTCTAATACACCAGCATTATAATCTTTAAAGACTCGAATATTTATAAAACCACCAGAGTCTTGCGCCTCTATTGCATTTTTTATCAAGTTTTCTATAACTTGTCCAATTAGGTCTGGATCTGCAAATACTAATGTATCTTTTAGTTGAGTCTTTAACTCAATATTTAATTCTTTACATTTATTTTTATAAAGACTTAAGATACTTTCTAATAATTGATTTAATAATATTTTCTTACACTTTGGTTTTCTAGGTCTTGCATATCTTAAAAGTTCATTTACTGTTGTATCAGCTCTCCTTACAGCATCTAAAACATAATTAATAAGTTGTAGATGTTCTGGATCAAGATCTGATAATTCAAACTTTAATCTTTGAAGTCCCATAGCAATTGCATTTAAGGGATTTCTTATTTCGTGTGCTATAGCTGCAGCACTTCTTCCAAGTGCAGCATCTTGTTGTTGTCTATAAAGTTCCCTTTCATATCTTTGAATTTGAGCAAGGTGTGCTGTCTGTTGTTTATATAAGATATAAGATAGTCCACCTCCAACAACGGCTAATAGTATTGTGAGGCCAAAAAATTCTTTCCATAGTCTTGTAACAAGTCTAGCCAAATCTTTTGCTTCTATACCAACAACTAATAATTCCTGATCATTTAATTTAACTTTTGCAATAGCAGTAGGGCATTTATTAAGATCATTTAATATCACTTTAGGTGTATTTGATGATATATGTTCCCCAGGTCTTAGTGGATAAAGTTTACAAAAAGCTATCCCCGGAAGACTAGAAAGGGTAGCTAATACCTTCTTTAATCCTATTTCTTTTTGTAATTCTTCTATATTTTGAGCAGCTATTCCTACAATTACACAACCTTGTTTATTAGCTTTAGGAAATATATATAGATATTCATGAGCCTTTTTTAGATGTATAAGACTAGGTTTTTGTGTACAGTTAGGACAATTGTTTGGAACCCAACCAGGAGGTCCTTCTGTGATTATGCCGTCTTTTCTTACTATTCTAATTCCTGCAAGACCAGCTTCTTGGGCAAAGGCAGTTAATTCATCAGAGTTAAAAGGCTCTACATTGTCCAAATATGCAGCAAATCTAGCAGTATCTTCCATAAAGGTACTGAGGATTTGTTCTATGACAACTTGAGATAGGACTGCACTCTTAGCATGTAATCTGACAACTGCAGCAACAAGTCTTGCATGATTTTGTACGTGGGTTATAAATAGTTGTTTAGCTTGTTGTATCTGCCAGATAAAGTAGACTATAACAATACCTATAAGAAGCCCAAAAAACATAAGGTTACCCTGCCAAGTAGGTAACCTATATGTTTTTAGTTTTTCTTTTTTATGGATTTTATAGATTGATTTAAGCGCTGTTTGCTACCTCCCTAAATATAAAACTAATTATTAAGAACTTGTTGTAACTTACTATAAATTTATATATTTTACAATATTAAATCAATTAATATTCATATAAATATGACATATAAATATGAATTTCAATATCAAGAAGAATAAGCAAACAAGCAAAAAACAAATGGCTATCTATTTTTATATCGTTTTTAAGAAGCTATTAACTTTATCCATTAGAGAATTCAAAGTATTAGATGATAATATATAACTTATAAAATTATGATGTTTCTGATAAGTCAAATAAGTAGGTAATAGAATCTTTTCTCCTTGAGTTATAACTCCAATTATAACTTTATGTTGTTGTTTTGAATAGAATTTATAACTTTGTACTAAGAAAGTAATATGTTGTCCTTCTTTTATAGAAATTATTCTATTGAGAGGAGCATAATTATATATATCAATTAATTCTCCATCATTAGTACGAAAAATCATCTTTTGATTATCTACAGATACAACAATTCCATACATGTTATATATATTAGGAGGAACAGCTTGTGATTTTGTAATATTTATTATAGCTAAATTTTGACTTGGATATTTTATCCAAGCTATAGTCAATATTGCAATAGCAATTATAACAATTGTAGCTATTAATCTAGAAGTTATCTTCATAATAACACCTCCATATATAGATTAGGAGAACAAATAAGAAAATTAATTGAATTATAATAAATTTAATAAATTTTTAATTAAGAATTACTTAAACTTCTTTTTCTTTGAAGCTTCTATTTAGAATATCTAAACATTACTCATATTAAGTTAAGTTAGTTGTTTTATTATAACGCAAAATATATGCCACTTAGTAAAATTAGTAAAATATTAAATAAATAACAAAAACTTAAATAATTACATAATTTAATGGTATAAATAAACTGGCAATTAACCGACATTTTTACTATAGTTGTCGACATTAATGTCGAAAGATGAAAAAGATAAAATATAATTCTTATATGTTAATTTTGTATATTTTATCGGCAGGATAAAATTATTATATAAATGATATATGCATTTACTTTTTTATACAGTGTATGAATAACCATATAATAAAAAAAAGAAGTCCTATTTTTGTTAGGACTTCTTTATAGAATCTTTTTTCTTATTTTTGTTTTATGAGACTAAACAACAAACAACTTATGGAATTAAATTATTGTAGATAATTATTTATTTCTATGTCTACCTCCTTTATGTGGTCTCAGGGCTCCTCTTTTATGTATATTATGATTATGAATCATATGTGGTCTTGTTCTATGTGATTCTAGTTTCTTCATATGCCTTATTAATCCAAGTCTCTCCCGTACACCTGTTGGATCTTTAGGTAATATTTCTATTTGCTTAACCATAAACACTTTTGCTGATCTAAATTGTCCAGTTAACCTTACAAAATTTCCTAGAGTTATCTCATTAATATTATGTCTTTGAGATATTCTTACAATAATTAATTGTTTTGTTGTGTTTTGATTTCCAAAACCTAATAGACGAGCCCAGCTAAATCCATTGGAGTGCTTATATACTTCTACTTTTATCTCATTCTTATTTTTATTAATTGCAACAACCTTTCCTATAAGTTGTTGTGCTATTGCATTAGTTGCAAGAGTTATACATAATAATAAAGATACAGATACTACATATAAAACTCTAAACTTCATGGCGTAGACTCCAGTGTATCATTAGTTTTTTTATTTATAATTAACCAAAGTTCTCTTGGAGAATGGTGATTAATAATAGCTATCTTTTTGACTTTTTCTTTTACTGAATCAACCTTCCATCCTTGTTGATGCAATAATTCCAGAGCATCTTTTGGTGATATACCTGCAAGCTTACACAATTTAGCTAATGGTAATTTCTCAGCATGAGGAATAGGGGGAATATTTGTTTTTGTTTCCCAGCTCTTTTTAACTAAATTTTCTAATGTTATTATTTGCTTAGCAGGAGGAAGGTTATATATGGCTAATATTACTGCTAAAAAGGTTATTAGTATACTTACAATAAGGGAAGATCTTAGTAAGCTACTTTCTTCTTTACTGAAAAAATAAGATAAAAAGGCTCTCCAATTTAACATAATATGAAACAGCACAGCTACTATAAATAAAACAGCACTTATTATATGAATATTAGACCATTGATCTTTATTTAAAGATAAAAATTTCCAATTTATCCAGTATGCAATTCTTCCATGAGGCATTATGTAAAGAACTAATCCTGTAGTTATAAGTAATAGACTATTAAAAAATAATATTAAACCAATGAATTTTCTGTTTATTTTTTTATTCATCTTATCACCATATAAACCAATGCTTTCTACTTCTACTTCTAATAAAATTATTTTTCATTCTTCTACCTCTATAATAGTTATTTACTTGGCAATAAACAGGTCTATTTAAAA
>CAZODM010000007.1:0-44485 GCA_964578585.1 uncultured Desulfobacterales bacterium | reverse complement strand
ATTCTTCTACCTCTATAATAGTTATTTACTTGGCAATAAACAGGTCTATTTAAAAGAATTTTTTTATTATTTTTTATTATTCCAACTATAACAATTTTATTATATCCATTAGCTGATATTATAGTTCTTGTTGCAAGAACAATATGCATTCCGATTTGTACGGGGATAAAAGACAACAGTGAGCTGTAACCATATATGGTTACGATCCCTATATCACTATTAATTAATATTCTATGGGTACTTATAGAAACAATTGTTCCACTTATACTTGAAATAACAGAATTTTGTGGTATTATAAAATATTGAGAGCTAAAGCGCCCGCAACCACACGGGCACCTTGCCCATGTGGTTGCGGTTGTCGCTACTCCAACAAGAAGGGTTAAAATTAGGAGTATCGACCTTATCTTCATTTTACCACCTCATTAT
This sequence comes from uncultured Desulfobacterales bacterium, assembly GCA_964578585.1. Taxonomy (GTDB): domain Bacteria; phylum Desulfobacterota; class Dissulfuribacteria; order Dissulfuribacterales; family JAMONC01; genus JAMONC01. Next base: position 44,059 of record CAZODM010000007.1, on the reverse strand, counting down.
TTTTTTACCTTCTTCCCATATGCCCACCATGATGTATAGTACGATGGTGGCTCATGTGGTTGCTATGTACTCTGTTCATATTATGAATTCTTTTTCTTAAATTATTTCGTTGCATTGTAGTAGTTTGATCCTGCATTGCATTAGGACCTTTTTGCATCTGTTTTGCATTGGGTCCATTAGGACCATTTTGCATTTGCTGCATATACTGCTGTCTTTCTTGAGGGGTCATTGCCATAAGCCTTTTTTGCCATTCTTTCATAAAGGCTTTGCGTTCCTGTGCAGGCATTGTCTTTACAGTTGCTCTCATCGTGGCAAGTTGGGCAGTAGTGTACTGACTAAAGTCTGTTTGAGCAAATGCCGGGGTAGCAATTAATGCTGCCGCAATGAGTGCTCCTGTTAATTTTTTAAGGTTTACGTACTTCATACTATTACCTCCTTTTAATTTTTTGTTTTCAATATTAGCTTTTGTTTGTCTTTATTTACATCCAAGATATATGCCAAACATAAAAAAATACATTATTATCAATTATTATCTATTTAAAAAGTAAATTAATTTCTCGACAACTTATACCAGGCTCGACATTGATGTCGAAATATATAGAAAAAAATCCAAGATAATGGTAATAAGGTCCTTGCCCTTTTTTTATTTTTATGACATTTTCCTTTGGAGTGTTTTTTAGTATTATTTTAAGGAGATATTAATAAATAAAATTTTTAAAGACCTGGGTATAATATGAAGAAGCGCTCTAAGAAATTTTCTTTGTTTTGGGAAGGGCTTTTCAAGTTCTTAACTCATGGAGCTGGTATATTTATCTTAATCTTATTGTTTTCAATGTTGGCAGTTTTAACATATGTAGCATGGCCTTCAATAAAAAAATTTGGTCTTTCTTTTCTGTGGTCAACCGCATGGAATCCTGTTACTAATCAGTTTGGGGCATTAACAACCATAGTAGGTACTCTTGTTTCAACAGCCCTTGCTATGATACTAGCTGTACCACTTGCTTTTGGCGTAGCAATATTTTTAACTGAATTATCTCCTACTATATTAAGGCCTATTTTTTCTGTTGCTATAGAACTTTTAGCTGCCATTCCTTCTATTATTTATGGTATGTGGGGCTTATTTAAGCTAGCTCCAATAAATGCAGACTATATTCAGCCTTGGTTAAGTAAACATCTTGGATTTTTACCTCTGTTTCAGGGACCTCCAATGGGAATAGGAATGTTTAGCGCAGGTATTGTATTAGCCATTATGATCCTTCCTTTTATGTCATCTGTTATGAAAGATGTTTTTGAGATGACTCCAAAGGTATTAAAAGAGTCAGCCTATGGATTAGGAGCTACTACTTGGGAAGTAGTATGGCAAGTAGTACTGCCTTACGGTAAAAGAGGTGTTGTTGGAGGACTTTTTTTAGGACTAGGACGTGCCCTTGGAGAGACTATGGCAGTAACTTTTGTAATTGGAAATGCTCACCAACTTTCATGGTCTCTTTTTATGCCTTCTAATACAATAGCATCTACCCTTGCAAATGAATTCACAGAAGCATCTAGCCCAATATATCTTGCAGCACTGGTAGAGCTTGGACTAGTGTTGTTTTTAATAACATTTGTGGTGCTTGGTCTTGCCCAATGGTGGCTAAATAAATCTGTGCCTAAGGAGGCAAGATAAGTGAGGCCAAGATCACAAGCAAATAGAAAACTAATTAATTTTATATCTCTTTTAGCCTCTGGGATTGCTGCTTTAATAGGTATTGCCTTTTTGATATGGATACTTTGGGATGTAATAGCTCAAGGCATTTCTGCTATAAACTGGCAATTTTTTACTCAGCTTCCAGCACCACCAGGTATTAAAGGCGGTGGACTTGCTAATGCAATACTTGGTACTATTATAATTACAGCAATTGCAACTATTTTAGGAGTACCTATTGGGATATTAGCTGGTACTTATCTATCTGAGTTTGGATCCGGAAGGCTTGCAACTACTGTAAGATTTTTATCTGATATATTCGTAAGTGCTCCATCTATAGTTATTGGTGTCTTTGTCTATGCCATTTTAGTACTTCCTATGCATAGCTTTTCTGGCCTTGCAGGTGGAGTCTCTCTTGCCATAATTATGATACCTGTTGTAACTAGAACTACAGAAGAGATGTTAAGACTTGTTCCAAACCAGATGAGAGAAGCTGCTCTTGCTCTTGGAGCACCTTATTGGCACATGGTATGGAATGTAGCTTACAGAAGTGCAAAGGCAGGTATGCTAACAGGTATTTTACTAGCGATTGCTCGTGTAGCAGGGGAAACCGCACCGCTCTTATTTACAGCATTAAATAGTCCTTATTGGCCTCAAGGACTTACAAAACCTATGGCTAATCTAACTGTTACAATATTTAATTATGCTATGTCTCCATACTCTGATTGGCAATCTAAGGCATGGGGAGGAGCCCTTGTTATTACTGTTGGAGTTTTGGCGGCAAATATATTTGCCCGTCTAGTTATAAGTTCAAAAAGGAATAAGGGGTAAAGATGTCCCGTTTTTTACCAGAAGGAATAAAGGCTAAAATAGAAGTCAAAAATCTCAATTTTTTTTATGGAAAAGTACAAGCCCTCTTTGATAATAACATTGATATTGCAGAAAAAAGGGTGACAGCTTTTATAGGTCCTTCAGGTTGTGGAAAATCTACACATATAAGGACTTACAACCGCATGTATTCTCTATACAAAGACCATAGAGCAGAAGGGGAGATACTGCTTGATGGCAAAAATATATTAGCAGATGATATAGATTTAATTGATTTAAGATCAAGGGTAGGGATGGTATTTCAAAAACCAACTCCATTTCCAATGTCTATATTCGATAACGTAGCCTATGGACTAAGACTTAAGGGACGTTTTAGTAAATCTGAGTTAGAGGGTAGGGTTGAACAGGCATTAAAGGATGCTGCCCTTTGGGATGAAGTTAAAGACAGCTTACATGCAATGGGTACAGCTCTTTCTGGTGGACAACAACAAAGGCTCTGTATTGCAAGAGCAATTGCTGTTGAACCAGAGGTAATCCTAATGGATGAACCGTGTTCCGCACTTGATCCTGTTGCTACTTATAAGATAGAAGATTTAGTTACTAGATTAAAAGAACGCTTTACTATTGTAATAGTTACCCACAATATGCAACAAGCTGCAAGGGTTTCTGATTTTACAGCCTTTTTCTATCTTGGAAGATGTGTTGAGTTTGGTCCTACAGAGGAATTATTTACTAAGCCTAAGAAAAAAGAAACAGAGGATTATATTACAGGAAGATTTGGTTAAAATTACAACTATATTTTGCATCATAATGGAGGAATAGCTATGGCAAGGGCTAGACGTAGTTACTATGACATATTTTCTAAATTTTACGACAAAATAATTGAAATGCATTCAAAGGATCCTCAAGGCAGACTAAGACGTGCCCTTGCAAAGAGAACACAGGTAGGAGAGGGAGATTTTGTACTTGACCTTTGTACAGGTACAGGAGCTGTTTTATCTGCTCTTTCTGAACGAGTTGGAGAAAAGGGGCTTGTTGTAGGACTTGATTTTTCATCAGGGATGTTATCAAAAGCAAAAGAAAAAATAGATAAAAAAGGGCTTAAAAATGTTGTATTAGTACAAGCAGAGGCAAATAGATTGCCATTTAAAGAAAAGATTTTTAAGGCTGTTACTTGTTCACATGCATTTTATGAGCTTAAAGGAGATGTGAGAAGACAAAGTTTCGATGAAATAAAAAGGGTTCTTTTACCTGATGGTAAATTTTGTATGATGGAACACGAACTACCTAAATCAGGTTTTATAAGATTTCTATTCTACATAAGAATGTTAGTTGCAGGAGGACTCGCTTTTAAAAAGGCTCTAAAAGAAGAACCTCAACTTTTTGCTAAACACTTCTCTGAAGTCAAAAAAGAGATACTTCCTGGTGGTAATACAAAAGTAATATGTGGATCAAATCCTATTTTAAATTAATTTATTTTAGTAATGTTACTCCTTAGATGTTCTGCATGTAAGAAAAAGCTCTGGAAATACTATAAAATTGGTAAGGGTGAGCTATTGCGCTGCCATAAATCTAGAATAACAAAAGTTTATCAATTTGTTGAAAAGGATGGGAAGATATATTGTGGTTGTGGACAATTGATAGGAATTGATAAGGGTAAGTTTTATAAGATGATTTCTAAAGGTTTTACTTATTCCGGGACTAAAGTATAGAGTCTATATTTTTATTTTTATAAGGGGTAGATTATTAGACATGATTAAGTTTGTGGATAGATATATTACAAGAAGTCTAGTTTATAGACTAAGTGTAAATGAATTCATGAAGGTCTGAGGTCAATATTTCTTTAAGTTCTCTAAAGTTTTCTTCCCTAGTTTCTGTAAATAAGATAGCAAATAAAGGATATTTTTTATAATCAATCTTTCTGAGCTCTAATGGCTTTTCAAATTTAGACATTAACTTTCTATAATCAAATGATTTTATCTTTTCTCCTGGTATCCCTGTAGAATTGTCTAATACAATTAGTGCATATATCTTTTTATCTTTATCCCTTAGTATTTTGCCCCATTCAGGGCTTTTCTGATAGTAGTAATAAAGATATGGATTAAATCCATAAGATACAAAGGTCATATCTGCTGTAGTACACCATCCTCCAAACCTCATAGGATTTACTTCTAAAGGTATAATACCTCCTTTGCTATCTTTTCTAATCTCTATATGAACAGGAAATGTCTTAAGATTTGCAAGCTGTCCAATCCTTTTTAAAAGAAGAGAAAAACTTTCTATATTTTCTTCAATTATCCTTTTTGAGGATACATAGAGTCTATCTTTAACATCATCTTGTGAGGAAAAAATATGATGAAATATATTTAAAATTCTAACTTCTCCAAGTGAGTCATAATATGCATCAACAGCAAATTCATCTCCATGGATATATTGTTCTATAATAAATTTATTAGTGTCTAATACAACCCTTGGATATAAAGCCCTTGCACTAGCTATCTCTTTCTCTATAGATTTAACTGCTTTTTTATATTGGCTATAATCAGAGATCTTATAAACTCCAATACTCATAAAACCTACTGAGGGCTTAATGATAAATGGTAAAGGAAGGTCCTTTAAGTCAAGATCTTTTAACTCCTCTGCCCTAATTTCCCTAAAATAAAATTCTGGAAAAAGCGTTTTAATAAGCCTTCTAAACCTTAACTTATCTTTAAATATTTCTATCTTTTGAGGAAGCTCTGTAAAAGTTAATCTATCAGTTATCCAACTTATAGAATTTTCAGATACGCAATATATTGGAGTAGTCTTTTTCTGCTTAACTAGTTCAACAGCTTTGTCCTCACTTATTATGTTTGTGCCATCATAAAGATTTAAACTTTTAACTATAGGGGTGCCAACTACAGGAATCTTATGATCTCTAACTGTCTTTTTAAAAAAATCAGACACATAAGGTCCATCAACTAGAAACATATTAAGCCTCTTTCCTTTTTATAGATTTTAAAAAAGACCCTGAGGAATTTATCAGAAAAGTATTAGATTTAAAACGAAAATTATTTAGGACAAAACATTCTTATCTTATTGCTTTATAAAGAAAGACATCAAAATCCCTTTGTTGTTCCATGTAATTCGTTATAAGACCACAGCCCCTTATATCTCCCCAAAATTCAAATCTAATTATCTTTTTATTCTTTAATAAGACATGCTTGTAGTTTCCATTTCTTAAATATAATATCTCATCATCTGCCTTTAATTCATCCGGTTGTACCCCTCCTGCAACCAAAGGAATACCAAAGTGATAAAGACTATTTACCTTTACATCTCCCCTATTTTTAATGTTATATCCTAATATGTTTGAGGCAATTATAGTCCCGTGCTTAATTGCTTCTCTAAATGTGGCATGAGGGTATACATTTTTAGATATCAAATTAGGAGTTTCAACAACATCACCACCTGCAAATATATTTGCTATATTAGTTCTAAGGTATTCATCAACTACTATACCAGAGCCTATATTTATTCCTGAACCATTAAGAAAAGATATATTGGGTTTAATACCTGTTGCTGCGATAAATACATCTGCATCTATTGTACTTCCATCTTCTAATATAAGTTCAAAACTCAAATTATTTTCTCTTATTGCAATGGCTGTAGAGTTTAAAAAGATCTTGACCCCTTTTTCTATAAGCTTTTTTTCAATAAATGAAGAAACTTTGGGGCTAAGCATCTGAGGAAGTAAGTGAGACTGTTTTTCAACTAATATTACATTTAAGCCCAATTGATTGAGTGTAGTTGCTACTTCTATACCAATAAAGCCACCACCAATAATAAGTGCCTTTTTTACATCTCTATTTTTATAAATATGTTCTAAAAGACTATTAACTGATGTTAAAGACTTAAAGTCATAGTAGGGAATTAAGTCTATTTTTTTACACTCAAATGTTATAGGACTCCATAGTTCTGCTCCTGTTGCAATCACTAAATAGTCATACTCTATTTTGGATACAGGAGTAAAAACTCTTTGTTCTTTAGGATCAATAGATATGACTGGAGAGTTATAAAGATAACAAATGTCTAATTCTTTAAAAAAATTTCTTCCCTTCCAAAATATAAGATCGCTTTCCCCCTTACTCTTTAGATAATCAAGCATAAGAGGCGGTGAGTAAGGGGGAAAGAATTCTTTAGAAAGTACAACTATCTTATCTTTATATCCTAACCTCCTTAGCTCCTTTGCTACAGTTACTGCAGTTGGACCACTGCCTATTATTACAACCTTCATTATCCTAAATACCTAGTTTCCTCCTTTTGGCTTCTATATGTTTAATCAACATATCTGCAGCGATAAATGGATCTGGTTCAATGATAAATTTGGCATCTATAATCTTTTCTAAGTCCTTAGTCAGTAGATTTAAAACATCGCTGCTCCCATATATCTTAAGAGGAAGTCCTAACACAGTAGTAACTCCAGATGCTACAAAGTAAGAACCAATGGAGACAGCCTTTTGTGAATACCACTCTGGAGCTGCACCACCTATGGGTAGATCAGATATAGAAACACCTAACTCCTTTGCCAAAAGCCCTGCTAGTACCAAAATTCTTGAGCAATCAACACATGATCCCATGTGTAATACTGGAGGAATACCAAGGGCTTTAGCTATTTCTTTTAACCCATCACCTGCTAGTTCTGCTGCCTCAGGCACTAAGAGCCCTGCCTTACCACATGCAATCGCAGCACAACCTGTCTCTGCCACTAATATATTATTTTTAATGAGCTCTTTTGTTAGGTTCACATGTGCAAAATCATGTTTGATCTTTGGATTATTACATCCAACAATCCCTACAACACCTTTGATCTTCCCTGATTTAATTGCTTCTAAAAGAGGAGTAACACTGCCACCAAGAGCAGTCTTTATAGCCTCTACTGAAAAACCTGCCATCATCTTTATAGGTTCTTTTGGTATCTTAATCCTATTTGGATTTCTGTTGCTAAAGTTATTTATGGCAAGTTTTATAATATCTCTTGCTATATCTAAGGCATGATCAGGATGAAACTCTATATGTTTTGCATCAGGGAAACGCGCCTTTTCAGAGGTAGACACTACGATTGTATGATAACACTTTGCAGTCTTTGCAATAGATGGAAATATGCACTGATAATCTATTAACATGAGTTCAATAGCACCTGTTGCAATAGCAAGTTCTTGAAGTAACATATTACCTGCTATTGGAATTCCTCTTCTCATTAAGACTTCATTGCCTGTACAGCACATTCCAAGTAGGTTTATACCTTGAGAGCCTACCTTAACTGCCATTTCTTTTATATCATCTTCCTCAGACGCCTTTACCAGCATTTCAGATAGGATTGGATTGTGTCCATGAAGCAAGATATTGACACAATCCTCCTTTATACAAGCCAGATTTACATATGAGCTACACGGAGTTGGAGTGCCAAATAAAACATCTGATATTTCTGTAGCCATCATAGAACCACCCCATCCATCAGATAGAGAGGTCCTTAAGGCGTGTATCAATATATTATCATAACTTGAATCAACCCCCATATGTATTCTATGGGCTGCCTCAACTATTTCTCTATCTACACTTCGGGGAAAGATATTCAACTTTTTCCAGAGCTCTATGTTTTTTTCTGGAGCCCTTTTAGCAGCAAAGGTAATAGAGTTTTTGATAGTGCCAAATTCTTCAAATAGCTTTAGTGCAAGCTCTTCAGCTATTTCATTGTCAGATTTTGAAGTGTCTATTTCAAATTCTTGTGCAAGAGATCTCAGTTTTTCAGTATCTGTAATCTCATACCCTTGAGCCTGTCCACGTGCGGTCTTTAATAATACCTCTATGACCTCTCTTCCATGATCTGAATGTGCTGCTGCCCCAACTAAAAGATCATCTAGTAGATTCCTAGCAGATATGAGATTGGCATCTGCACCGCAGACTCCTCTTTTAGGTCCTGTCTCCTCAAAGGGATCTATTCTACAAGGGCCCATTGCACAACGATTACAACACATACCAAGCTGTCCATAACCACACTGAGGCTGTTGAGCCTCTAACCTATCCCATACAGTCTCTAGGTTTTCATCTATCGCCTTTTCGATTATAGGCTTTGCACTTTCATCTATAGTACGTTTATTTACAATCTCTTTTTTGTCCAACATAACCAACGCCTCCTCTAACTAATTGCACCTAGCTGATAAACTTTTTGCATTATTCGTCTAAACTCTATGATGTTGTCAGGTATAGACTTTCCCTCTTCATTAACAAGTATCTTACTAAGATCTAACAAGGCTTTATGTCTTGATTGATTAATACTTTGGTTAATATCTCCAAATTCTAATGCATTAGTTTTACATGCATCTACACAAGCAGGTATTTGATTATCTGATAATCTATCAATACAAAAATCACATTTTATATTAACTTCCTTATTAAATGTGTAGTCCTTATAGAAAGAGATAACATCAAAAGGACAAACTATAGCACACATTGCACAACCAATACATCGACTAGTATCAACTAAAACAGCATCTATTTTAGTATCTCTATATATAGCACCAGTTGGACAAGTCTGTTCACATAGAGCTGGATTACAGTGTCTACATCTTATAGGCATAGTCAAATAGTTAATTGTAGTTTCTACAAATATACGTTTATGAGCTGTCTTATCTGTTGGTAAATCAAGAAGATTTTTAGTTTTTGAGTGTGTTAAACGACATGCTACTTCACAATGTTTACAACCAATGCATCTTTCAGGATGAATAAATATAGTCCTCATGGCTTACACCATCCCCTGCTTTTTATTTATAGACATTTAAACCAACACTAAGGCTTGTTGTAATTAAGAATAATTTGTAATAGGGTCTTATCAAATTTTTAATCAATAGTCAAACAAAAAACTTAAAGTAACACTAAGTTTTAAAAAGTAAAATTTGATAGTTAAAGAGATAAAATGATAGAAAATCCCAAGAACAGATAATATTAAATCTAGAAGAACTTACCTACCATAAGGTCTCTATAAAAGGCGAGGATTTGAGGACCAAAAAACAGAGCAATAAGCGCTGCTATAGCTAAGAATGGACCATAAGGTATCTTTGTATCCCTTTTTGCTCTATTTAAAAACATCAACAAAAGAGCATAACAGGTACCAATTAGTGCACTAAAAAATATAACTATTGGGATATAAAGCCAGCCTAAAAATGCACCTATCATACCCATTAACTTTACATCTCCAAAGCCCATACCCTCTCTTTTTGTTATAAAAAAGTAACCTAAACGTATTAGTTCAAAGAGCCCTGCTCCAACCAAAGCTCCAATTAAAGAATCCTTTGGAGAAAGTCCTTGAACAATAGTAAACATTAAGATTCCTATTAATATACCAGGAAGTGATATTACATCTGGTATAATATGATGTTCAAGATCAATAAAAAATATAGCAATTAAAGCGCTTATAAAGTAAAGGTATCCTAAAAACATATAAATGTTAAAGTGATATCTAAACCACAAACATACACTTAAGATAGCAGTCGAAAGTTCTACAATCGGATAACGAATAGAAATAGGTGCTGAACACTTACTACACTTACCTCTTAACAAGATAAAACTTATAAGTGGAATATTCTCCCACCACCTAAGCTTGTAACCACAGTTTGGACACTTAGAGGCTGGAAAGACTATAGATTCTCTATTGGGAAGCCTAACTATAACCACATTTAAAAAACTACCAATACATAGCCCAACAACAAACACTATTAAATCTATCCAAAAGGATGTAAGATGTTGATAATAAAGCACTTTTTTCTCCTAATAGATAAAAGGCTATTGCTTTTATTTGCATTAAATACTTGTTAGATATTGATTGTCCTTTGCGAGGTAGTTTTGGATATAGTCTTTGACAGCATCTTCAAGGCTTGTAAAATCTTTATTATAACCTGCATCTTTTAGTTTTTTCATCTCGGCTTGGGTAAAATACTGATATTTATCTCTTATTGCCAAAGGCATATCAATATAGTCTATGTTTGTATCTACTCCCATAGCAGAAAACACCGCCTTTGCAAGATCATTCCATGTACGTGCCTCTCCAGTACCTAGATTAAATATGCCATTTACATCCTTTTTTTCTAAAAACCAAGCCATTACATCCACACAATCCTTTATATAAACAAAATCCCTTTTCTGTTCTCCATGTTTATATTCTGGCTTATAAGACTTAAATAACTTTAACTTTCCTGTCTCCCTTATCTGATAAAATGCCTTACACACAACACTTTTCATATCCCCTTTATGATACTCATTTGGCCCGTAAACATTAAAAAACTTAATCCCTACTATTTTGTCTAATATTCCCTTTTTAAGCGCCCAAAGGTCAAAGAGCTGTTTTGAGTATCCATACATATTAAGAGGTTTTAGCCTTGGTATAATTGAGTGTTCATCACTAAAACCAAGAGATCCATCTCCATAAGTTGCTGCGCTGCTTGCATAAATAAACCTTATATTGTTTGCAAGACAAAACTTTGAAAGCTCTTTTGTATAGTGAAAATTATTTTCCATTAGATAATCTGCATCTAACTCTGTTGTTGAAGAGCATGCCCCCATGTGGACTATAGCTTCTATTCTAGAAAATCTGTTTGAATATAACTCTTCTAAAAACTCATCTTTATGTATGTAGTCATAATATCTTAAGTTAACCAAGTTTTTCCACTTTTGTGTTGAGCCAAGATTATCTACAACCAATATATCATCTATGCCTAATTGGTTAAGTTTCCAAACAAATGCACTTCCTATAAAACCTGCACCACCTGTTACAATATACATGTTCTTTGTCTCCTTATTTTATAGGCAGCAAGATCGTACAAGTAGTACCCTTGCCCTCTTTACTCTTTATCTTGATGATTCCGCCATGGGCTTTAACTATTCTATAGGAGATTGTCAACCCTAATCCTGTTCCCTTTTTCTTTGTGGTAAAAAATGGGTTAAATATCTCTTTTAAATATTTTTCAGAAATACCACAACCAGTATCTGATATTTCTATCTTTACAACAGATTTTTCAAGCCTAGAGCTAATCTTTAGACTGCCCTGCTCATTTATTGCTTCAATTGCATTCTTTATAAGATTAATTAATACTTGCTTCATTAAGTCAGGATCAAGCTTTATAGTCTTAGGTATATCAGAGTCTAACTCCACAATGATTTCTATCCCATATTTAGATGCCTCATCTTTAAAAAAGGATATAGTCTCAAGAATAAGTGCATTTAAATCACACTCCTTTCTCTCTATCTCAATCGATTTTGTAAAATCTCTGACATCTGTGATAAGAGACTCAAGCCGTTCTATTTCTTTTAAGATGATCTCTAACTTGTCTCTATCTTTTGGATCAATTCTCTTTAAAAGTTGTTGGGCAAATCCCCCAATTATTATGAGAGGATTTTTTATCTCATGTATCAAATATGAAGCTGTCTGACCAACTGCAGCAAGCCGTTCTGCCTGAAGCAGTCTCTCTTCCATCTCTTTACGCTGGGTTTGATCCCTTAAAATAACAGTATAATAAAGCGATGAATTAAGAGAAAAAGAAGAGATAGAAACACGCACAGGGAATAAAGTACCGTCTTTTTTTATAGCATTTATGATTATTGGCTCACCCCTGCCCTCCTTTATACGTTTGTAAAATCCTTTTTCAGAAGGAGCAATGAGATCTTTTAGGTTTTTATGTAACAGCTCTTTTGAACTATAACCAAAGACCTTGGCTGCTGCTTGGTTTGCTTGATGTATGTTTAAATCTTGATCTAAAATAATAATTGCATCTCTTGCACTTTTAAAAACACTATAAAACTTTTTTTCTGCCTTTTTACCTTCAATATGTGTTTCATAGAGCTTATATATCAGCTTACAAGTATTGGGCTCCACAATATATGGTTTAAACTCGTTTTTGATAAGATCAGACTTTATTTGAGTTAAAAAATTCGTATCTGGTATAAAAAAGAGGTCGAAACTAGAAGATGAAATCTTATCAAGATCTTCTATGATTGCTATATTATTAGCCTTTGCAAATCTTATAAGCTCCTCACTTTCTTCTTTGTCTAAAACACATATAGCACAAAGCCTTACATCTAATTTGGTAAAGGGTTCAGAATCAAACATTAATACAAAATTAAGTGCTGTTTTGTCACAACCTGCAACACATACATCTAAGGTTTTTCCTCTCATGATCTTTCACCTTTCGCTGCCAGAGCTGTCTAAAGATGTTATCGGGAATTTATTCCTTTTAATTTTGTTATAATTATTTAAAATTTACTAAAAATTTAGAGGGTTGTGAATTTAAAAACATGTCGATCTTAAACATAATTGACTCACATGAGCTAATAATAGAAACTTCGCTCTCTTTTAGAGATATTCAAAGACTAACCTTGCCTAAATCAATATTTAGAGACCCTTCAAAATCTTTAAAGATTATAGATGAGAATCGAGAAATGCTTGGATGGTGGCCAAGTATAGAGGCATTTTTAGATCCAATTTGTATAGATACACACTTCTCTTTTGTGATCAAAAGAAGACTTGCTGCAATGGCAATGCCCTCATTTTATGTAAGAGATATTGAAAAAGAGATATCCTTTCTATTTAAGATGAAGATCCATTTTATCATAAATCTTACAGATCTTAACTATAGAGACTATCGTTATAGAAAAGAGTTTAAAGTAATCGATATCCCTATTGCTGACTTTGATGCACCAAGTTTTGAACAAATGGATAAGATATGGAATATCTTTAGAAAATCAAATGATAATAAAAGACTATGCATACACTGTGTAGCAGGAAGAGGGAGAACAGGAACCGTTCTTGCCTGCTTGCTTGGAAAATATCTTCATCTAAGCCCAGATAAAGCTATAGAAAAAGTAAGAAGAATGAGACCTGGTAGTATAGAAACAGGTGCACAAGAAGAGTTTATATGGGACTATTTATACACTATAGAAGATCAATCATTGAAGAGTTAGTTTAGTAATATCTTTTTTAAGGTGGCACAGACAAATCTTATATCTTCTATCTCCATAGATGCAAAAAATGGTAGGCTAAGACAAGTGTTAGCAAACTCCTCTGCTATAGGACACTTACCCTCTTTATATCCATACTTTTGTCTATAGTATGGATGTAGATGAAGCGGCCAATAATGTATTTGAGTAGCTATTGCCTTTTCAAAAAGCCTTTTAAAAAGTTCATCTCTAGTTAAGGATGCATTTTTATCTAACCTTATAATAAAAAGATGAAAGCAAGGATCTTGCCCTTTAGGCCATACTGGAAGTTTTATTATGTTTTTTTCCTCTAACTCCAAAAGTTCTTCTTTATATAAATTAAAAAAACGCTGCTTTCTTCTTTTAAAAAGATCTATTCTTGTTAATTGACTTCTACCAAGTGCAGCATGTATATCGCTTAGTCTAAAGTTTAAGGATATCTCATGTAATTCATATGGCCAAATTTTATCTTTTGGAAAGATAACAAAATTATTGGGATCCCTTTCTATCCCGTGATTAGCTAATAAAGATATCCTCTTAAAGAGTGATTCGTCATTTGTAAGTACAGCCCCTCCTTCTGCACTTGTAATATTTTTTACTGGATGAAAGGAAAATATTGAAATATCAGAATGTCTACATGAGCCACAAAATATATTTTCACCTTCATAACTATAAGAGGTACCTATACTGTGTGCCGCATCTTCTACTACTTTAAATCCATAGTCTTTTGAAAGCCTATATATTTGGTCAAGATCTGCACAGATTCCATAGAAATCTACAGGTACAACTACGCTAGGCACACATCCTGTACGTTTGATGTAGAGCTCTATTTGTGTTGGAGATATTTGAAGTGTAACGGGATCTATATCAACAAAGTCTAGTCTTGCACCACAAAGTTCAAAGGCATTTGCTGTTGCACAAAATGTAATAGGAGTTGTAAGAACAAGATCATCTCTTCCTACATTGAGTGCTCTTGCTGCTATATACAAAGCGGCTGTACCATTTGAAACACAAGTACAAAACTTAGCACCTACATATTTACAAATATCGCTTTCAAAACAAGTTATTTCTTTTCCTTGAGTAATACGCTCAGATTTTAATACTCTTACAACAGCGCTTATATCTTCCTCACTTATCCATTGTCTTGCATAAGGAAGTCTTTTTATCATAATATTAGATTATATTAATCCTTCCTTTTTTAACAACTTTTTAAGGTCTTGAACACTAAGCCACCTATCATTTTTATCACTGGCATAATAAAATCCTTCTGCTACAGGCTCACCCTTTATAAATACTCCTCTTGGTTGCCATTTGCCATTAGGATGTATAACAAATAAGTCTTCAAACATATCTGTATGACTACCTTCATACTCACTTATCAAAAGTTCATGTATCTTCTCTCCTGGTCTTATGCCTATAATCTTTTGTCTACAACCTGGAGCGATTGCCTTTGCTAGATCTACTATCTTCATACTTGGGATACGAGGGACAAATATCTCTCCGCCATTCATAATTGCAAGCGCTCTTGCTACAAGCCTTACTGCTTGAGAAAGTGTAAGCCAAAAACGAGTCATACGAGGATCTGTAATAGTGATAACCCCTTCTTGTCGCTGCTTTAAAAATAGAGGGACAACACTGCCCCTAGAACCTAAGACATTTCCATATCTAACACAAGAAAAACGAGTAGGCCTATCACCAGAATATACATTTGCATGTACAAAGACCTTTTCTGCACAGAGTTTTGTTGCACCATATAGGTTTACCGGATTAACTGCTTTGTCTGTACTTAATGTAATTACATCTGGAACCTCATTTATTAATGCTGCATCTATTACATTCTTGGCTCCTAATATATTAGTCTTTACTGCCTCAAATGGATTGTACTCACAGATGGGTACTTGCTTCATCGCAGCAGCATGTATTATGACATCTACTTTTCTGGTTGCTTTTATGAGTCTATTTCTATCTCTTACATCCCCAATTAAAAATCTAAGCCTACTGTCATCAAACTTTTGCTGCATCTGATACTGTTTTAGTTCATCACGACTATATATCCTTATGCTTTTGGGATGATGCTCAGTAAGTAAATATTTAGTAAAGGCCTGTCCAAAAGACCCTGTACCACCTGTTATAAGTACTACCTTATCAGTAAAATCATATATTGCTCCTTCATCTTCTTTAGCACCTTCTTTTAACAAGACTTGTTTAACTTCAGATAAACTCATCTGTTGAGCAAGGTGTTTTACCTTAGCAAGTATGGCTAAATCCTTTTGACTAAATCTTCTTTGCCCCCCCTTAGTCCTTGTAGGTGCCCATACCCCCTCTAAGACCTTTTCCCAATGTCTTAAAGTTGTTGAAGGGACTCCAAGTCTTGCACTTGCTTCTTTAATACTTATAAGTCCATTTAATTTAGTGTCATTTTTTTTACTAGGCATTAATTGGTCCTCCAAATATATACATAAAATTCAAACGATAAAACAAATAATTTTTAAACTTATTTTGACTCTTTAAGAGAAAAACTCACTTTGTATCTATCTCGGATATAGGTGAAGATTTCATTAACCCTTTAAGTTTAAACTTAAGATTTTTCTTTTTTGAAAATATGATTAGATATTCCGATAGGAAATTAAAAGATCAACGCTTTTTAAAAATGGAGCTAAAGGAACCTAGAAGTGTTGTATTATAATAATATTCCTTCCTATGATAATTCCTATAGTATTTTGATTGCCCATAGAGATATTAAAGAGGCACAAGATATAAACAATTATTTAACCAAATCTAATTTTACTACATTGGTTGTCTCATCCAATAAAGAAGTCTTAGAACGTATAAAAGAGAATCATATTAAGATTATAATATGGGATTCAAAACTTTTAGTTAAAAAAGACGTTATTTATACATTAGATAAGATTAAAGATAACAGAGTGTTATATATAATTACCTTGATAACCAACAGTGATTTTCCATGTCTTATAAAAAAATTTAAAAATCAAATAGATGATTTTTTATTAAAACCTGTTATTCCTCAACAGCTACTGCTTAAGGTAAATCTCTTAGATAGGCTTATTAAACTAGAACGACATCATCAAAAGCAAGTACAGGATTTATTAGCTGTTATGGGGGATATGTTAGGAAGTAGAGATCACTGTACGCTTGAACATTCAAAAAGGGTTGCCCAGATTGCCACAAGGGCAGCAAAACTATTAGATTTTAGCCAACGTGAAATAAAGATGCTTGAGGTAGGATGCCTTTTACATGATATAGGTAAAATTGCTATCCCTGATGAAGTACTTTTAAAGCCGGGGAAATTTAATAGCCTTGATAGAAAACTTATGAAATTACATCCTATTATAGGTGCAAATTTTATTCAATCTAGAATTGAAAATCCAATAATATTTGACATTATATTAAAACATCATGAGCGGCTTGATGGATCTGGTTACCCTTTTGGCATAAAAGAGAAAGATATCCCACCACTAGTAAGGCTTGTATCTGTATCAGATATACTTGAGGCTCTTATAGCAAAAAGACCATATAAACCCCCACTTAGTATAAAAAGTGCCTGTTCTATCCTAAGAGCAAATGTAAACAATAATAAATTAGATCCAAAATGTGTAGAGGCTGTTATAGAAGTAGTAAAGACATGGAATCCACTATCTATAGAGCTAGAGCCTTGTATAAAAGATATAAAAACAGTAGAGCAGTTTAGACAAATATGTTACTTCCGAGAGCCACTGTCCAACTTTTTCAACTATAGATTTTTGCTAACCATAGATTTATCAAAAGAAATTAGAGAGATTTTAGATTACTATCACTTAATCCTCATAGATTTTAAAGAACTTAGAAAGTTTAATAAAAGATGGGGATACCTGAGGGCAGACCAATGTCTAGATGAGTTAGGTGAGTCTATATTGCAAGTACTTGAAGATCCAAAGTTAGAGTTAGATGAGAGATTCAAGATGATTCCAACTCTATATAAAAAAGGGGCTGATTACTTGATACTATCCCTGCATAAAGAAGAGAATTTTTCTATATTGTGTGAAAAACTTAGGTCTGTATTAAATGATTTTTATAGACATTGGGGACTTAGTTCTAGACTTTTAGTAAAAAAGTATCCCTCTTATTGTTCTTTCGAACAAGCCCTTGACTATATCTTAATTATGGAACAAGAGGATCAAAAACTTATAAATATAAATGCCTCTTTTATGAGTCCATCAAATTGTTTATAGTTCAGTAGTTCAAATTTATTATCTGGTTATACAAAATATTAGGTATCTAGGTTACTGTTGATTTCTTTTAGCGCTTTTTGAGCCTCATTTTTTATCATAGTGGCAGGATGATTACACATCTTTAGAAGAAATTTTTCTGCTTCATTTCCTCCTATTAATCCTATAGCTTTTATGCATTCTCTTATTAGATATAAATCATCTTCTCTATTACAGACTTTTATAAGGTGGGGTAGAGCACGAGGGTCTTTTTCTTTCCCAAGCAACCATGCTGCCCTTAGTCTTGTTGAGCCTTCAGGATGGTTAAGTGCAATAATTAATTTTTCAACTTTGTCTTTCTTTGACCAGAATTCTTTTATATTTAATCCACAATAAGGACATATTTCATAGTCATTAGAAAAATCTTTCCAGCATCTAGGGCAATAATATCTCATGGTTTATAATTTATAACATAAACCTAACCGAGTTTAATATAAAAAATGGAGGTAGAGATTAAAGATGAAGTTATTAAAGAAAATAATTTTTATTGTCATATTGTTTTTTTGTTTTTTGCCATTTTCTTATGCTAAAAGTCAAAACAGATGTCTTTTGGTGATATATAGCTCCTCAGACTATGGAGAGATATCCCCGTGTGGTTGTAGAGTCCCAACAGGTGGACTAGCACATAGAGCAGGTGTAATAGATAAACTTAAGGCTAGCGGAGTCCCTTTTATTATATTAAGTGCAGGGGATATATTCACATATCAGGGCTATAAAAGTAAACTTTTTGCAACTGCCATACTAAAGGCTATGAATTATATGGGTTATGATGCAATATGTTTAGGAGATGAAGACTTTAGACTGGGCAGGTGTTTAAAAGATGTTTTAAGACAGGCACACTTTAAGATTATTCTCACTAACTTATATGTTAGGTCCTTTAAGGGGATAAAAAATATTGTCCCTTATCTAATTATTAGACGTGCAGGGATAAGGATTGCAATTGTCTCTTTAATAGATCCAAGTTTATTAAATGGAGAGTTAATAGAAAAGTTTTTCCCTCACATAGTATGTTATAAGCCAAGGGTTAGGTTGAGAGCAATTATAGATAAGATCAAAGGACATGTAGATTTTATTATTCTTTTATCTCACATGGGATTGAGACAGACTGAGAAACTTGTCTCTGAAATAAAGGGAATAGATATGGCAATAGTTGGTCATTTCCCCAATACATGTTCAAACGTAATCAAAGAAGATGGTTGTTTAATAGTACAAACTGGTAGAGCTGGAAGACAGCTTAGTGTAATAAGACTTTGTTTTAATAATAAACTAAGGCTTATTTCTTTTAAAAATAGGCTTATTGTTCTTAATAATTTTGTCCCAACTGATCCCAAAATAAAAAAGCTGGTCTTAGATACGCAAAGGAAGGCAAGAGGGCTTTGGAGAAAGATGATTTTAGAACAGGATAGAAAACACGTCCCTAGTATTTAGGTATAGATTGTCCCCCATTTGGGATATGTAAAATGTTAGGATTAAGTGGGAGCAACCATGAAGAAAACAGATTTAGTATTGGATAATTAGTATCTTGAGTATCTTGGCAGAAGCGGCAGCTCGTTACGAAAAGATTTTTGTTGTTTTAAGGCAGAGGGTTTTAAAGTGAACTATAAAAGGCTCTATAGGATTTGGAAGGAAGAAGGGTTTAATGGATTTTCTTTTTATAAGAGTAAGAAACAGCATAAGAAAAAGAAAAAGATTCGATCCTGTTTTTGCTACCTATACAGGGGGAATTTAAACAATAAATTTTATCTATGATAGCGTTTAAAATGGAAGGGATTTTAGAGTTTCAATATAATTGATGTTTATTCCAGGAAGGCATTTGAACCTATATTTTACTTTGCTCTTTCTGGCAAGGCAGGGGCAGGATATCTCGAACTTTTTAATCGTGATGGTGTTTTTAGGGTAATAAGATAAAATGATAGAACTGAATTTAATCCCAATTTTTCAAAGCCTCATGGACAGGTGGGATCACAGAACAAGAAGTAACTCCTTATGGATAGCCTTTAATAAAGGGCTACATGAAAAGTTTTCAAGAGTTTTCGTGAAAGAATGTCTTAAAGAGAGATATTTTTGATATCATGGAGCAATGGATAAAATAAGGAGCTGGATAGATAGAAGGTTACAATATTAAAGTTACATATTATTAATATCCTAAACATAAAAAGAAGAGGAAAGGAAACGCATGTTGAAAAACAATATAGTTATGTTAATTAATCTTATGTCAGTCAGGGTTGCAGAATATTAAGAATATTATAATCTTATAACTACTTATTTAATAGCTAATAATATTTTAGTTGCTGCTATTATAATCTATTAATCTTTTACTTGGTATTCAAATAATTTTGTATCCAGAACTACTTGGTTTAGTCTTATATTTACAAATAGTTATAGCTCAATCTAGTTTAACCCCCAATCTACGTATTCAAGAAAAATGGCCTGAATAGCAAAATAAAAGATATTTTACTGATCTATACGAAGTTTGTGAAAAAAATAAAAATTTTGTCTAAACAAAAGGAACTTCCACTTGGTTTTGGTATTAAATTTCATCGGAGATAGTGGCTACCACAAATGAAAGGGCTTCCAGTATTGTATGGTAGGTTATATTTTTTATTTATAATTGCTAGTCTGATTCAAGCAATACAACCAATATAAATATGTGCATTAGTTTAGAGTTAATCTAAAAGGATTTTTTTAAAGGACAAGGGCTAAGTCATCTTTCTAAGCTAGAACTAAAAAGTAACAATAAATGTGGTCGTGAACTCTCAAGAAAGTTTATTAAATATAACTTAGGATTGCTAAGGACTGCAATCTCTTAAAATATGTTTCCGTTATTTATCCAGTTATTAACATCAAAAAATTTAAACCACAGTGGAAAAAGCTTATACGACAAATTTAACTGTTTTATCAGTATCAAAATTTTTGGTAACTACAATAAAATATAGAATCGACATTATTTAGATAGTAAAAATACAACTTAAAGAAAAATGAAACTCTCAAATACTCGCTAATTTCCTTACATTTAAAGTTTTTTTAATAACTTACTAATTTCTAATCTCTTTTTAGCTTTTATTCCAAAACAGGTTGTTATATCTTGAAAAATAGAATCTACTTCTTCAAAGATATCTATAAGTTGAGAAGAATAAAATCCCATTATCTCTGCTTGATTAGATAAAGGAATTAGAGCATCTATGTCTAAATCTTTAGAAGGGATTAAGCTAGATAAAGCCACAACAGCAGGAATGGAAGGAATAAGTTGCAATTTTTTTAGTTGTGACATATTTGCTGTATGTAATCCTATGGAACATATCAATATATCGGGGAGTTCCCATTTTTGGGCAATCCATGCACCTGCTTGTGCGTGGGTCCAAGAAAGTCGTTTTTTTTCTATAATGCTAAGTCTTTCATTAGAATTGATCCATATATCATAGACTCTTTTATATACATCAAACCATGAAGTCAGTAAAACTGGAAGGGCTATATCTTGAAGAAGTCCTCCTGCAAAGGCATCCTCTGTAGGAAGCCCTAGTATCTTGGCACATCTTCTTGCAAATAACGCCTTGTACATAGATTCAGACCAAAAAAGATCAAAATTAAACCCATGTTTTTTAGGGTCACTAACAGATGACATAACAGCATAAGATATTGCTATGTTCTCTATCTTTTTTATACCTAAAATATTAGCCCCTTGAATTATACTACTAATTTTGTTTGGTAATGCATACAGAGCAGAGTTTACAACCTTTAAAACATGAGCAGAAAGTCCTGGATCCGAACTTATGATTTCAGCTATTGTTTTCATAGAAGAGTCTGGTTTTTTAATTTCATTTAATAACTTCATTGCAGCTTGAGGTAATACAGGAAGCTTCATGCCAGAAAATATCTTTTCATAATCTCCTGTTGCAAGAGCGGCATATCTCTTTATACGAGCTAAAATCATAATTTTTACCTCTTAGGTCGATTATAGTTTAAAAGATTTCTAAATTTCTAACTGTATTATCGATAAAATCTTTTGGAGATAAAAAAATGAATAAAAGAATTACAAAAAAGATAGAAGATTTTTTTGATACTGTTTCTTGGCACATTGGGAAAATATTTAGATTACAATTTTGGTACTTGTTAACTAGAAAGAACCCTAAATTTTTATCTGCACTTTTTGTGCTAATTAGTAGTACTATAAGTATGATAATAATGGGAGCTGCAGCCCATTTTACATCTTGGGCACAAATATTTCCTGCCCTTGGACCAACTACATTTTTGATATTTTATGCTCCCTCTAAAGCTATGGCCTCTCCAAGAAATTGTGTAATAGGGCATCTACTTGGAGCAGTAGTTGGCACTGTTTTATTTATGTCACTAAAATGGATCTCTCCAGACTCTATATTAAATAACAATCATTATAGTGGACTATCTATTGCAGAAATATTAATTATTGCATGTTCAATGGGAATTACTGGACTTTTTATGGTCTTAAGTGATCTCTTACACCCTCCAGCAGCCTCTACTTCTATGCTAGCTGCAATGGGATTGTATGTAAATAAATGGTATGAGATACCAGTTTTTTTACTTGCTCTTTTTTTATTAATATTACTTGGAATAGTTATGCACAAATTAGCGGGTATAAAGTATCCTCTTTGGTCTATAGATACCCCTGAAGAATTATCAATAACTACAAAACTAGGTGAAATAAAAATAAGCCAACCAAAAGACATTTACCATAACGACAAAGATAACTTTTATAAAGATCTATCTAAAAAACTTGTATGTAGGCAGTTTGATATATCAGATCTTGATAAAGATTCTTAACACTTCCATATACCATTCTTGATTTTAGGCCACCTCTTTGCTTCATTATTTAGATATATCCATGCATCTATTGGTTCGTTATTAGGAAGTAATATAACAGTTGTCTTTTCTCGTCTATAATAGTCAGGATGAGATTCTAATGCATCTAGTTCCTTTAAGGTATTAAGATCAACATAATATAACTCGCCAAAAGTAGTCCCCTCTCCTCTTATGGCATAAGGATAGCCTGGGCCTTCATGAAGTTCTATCCCTGGAGCTTTGGCTTCAATACCTTTAAATCCCTTTAACAGTTTATGGTTACAACAACCTCTTTTAAGTGTACCATAAACAAATACTGGATACCTTTTTTCCATTCCTATCCTTTATAGGTATACTTTGTCGTTTTCGGATACAGAATTCATAACAAGGCCTGTCAAAATCTTAGGATAAAAAAATGTAGACTTATGAGGCATTACTAAACCTTCATCTGAAACTCTTAATACTTCTTCTGGTTTAGTAGCATTTAACATAAAAAATAATTGAGTATCATTTATAGTTAATAATTTATTATCATCTGGAGTAAAAGAAATCTTTGATAGATCATGTTCTTTTTCAATATCTAATTGAATAATTTTAGAAAATACTATTTCATTTAAAATTGTAACATCTAATTGAGCTAAAGGTTTTGGAATAGTAGAAATAAGTTCTTCAAATACAGAGTCTTTTAGAGTCCAGATTTCTGAAACTATTTTATCATGTTCTTTATAGAATACTGCAAACGAGGTATTTGCCCTTAAACTATTAAGGGATTCCTTGATCCTTGTTATGCCAATTTGATCTATATTGGAAACCTCTTGAATTTTTGTATCAAAAAATAGCTTTGATTTGGCTATAACATTTAAAACATTATCATGATTTGATAGAGAAACAATTCTGTGAGTTGGCAGAACAAGTAGCCCAGGATCATCTACATCTACCATATAAACCATTAAATAATTATAAGCTCTCCAAGGTTCGTCTCCTAATATCTTCTTCATCTTTTGGCTAAAATTTAATGCTGTAGTATAGCGATGATGACCATCTGCTATATACATTGGTAGGTCTTTAAACAGATTATGTAGTCTTTTGGCACATTCTATATCTGAAATAGAAGAAAGTCTATGTGTATTGCCAAGATAATCTTTAAGTTCATAAAGAAGAGTAGCTGAATAATCTTTTAGAATTTCTCCTGCTTTTTTATTCCCTTTATATAATAAAAATACTTGGCTAAATTGTGTCTTAGTATGTTCTAATAAACATAATCTATCGTTAGTAACCCTATTGAATGTTTTTTCATGAGGCCTTATAATACGAGTTTCCCACGGCTCTACCCGAACCAATGCTACAATTCCTTGTCTAGTATAATACTTATTGTCTACTTTAAACTCAATATTATATACATAAATACAAGGAAGGGGATCTCTTATAATTATAGATTCTTTTCTCCATTGCTTTAACAAAAAAGAGGCATGTTCATACTTATTTCTATTATTTTTTTTATCTTCTTTGGGAAGTTCAAGGTGAAAAATATTATAAGGACTTGCCAAAAGGAATTTATCTCTTATTGATTTTGTTACAACATCATAGGGTGGAGCAATTAATTCTTGTATATTTTGTATTTTTTGATTGTTATATCTTAATCCACAAAAAGGATACACCTTAGCCATAAATTGCAAACTCCTTTTTTAATTTTTTATTGAGGGCACTAGCTACTATGAACTCTTCTTTGCGTCAAGTCTTGTTAAAATTATGACACATTGATAATAAGGTGTTATTTTTTTGGCTATTTCAAAAAACACATTATTATGGAATAATAGTAAATATTTTTTTATAAAACTAGTTAACTTTTTTAAAAAGTTACATTGACAGCTTGGCTTCCAAACAGTAGAGTTTGTTAGCCCTTAATCATAAAGGGTTACAATTAGGGGAGTGCTTGAGGATGTTTGGGTTGGGATTGC
Organism: uncultured Desulfobacterales bacterium; assembly: GCA_964578585.1. Taxonomy (GTDB): domain Bacteria; phylum Desulfobacterota; class Dissulfuribacteria; order Dissulfuribacterales; family JAMONC01; genus JAMONC01. The sequence continues at coordinate 19,502 of CAZODM010000007.1, read as the reverse complement.
CAGAATTATTGGTTATATTGCTTATTATATTGGTTGTATTTGGGGCGGGTAAGCTCCCCCAAATTGGTGAAGGATTAGGTAAAGGAATAAGAAATTTTAAAAAATCTCTAAAAGGAGATGATGAAAATCAGATAGATGATAGTAATAAAGAAGAAAAATAGTTACTATGATAATCTATCTGATTAATATTTAAAAAAGCAATAAAAAAATCCTAACCGGACATCCTGAAGCTATGGTGACACAAGATCAAAATCATTCAAAATCAAATCCTGTTATTAGATTTTTTTCATCGGTCAGGCTAGCAATATTTTTACTTATTACGCTAGCTATTACATCTATCATTGGTACTGTATTGCCTCAGCAAGAGCCGCTTCAATTCTATGAGAGATATGGTCCCAATCTTTTTAAAATTATAAAAGCTCTTCATTTATATGATACTTATCACTCTTGGTGGTATGTTACACTTTTAGTCCTTTTTGCAATAAATCTTGTTGTATGTACGTTTAAGAGATTGCCTATTACCTTAAGATTATATAAAAGGGACAATTTAGATATATCTTTAGATAAACTAAAACATATGCGCATCTTAAAGCAGGTGATTCTGCCTAAAAATATCAGCACTGAACAAGTGATAAGTGAATTTAAAGAAGCAGTAGGTGGCAGTATAAGTGAAAAGCCTCTTAAAAATGGAAAGATAGTTCTATCAGAGAAAGGAAAATGGAGCTATTGGGGACTTTATATATTACATGGTAGTATCCTAGTGATATTTGCAGGAGCTCTTGTTGGAATTTTATTAGGCTTTAAGGGAAGTGTTACTTTACTGGAAGGAGAAGCAACCAACCATTGTATTCAGGATGTAACAGGCAAACCAATTCCTTTAGGATTTACTATAAAATGTAATAAATTTACTCTATCTTATTATAGAAATGGTACACCTAAAGACTATAGGTCAGATCTATCAATTATAGACCACGGAAGAGTAGTAATTCATAAAGTACTAAGGGTAAATCATCCAATTACTTATAAAGGTATAACAATTTATCAAGCCTCTTATCAAGCAATACCAAGAATAACTATAAAAATAGTTGCATCAGATGGACAACAAAAAATTCTTCAGGTACCCGCGTTCGAAAGGATTACATGGCCTCAGGAACATGTAGCATTAGGGATTATGAGATATCTACCAGATGTACATGGAGTGCCTGCTGCTCAGCTTTGGTGGGCAGATGATTCTGGACAACCCCCAGTTGCCATATGGTTATTACAAGGAGAGCAACGAGAGCTGAGAAGAACCAATAATATATATCGTCTTTCGCTTTTAGGAGTTACAGAAAGGTATATGACAGGACTTGAAGTCAAAAAGGACCCTGGAGTCTGGCTTGTATGGATTGGCTGCAGCCTCCTTCTTGCAGGATTTTTAATAGTATTTTGGGCAAGTCATCGTAGGATTTGGCTTTGGGTTGGCGAAGAAAACGGCAAGAAGATAGCAATATTAGCAGGTACAGCTAATAAAAATAAACTTCGATTTGAAAGAGATTTTGAAACACTTTCTGCAAAGATTAGTTACTTCTCAGGAGGCGAAAAATGAATATAGATAGCTCTCATATCCTGAGTATTACCACTTTTGTCTATATGGCAGCAGCAATACTATATATATCCTATTGGGTATTTAAAGCAAAACGACTCGGTATTGTTGCTACTACTGTAACTGTTATTGGTTTTTTAATGCAAACTTTTGCATTAGGATATAGATGGTATGAATCCTATAAATTAGGATATGGACATGCCCCTTTGTCTAATTTATATGAATCTCTAGTATTTTTTGCATGGGTAACCATTGCTGTTTATCTTGTCATAGAGTGGAGGACCAAAAGTAGAATAATAGGAGCTTTTGCTACTCCATTTGCTACATTTGCAATAGCTTATGCCTCTTTTAACCCAAATGTAAATTCTCAGATAGAACCTCTTGTGCCAGCCCTACAAAGTAACTGGCTACTTGCTCACGTTATTACATGTTTTTTAGGATATGCATCTTTTGCAGTTGCTTGTGGGCTTGCAATAATGTATTTAATAAAGAGTAAGTCTCCTAATCCAGATGAGGGAATAACAGGGGCTTTACCTTCTTTGAAAATGTTAGATGATTTAATGCATCAGACTATTATTTTTGGCTTTTTATGGCTGAGTATTGGTATTATAACAGGCTCTATCTGGGCAAATAGGGCATGGGGATCTTACTGGAGCTGGGATCCCAAGGAGACCTGGTCTTTAATTACATGGTTTATTTATGCAACTGCTTTGCATGCCCGATTTGTAAAAGGATGGCGTGGAAAAAGAATTGCTATTTTGTCAATAATAGGTTTTTGTTCTGTGATATTTACATATTTTGGAGTCAACTATCTGCTGGCAGGACTTCACAGCTATGCAGCTCCTCAATAATATAAAGAGGAGTTCCAAATTGCTGCTGTGAGACTACAGCAGGCCCTCCTCAGCCCTTTTTTATAGGGCAGGTTGGGAAATAAAAAAAGTGAGGGGGATCATGTTTGGTTTAGGCTCTCAAGAACTATTGGTTATTTTAATTATTGCTTTATTGTTATTTGGTGGGAAAAAACTACCTGAAATTGGTGCAGGGCTAGGCAAAGGATTAAGGGCTTTTAAAAAGGGACTTCAGGATATTGATGATGAAGTAAATCCCAAAAAGATTGTAGAAGAAGTCCCTGGCGTAAAAGAAGTTAATGAAATAAAAAAAGAGATCCATAGCTAAGTAAAAAGAAGCGAAGTGGCGTCCCTGGCCTGTGAGCCAAAGGAATTAAGAAAAAATATTAAAAAAAGCCAGGTTATGGTTTTGGCTGCAGGTCTAGGGACAAGGCTACGTCCTCTTACAAATTACATTCCTAAACCTCTTTTTCCTATATTAAATAGACCTATTTTAGGCAGAATTCTAGATAGACTGCTGCCTTATTTTTCAAATATCGTGATAAATACATATCATCTTTCAGATCATATCTATTCTTTTATCAATAAAAATTTTGCAAATACGCGCGTATCATTAATCAAGGAACCACAACTTTTGGGAACAGCTGGGGCATTAAAGTATGCTTTTAAGTTGGGGTTATTAAATAAAGATAGCCCTCTTTTAGTTTATAATTCTGATATAATAACAGACTTCAATCCAATACTTTTATATAAATATCATATAGAAGTATCAAGAAAATATGGTGTATTAGCTACACTATTATTACATAATTATAGTAAATTTAACAATATTCTATGTAATTCTTCTAATAAAATTATTGCTTTTAGAATAAAAAATCCAAAATGTTTAGCATACACTGGTATAATGGTAATTGAACCAGAATTTATTAAATCATTTATTAATGATAACCCATGTGATATTATAGATATGTTTTCTAATGCAATTAGACATGGAATAAAAATAAAAGGCGTAAATATCACACAACTAGTTAATAATTATATATGGCAGGATATAGGTACTATAAATGGCTATCTACATGCCCATAAACTTCTACTAACATCTAAAAACAAAAAGATTTTTATTCCTGCACAATTAAAATCTAATAAAATAAAATTGATAGACTGGGTATGTATAGGTAATAATGTAATATTTAATAATAAGATATTACTAGAAATTAAACGTTCTGTTATTTGGCCTAATACTAAAATAGATGATAATCTTAAAAAGATAGAAGATATGCTAGTGACTAATATAGGAATCTTAAAATTAAAATGAGTAAGGATTTATTGTATTGGCAAACAATTTCTAAAATAACCCCAGATGGTTCTCTTAGGACATTTATAAGAGGATATTTTAAAGATTTACCCGCTATAATGATAAAACCTGCGCATACTGAGGAAGGGATTAAAGAGGCTCAAGCCTTTTATAATATAGGAACCCACTTAATAAAACGCAAAATTAACATTCCTAAGATATACTACTTTGATGAAGAAACAGGAATATTAATAGTTGAAGACCTAGGAGACACATTAATTGAAAAGATTGTAACTTCTAAGGGGCATTGGGATACAACTTTCTATGAGCTATATAAAAATATTCTTAGAGAACTGTTGAGATTTCAGATAGTAGGGGAAAAGGGATTTGATTATAACTGGTGTTTTGATACAACAAGGTATGATTTTTCTTTTGCCTTAGAACGAGAAGGATTTTATTTTTTAGAATACCTTATTTATAAATTTTTTAATCTTCATATTAGCCGAGCTTTAAGAAGCGAAGTTACTAAGTTGTTTATGAAATTAAATAATATAAAAGTCTACTATGGATTAATGCACAGAGATTTTCAATCTAGGAATATAATATTTAATCTTCAAAGGAATAAAATTTATATTATTGATTTCCAAGGTGCGAGGCTAGGCCCCCTATGTTATGATCTTGCTTCCCTTTTACATGATCCATATGTTATGATGCCCATAAAAATGGTCGATAAACTAAAAAGGTTCTATATTACAAATCTCAAACAATATATTTCTATATCAGAGGTGGAATTTGAAAGACAATTTAGATTGTTATCTGTTTTTAGACTAATGCAAGCATTAGGAGCTTTTGCTAAGCTTACTTTAGAATTTAAAAAGATATGGTTTAAGAATTATATAAGTCATGGCATAACTAGACTAATTTATTGTTTGTCTTTTGAAGACTTTGATGAGTTTAATTTAATAAAACAACTTTTATATGATATTCATCCGGATTAATATTTTTATATGAAAAAATTTATTACTATTTTATCAATTATATTATTTTTGTTATCAATTATATGTGTAGGGGTATGGTTTGCACCATATATTTTAAATATAAAACTAATAAAACAAAAAATTATTACTAAAGTCGAACGTAAATTAAATGCTAATATATCAGTTCAATATATCAAATGGGTTTGGTTACCTTTTTCACACATAGAATTATTAAACACTCAATATAAACAAGAAAAAATATATATAACTATACCAAAAACTATTATATATCTTAATCTTAATAAAATATTTTCAGGTCATATTGAAATTTCTAAAGTAGTTTTTGATCAACCATATATAAAAATATCAAAATTTAATATCAATTCTAAATCTGATTCTAAATTATCATTTCCTACTAAAAAAGTAGTTATTAATAATGGAGAAGTTGCTTTATTTACTAATATAAATCATATAAAGAGAATTTATAAATTTAAAAATATAAACTTATCTGCTAATTTAGGTAATAAACTATCTCTAAATATAAAATGTATACCTCCAGCAGCTAAATATTTAGCATTAAAATTTAATATAAACCTAAAAACTAAAAATTATTATGGACAACTAAAAATTAATCAATTAAAAGCACATAAGATATTCTTATCTTATATTAATAAACAACCTATTATGCCTATAAAGGCAATATTAAATATAAATAGTAGTTTTTCTGGAAATTCAAATAGAACCTTTCAAGCAACAATTAATGGCGATTTTCCCTGTTTAGTTCTTAAAAAGAAAGATAAATATTTAAATATATCTTGTGGACAAGCACAAATAAATATTTATAAAAAGGATTCTATACTTAAATTAACAATAGATAAACTTTATTTAACTAATCCAAAATTAAATTTATCGGGTATATGTACCATACGCTCAACACAAAATTGTTCCAAAGTATATGCTATTAATTTACTAGGACAAAATATAGATTTAACAACAATAAGACAAGAATTACTAGCCTTATGGAATAAAAATAAAATTGTAAAGGTAGTTTGTAATATTGTAAGAGCTGGAGAAGCCAAGATAGCAGCTTTTAGTTTTTATGGACAATTAAAAGATTTAAAAAATATTAATAAATTACACATTTATGCAAAAATAAAAAATGCTAAAATATTTATACCTTATGGCAAATTAAATATTACTAATATTAAAGGTAAAATCAAAATAGAAGATGGAGCCTTAATAGCTCAAAATATATCAGGACAAATAGATGATAATTATGCTAAAAATGGACTATTAATCTTAGGACTTCATGGTAAATTAACTGATTTATTTCATTTACAAATAAAATTAAATAGCAATTTAGCACAGTTAAAAGATATATTAAATAGAGTTATACCCAATAAACATTTTAGACATGAATTAACCTTATTTTCTAATATAAAAGGGAGAGCTATCGGCTCATTATATCTAGGTGAAAGTCTAAAACATATAAAATATAGAGTAGTTATAGATAAAGCCCAAGCAAATTTAACTTATAGACGTTTATTTTTACCTATTAAAATAAATAACTTAAGTCTTTTTATAAATAATTATATTATTAGCTGGGATAAAACAAATATAATTTTTGATAACCAACACATATTAGATAGTAGTGGTACTATTGTATTATCACATATACCATGGATTATTGTAAGAAATATATCCGCTAATATAAAAGCTAGAAATTTTTTAGATTATTTAAAGCATTATCCTAACATATTAGCAAATTTACATAAAGTTATTACTGATCTTCAAGGCAATATGATACTTAAAAAATGCCATATTAATGGACCATTATTTTCTCCAACAAAATGGTTATATAATATTCAAATAATATCACACAATTGTGTATTTAACTCACCTAAATTACCTGGAAATTTATTTTTAAAAGAGTGTAATATACAAATTAAAAATCATAAACTTAATATTATTAAAGTAGTTGGGACTGATAATAATACACCTATATCAATTAATGGTTATTTAGCATGGAAAGGCATTAATAAAAACTTACAATTAAATGGATCATTAAATATAACCGGTACTCTAAATCAAGTTATTGCAAATTGGATAAAAGATAAACATTGGATCCCTAATGATTTCTTCCCCTCTGTACCACTTTATATTAAAAATCTTCATATAGATTGGAATGTTAATAATGTAAAGTTATCTACAAAATTAATTAAAAAATCTAATAATAAAAAAGATATATATGTATATTTAAAGTTAGAGATATCAAAAAAATATATCATAGTAAATAATTTAAAGATAAAGAATTATAATCTGAATCAACAACTAATTATGTCCTTAAAACTAAATAGAATAAATAACTCTATTGATTTACTTTGGGATGGTATTTTGAGTAAAAATTCTATTGATAATATCCTAGAGCAAAATGAGATATTAAAAGGAGAAATTAATGGATCTTTTTCATTTTTATATGATCCTTCTCATAATATAAATAAACTTAAATTTTTAGGTATGTTAACCGCAGAAAATTTAATTTGGAAGTGGGGACTTAATAAACCAATTTATTTTAGACATTTAACTATATCTGGAAATACTAATTATATATCTATAAATACCGCTTCTATTAAATTCCCAGATAAAAATCGATTGGAACTAGCTGGACAGTTATTCATTTTACCTAAAAAAATAAAATTACATTTGATATGTAGTTCTAACTATTTAACTTCTAATACTTTTAATTCAATTCTTAAAAAAACTTATTCTAAAAATAAAAAATCAAAAACTAGCAGAAATAAAACTAAACATATAAATTTATCTGGTGATGTATCATTTTATATTAATAGATATAAATATTATTCTAATAAGAATAAATATATAATATTTAAAGAATTAACTGGTAAAATCTTTATTTCAAATTCTGAAATAAATAAATTACATATTGAACATACTTGGTTATGTAACCTTGCTATATCAGGTTGTATATATCCATCTTATTATTCATGTAATAAGAAAAAATATACATATATTAAAACTACCAATAATCATCCATGTTATTTATGGATAAGAACAATAAAAAATAGAAAGGATAATTTTAAAGATATATTAACATGCCTTAATATAAAACAAGATATAATATCTGGGAATTTAAATATTGATATTAAATTACTTGGTAATCCTAAATGTTGGCATAGAGGTACTATACATATATGGTCTAGTCAAGGAAGAATATATAAGTTTACAGCATTAGCTAAAATTTTAAGTATTATTAATTTTACTGACTTAGTCACAGAAGGAATACCTAAATTAAATAAGAAAGGTTTTGGTTATAGTAAGTTAGATATTAAAGGACAAGTAATTAATAATAAACTTAAAATACAACAAGCATATATAAAAGGGGAAGGATTAAATATATTTGCAACAGGATGGATCAATATAAAGACTTGGAATGTAGATCTAACTGTATTGGTTTCTCCATTCAAAACAATAGATATTGTGTTAAAATATATTCCTATAGTTGGAGAAATTATAGGAGGTAAGAATAGAACATTTATAACAATTCCTATAGGAATAAAAGGACCTATTAATAATCCCAATGTAAAACCTTTACCAATATCTGCCATAGGTAAAGGTTTGCTTGGTATTGTAAAAAGAACATTAGGATTACCTATGATTGTGATAAAATCTATTAAGGATATTTAATTATAAAGGGAAATAACAACTATGAGAGAAAGACGATATATACATATTTATACTGGAGAGGGGAAAGGTAAAACTACAGCAGCAATTGGACTTTGTATACGGGCGATTGGAGCTGGTTGGAAAGTATTATTTACACAATTTTTAAAACATGGACAATATAGTGAAATAAAAACTCTAAAAAGATTAGAACCCCAGATTACAGTACATCAATTTGGTGTTGGAAAATTTGTAAAAGGTAAACCTAGTAAAGAAGAGATTGAAAAGGCTAATGCTGGGCTAGAATTTATAAAACAACAGGTAGTAAATTATGATCTTATTGTGCTTGATGAAATAAATGTTGCAATACATTTTAATGTGATATCATTGGATAAAGTTGTCAATTTTATAAAAAATAAACCTAAATCTACAGAGTTAGTTCTAACAGGAAGATGGGCTAAACAGGAGCTTATCGAACTTGCAGATTTAGTTACAGAAATGAGACCTATAAAACATTACTTTCAAAATGGTGTTAAGTCTAGAGTAGGAATAGAAAAATGAGTAATCCCCTCTTCTTAGGCTCCGAATGGGAAAAAGGTTTAAAAATTGAAAGAGAAAGTATGCAGATAATAGCAAAGGAAGCAGGGGAACTGCCTTTTTCTCCTATCGAGCTTCCAATTGTATACCGAGTAATACATGCAAGCGCAGATTTTGATTTTAAAGACAATATGAAATTCCACCCCAAAGCAGTTGAAAAGGCATTGTCCTCAATAAGACAAGGTAAAGATATATTAGTTGATGTTTCTATGATTGAGGCAGGTATTAGCAAGGAATTATTAAAAAGATTTGGGATTAAAGTGCATGTACCAATAAAATTAAAAGAGTCATCTAAACTTGCTGCACAAAATGGTTGGACTCGCTCACAAGCAGCTATGCATATAGGAGCTAGTATACCTAATATTGGAATGGTAGCAATTGGAAACGCCCCTACAGCTCTTTTAGAGATTATTGAACTAACTAAGCAAAGCCACTTTTCCCCTGATGTAGTAATTGGAGTACCTGTAGGCTTTGTAATGGCAGCAGAGTCTAAACAAAAGCTTTATAATTCTAACCTTACATATATTACATGTTTGGGCAGAAAAGGTGGTAGCACAATAGCTGTAGCTATTATTAATGCTTTATTACGGATGGCTTTAGCCCAAGACTAGCTAGTCTGAGTTAAGCTAATAATAAAAAATTCTTGTAAATTAATCTCCTCATCTTGACCAACTGATAGGTTTTAAATTAATCTCAAGATACAAGTATAATTAAAATAACTATCATTTAATCCTAATTGTTTTAAAAAATTAAGGGGAGGGAAGTATTTAAAATATGTGGAATCCAATAGAAGGTGCATCAAGAGAAGAAATAGAGGCTTTGCAGTTAAAACGTTTAAAAGATACGGTTACAAGACTTTATCATTTAGTACCATTTTATAAAAATAAATTAGATGAAAAGAAAATTTCTCCAGATGACATCAAATCTTTAGATGATTTAAAAAGATTACCGTTTACTACTAAACAAGATTTAAGAGATCATTATCCATTTGGACTCTTTTCTGTTCCCTTAGAACAAGTAGTTCGTATCCATTCTTCATCTGGTACCACAGGTAAACCAACGGTAGTGGGTTATACTAGACATGATATGGAAATCTGGATAGAAGTAATGGCACGAACTCTTAAAATGGCTGATGTAGGACCTAAAGATGTTGTACACAATGCTTATGGATATGGTCTCTTTACAGGAGGACTTGGCTTTCATTATGGAGCAGAACGAGTTGGGGCATCTGTTGTTCCTTCAAGTGGTGGTTTTACTAAAAGACAGCTCCTATTGATGAAGGATTTTGGTGCAACAGTACTTTGTTGCACACCTTCGTTTGCTCTTCATTTATATGAAGTTGCTATAGAAGAAGGTTATGACATCCCAAAAGATTTCAAACTAAAGGCAGGATTCTTTGGGGCAGAGCCTGCATCTGAAGGACTTAGAAATGCTATAAAAAATGCATGGCAAATCCAATACGTAGAGTGTTACGGACTCTCTGAGATTATTGGTCCAGGTGTTGCTGCTCTTTGTAAGGAAGGAAATCTTCATATTTTTGAAGATCATTTTATAGCAGAAATAATAGATCCTGAGACAGGTGAAGTATTACCTGATGGTGAAGAAGGAGAGTTGGTAATCACTCCTATAACCAAACAGGCTTTAGCATTATTAAGATATCGTACAAAAGATATTACTAGTTTGACTCGCATCCCCTGTAAATGTGGACGAACAATGATAACTATGGGTGCAATTAAGGGACGTACAGATGATATGCTTATAGTAAATGGTGTAAATGTATTCCCATCCCAAGTAGAACATGTACTTACTAAAGTTGAAGGTACTACTCCAAATTATGTAATAGTGGTAGATAAAAAAGGTGTCTTAGACAAACTTGAGGTTTGGATAGAAGTGGATGAAAAGACCTTTGCAGATGGTATTGGTGCCTTAGAAAATCTCAAGAGGCGTCTTGAGGCTGAGATGTTAAATGAGCTATATATTAATGCAAAGGTAAAACTTGTTGAACCTAAAACCCTTGAGCGTTCCATGGGCAAAGCAAAAAGGATAGTAGATAAACGTGAAGATATAAAGGGGGTATCATGAGCAAATATGCCGTAAAGCAGCTTTCTATATTCCTTGAAAACAGAAAGGGACGTCTTGAAGAGGTAACAAAGACCCTTTCAGATTCTAAAATCAACATACGAGCACTTTGTTTAGCAGAATCAGCAGAATTTGGGATATTACGTCTTGTAGTAGATAACCCAGAGAAAGCAAAAAGTGCTCTTAGTACAGGGGGGTTTACTGTTAAAGAAAGGGATGTTTTTGCTGTTAAGGTACCTGATGAACCAGGAAGTTTTTATAAAGTAGTACATATTCTTGCTCAAAAAGATATAAATGTAGAATATACCTATGCATTTGTTGGAACATCTTCAATGGCAGTACTTTTATTTAGGGTGCCTGATGAGTTCTTTGAAGAAGCAGTAAAAAGTTTGTTAGATGGAGGAATAGAATTAGTCGATCCCCTATTCTTTTATAAATAATACAAAAAGTTATAAAAAGGTTAGGCAATGAAGACAAAGTACATTTTTATTACAGGTGGTGTTCTATCTTCCTTAGGAAAAGGATTAGCCGCTGCCTCTATAGGAGCACTTCTTGAAAGTAGAGGTCTTAAAGTAACTTTCCAAAAGTTAGATCCATATATAAATGTAGATCCTGGTACAATGAATCCTTTTCAACATGGAGAGGTGTATGTAACTGATGATGGAGCTGAAACAGATTTAGATCTTGGACACTATGAACGATATACTAAGGTCAAGATGGGACAGCGGCATAACTATACTTCTGGTAGGATATATCATAGTGTCATAGAAAAAGAGAGAAAGGGGGATTATCTTGGTGGTACAGTTCAAGTAATTCCTCATGTAACAGATGAGATTAAACAGGCTATCTTACAACTAGAAGGTGAAGCAGATATAGCTATTATAGAAATAGGTGGAACAGTTGGAGATATTGAAGGACTTCCTTTTTTAGAGGCCATTAGACAGTTAAGAGGTGATTTAGGGAGAGAAAATACCTTATTTATCCATGTTACTTATGTACCCTATATAAAAGTTGCTGGAGAGGTCAAAACCAAACCTACTCAACACAGCGTTAAAGAACTTCGTTCAATCGGGATCCAGCCAGATATACTTCTTTGTAGAACAGAGAAGCCTCTTTCAAAAGAGATTAAGGCTAAGATTGCACTATTTTGTGATGTTGATGAAGACAGAGTTATAACAGCTAAGGATGTAGGTTGTATTTATGAAGTGCCACTTCTGTTTCATAAAGAAGGTCTTGATGATCAAATTGTTGAATGTCTAAATATATGGACTAGAGCTCCAGTCCTTAGGGATTGGGAAGAGTTGATAGATAAGATTCGCCAACCTCAATATGAAGTTCATATTGCAATGGTTGGCAAGTATGTAAATTTAAAAGAGTCTTACAAGAGCCTAAACGAGGCACTATTCCATGGGGGTGTAGCCAATAGCGCTAAAGTAGTTATTGATTTTGTAAATTCTGAAGAGGTAAGGGGTGAAAAATTAAAGGAAAGGTTAAGCAAAGCGGACGCTATATTAGTACCAGGTGGTTTTGGTTCTAGAGGCATTCCTGGTAAAATTGAGGCAATACAGTTTGCACGTGAGAATAAGATTCCATTTTTTGGAATATGTCTTGGGATGCAACTTGCTGTTATAGAATTTGCTAGAAATGTTGCAGGATTAAAACTTGCAGATAGTACAGAATTCTCTAGTACCACACAGGATCCTGTTATATATTTAATGAAAGAGTGGTATGACTATAGAACAGGTAAAAAACAAGTTAGGGATGAGACAACTGCAAAGGGTGGTACAATGCGCCTTGGTGCTTATCCATGTAAAATTAAAAAAGGTACAAAGGCTTATGAAGCCTATGGTTGCGAGGAGATATACGAAAGGCACAGACACCGTTATGAGTTTAATAATGACTACAAAGAATTATTTGAAAAAAAAGGAATGTGTTTTTCTGGCTTAAGTCCAAATGGAGAACTTGTTGAGATTATAGAATTACCTGATCATCCATGGTTTATAGGATGTCAATTTCATCCGGAGTTTAAGTCTAGACCACTTAGCCCTCATCCACTTTTTGTATCTTTTATTCATGCAGCCCTATCTTATAGGGCCAAACGATCCAAATAAAACAAGTAAGGGGGCAAACTATGGGCATAAATAATGAAGAAGAATCCGAAGTGAAAAAAACTCCTTGTATCATAATAAAAGGACAACAGATTTATAGAGGAGGTCCCCCACTTTTAATTGCTGGCCCTTGTGTACTTGAAGAAGATATTGACATAGCTCTAACAGTTGCCGAAGCTTTAAAGAAGGCAGCAGAAAAATATGGATTTATCTATATGTTTAAAGCCTCTTTTGATAAGGCAAATAGGACATCGATTACTTCGTATAGAGGACCAGGGCTTGAAAAAGGGTTAAGATTGCTTGAGGAGATAAAGCTTGAACTTGATGTGCCTGTTATATCTGACATCCATACTCCGCATCAAGCACTTCCTGCATCACAGGTATTAGATTGTATTCAAATTCCAGCATTCTTATGCAGACAAACAGATCTTTTAATTGCTGCTGCTCGTACTGGCAAACCTATTAATATCAAAAAAGGACAATTTATGGCTCCTTGGGATATGGTTTATGCAGTAGATAAGGTCAAAAATGCCGGGAACAACAAGATATTTTTGACAGAACGAGGTTCCTGTTTTGGATATAACAATTTAGTTGTTGATATGAGAAGTCTTGTTATTATGTCTAGATTTGATGCATTGGTTATATTTGATGCGACCCATAGTGTACAACTTCCAGGAGGTGGAGGAGGGTGTTCTTCTGGACAAAGAGAATTTGTAGCACCGTTAGCAAAAGCTGCAATGGCTGTGGGGGTAGATGGTATATTTATGGAAGTACACCCCTATCCAGAAAAGGCTCTTTGCGATGGGCCTAACAGCCTATCTCTAAAACAGGCAGAAACTCTTTTAGAAGAACTAGCAATTATAAGAGATAGTCTAAAAGAGAAAAGTATAAAATAGCATCACTAATGCGACTTTCCCAAAAACAATCAGTTATAGCTATATCGTTTGTAACTATAGGATTATTTTTATTTTTACTCTTATTTACAAATCTTTTTGGTAATAAAGAGAATACTTTTATTCCTTTTAAAAAAATAAAACCTGATATATATCTATCTCAAATAACTTATTACTTGAACCAAACTAACTTACACTGCAAAATAAAGGCGAACAATGCCAGATGGTATCAAAAAAAGGACTTACTTATTCTTAAAGATATAAACGCTACAATTTTTAAAAAAGGGGATAGTTCCCCTATTTATGTCCGCTCAGTAATGGGATTTTTTTATCCCAAAAAGGGATTATTGACTTTAAAGGGTAAGGTAGTTTTAGAAAGAGATAATACAGTGTTACATACAAGTTTATTATTTTATAACTCAAAAAAAAATCTGATATTTACAGATAAACCTGTTAAAATTAAAACTCAAGGTTTATTGCTCAATGGAATAGGTATGTCTTATGATTTAAAAACAGACAAATTGATTGTACATCATCAACGCTCTACTATAAGATCGAATAGTTTAGGAAAATAATCATGAATAGAAGTATGACTATATGGTTATTAAGAGTTTTTCTTTTGATTTTGGGGTGTTTTTATATTGTGAGTGTATATCCTAGTTATGCCTACAAAAATTTAAATAATAAATTAGATTCTAAGAACGCGCCGATAAGGATTACAAGTAATAAGATGGTGGTATTGGATAAGGAAAACAAAGTGATTTTTAGTGGAGATGTTATAGCTAAACAAGGAGATATGACTATCAAGGCAGACTATTTGACTGTTATTTATCAAACTAACAAAAGAGATTCTTCTGTGCAAAATGTACAACCTAAAAGACAAATAAAAGAAATATTTGTGAGTGGACATGTAAAGATTATAACTAAAAATATTTTAGCTTTTTCTAAGAAAGCCACTTTTATTAAAGATAAAGATGTTGTTATTTTAACAGGTAATGCTTCTATTATAAAAGATAAGAATAGAATAACTGGAGATACAATTACTATATATTTAGGCCAAAGTAAAAGCATTGTCTCGGCTAACAAAGGCCATAGAGTACAAGCTATTATTTATCCTAATAAGATACAGTAATTATAGCATGCCTACGTTAAGAGCAAACCAACTAGTTAAAATATACAGATCAAGAATAGTAGTAGATCATGTAAGCTTAGAAGTAACTGATCATAAGATAGTGGGATTGCTTGGGCCTAATGGTGCGGGAAAAACTACTACATTTTACATGATAGCAGGGCTTATAAAACCTACAGAAGGGAAGGTGCTCTTAAACGATAAAGATATTACAAAACTTGCTATGCATGAAAGAGCAAGAAGCGGGATTACATATCTTCCTCAAGAGCCGTCTGTATTTAGACATCTTACAGTAAGTGAGAATATAGAATTAGTTTTAGAAAACAAAGGTCTTAAAAAGAAAGAAGCTAAAGATAAGGCTATGGAACTATTGGAAGATATGGATATAGGCTATCTTGCAGATCAGTCAGCCCAAAGTCTTTCTGGTGGAGAACGAAGAAGAGTAGAAGTATTAAGAGCACTAGCCACTGATCCGCTTTTTATACTATTAGATGAGCCGTTTGCAGGTGTTGATCCTTTGGCGATTTCAGACTTACAAAATATTATAAAAACTCTTAAAGATAGAGGACTTGGTATATTAATATCTGATCATAATGTGAGGGAAACCTTGACGGTCTGTGACTTGGGCTATATTGTTAATCAAGGGAAAATTATAGAGCAAGGAACGCCAGAACATATAGCAAATAGTGACTTAGCAAGAAAATTTTATTTAGGGGAAGATTTTTCATTATAGACAATTATGGCTCTTGAATTACGTCAACAACTAAAACTTAGTCAGCAACTGGTAATGACACCCCAGTTGCAACAGGCTATAAAGCTCCTCCAGCTTTCTAAAATAGAGCTTATTGAAACTATAAACCAAGAGCTTGAGCAAAATCCTGTTTTAGAAGAGGCTACAGAAGAAGAATGGAGGAGTAGTGAAAATCTTGAACTTGATGCCGGACTGGATTTGGATAATATCCCAAGACTTTCTTCCTCTGAAGATGAACAAACACCGTGGGAAGATAAAGCTTTAAAGGAAGTAGATTGGTCTGAATATATGGATGATGACTATAAAGCGTCATCATCTCTACCTTCATATTCCTTTGAAGAAAAAGAGGTGCCCAACTACGAGAATATGATATCAAAGGGCACTGATATTACAGAGCATCTACTTTGGCAGCTCCAGATGAGCCGTTTGGATAATATAGAGAGGCAGATTGGTTGCCTAATTATAGGGAACTTAGATCAAAATGGATATCTTGCTATTAGCTTAGAAGAAATTGCTAAAGAAGTAAAATGTGATATTGATAAGGTAGAAAAGGTATTAAAGCAGATCCAACTTTTCGATCCGGTTGGTATTGCTGCAAGAGATTTAAGAGAGTGCCTTTTGGTTCAGTTAGATTATTTAGGGATAAAAGATCCGCTAGTACGAAAGATTGTAGATAAATATCTACATTATGTTGAAAGACACAATTATCAAGCAATTGCTAAAGCTACCAAAACTACTATAGAAGAGGTAGCTGCAGCAATACAGATAATTACAAATTTAGATCCACGACCTGGTAGAGCCTACTCTACGGAAGATGTTCAATACATTGTCCCAGATATATATGTTTATAAGGTTGATGATGACTATGTTGTTACATTAAATGAGGAAGATTTACCTCGTCTTAAGATTAGTCAATATTATAAAGAAACATTAAAGAATCCCGATGCACCTAATCATACAAAAGAGTTTATTCAAGAAAAGTTAAAGTCAGCTATCTGGCTCATAAAAAGTATTCATCAACGTCAAAAAACTATTTATAAAGTCACAAAAAGTATTGTAAAATTTCAAAGAGAGTTTTTAGATAAAGGCATTGTATATTTAAAGCCTTTAGTATTAAGAGATGTTGCTGAAGATGTTGGTATGCACGAGTCCACAATTAGTAGAGTTACAACCAACAAATATGTGCATACTCCACAAGGAATTTTTGAACTAAAATTTTTCTTTAGTACAGGACTTAGTAGACGAGATGGAAATGGAGCAGATATTGCTGCACAAAGCGTTAAAGAAAGGATTAAACAGCTTATACAGTCTGAAGATCCTACAAAACCTTATAGTGATAAGCAAATTGTAGAGATTCTTGCGAAGGATAATATTAAGATTGCTCGGCGTACAGTTGCAAAATATAGAGAAATGTTAGGTATACTACCGTCTAATAGACGCAAGCGTCCTAAGATTAAGTAGAATTAGGTAGATATTAAAGGCAAAAGATGTTAAATAACTTTTGCTAAGATTATTTTTATGATGTAAAAAATCTTTCGGAGGTTATAAATGCGTATAAATGTGACCTTTAGACACATTGATGGAGAACCAACAGAAAGTCTAAGGCGGTATGCAGAGCAACGGCTAAAAAAGTTGAAAAAATATGCAGATGGTCCTATAGATATAAACGTGGTTTTATCTAAAGAGAAATACCGTTGTAGTGCAGAAGTGGTTGTAAGTGTTGATGGATTAAGAGCAGCTGCTAAGGAAGTTCAAGGGGATTTAAATTCTGCTATTGATTTAGTGTCAGATAAGATAGAAAAACAACTAAGAAAATTTAGAGAAAAACTTCGTAGTAGAAAAACATCAGGCTCAAATAAAGTTGTTAAGGAGCCTGTTTTTGATATAGAAGAGCATCCAGAAGAGATTAAAATTATAACAGAACGTATAGAAGCAAAGCCTATGTCTGTAGAGGAGGCAATAGCCCAGTTTGAGCTTTTAAGTCAAGAGTTTTTTGTTTTTACTAATGCAGAACAAAATGCGGTAAATGTAATTTATCGTAGAAAGGATGGGACATTAGGTCTCATAGAGCCAGAGCACCCGTGAAAGTTACAAACTATATAAACAAAAATTGCATAATTTGTGATCTTAAGGCCGAAAGTAAAGAGGAAGTTTTAAGAAAGCTTGCAGTAAAAGCAGTAGATATAAGACCAGAGCTTGACTTAGAAAAAGTTGTAGATGTTTTAGTTGAAAGAGAGCGTCTTGGGACTACAGGAATTGGCAATGGTATTGCCATCCCTCATGGAAAACTTATTGAACTTGATAAAATTATTATAATTTTCGGCCGTAGTCAGAAAGGTGTGCCTTTTGAAGCAGCAGATAATAAACCTGTAAATATTATATTTTTAATACTTGCTCCAGAGGGGACTGCTACTACTTATCTCAAGATATTGGCCCAAGTATCAAGACTTGTAAAATCACCAGAGATAAGGCAGCGTCTTTTAGATGCAGATAGTGCAGAGGAAATAATACAAATTATTAACGAAGCCTATGGCTAATTCTGTTAAGGAAGGGCCTTATCAGAAGGATATATTAAAGGCTAAAAAAGTTCAAACAGTAGTTATAACTGGAATGTCAGGCTCTGGGAAAAGTACTGCTTTAAAGGCCTTTGAAGATATAGGTTATGATTGCATCGATAATCTTCCTATAGCACTATTGCCTTCTTTGTTAAAGATTAAAGAGAGAAATGCTAATGATCCTTTAAAGCTTGCTATAGTAATGGATTTAAGAGAAAAAACATTTCTGGATTCTTATCAAGATATATTCTCTAAAGTAAAGGAAGAAAGATTTCATTTAGAAGTGCTCTTTTTAGATGCTCAAGATACTGTCTTAATACGTAGATTTAATCAAACAAGAAGACATCATCCTTTAATTTCTAAAACTTCTACTCTGATAAAAAGTATAGAACTAGAACGTCAACAGCTTAAAGATATAAGAGAGTATGCTGATAGAATATTAGATACATCTGATTTTAATGTACATCAATTAAGACATCAAATAATGGAACTTTATGGAGCAAGATCATATTTAGATAGATTAGTTATTCATATAATATCATTTGGTTTTAAATATGGAGTGCCTGCAGAATCTAATATAGTTTTTGATGTACGTTTCCTTGCAAATCCATATTTTGTCTCCAGTCTAAAAGAATTAGATGGAAGAGATGCAAGAGTACGAGCTTATGTACTAGATCAAAAAGAAAGTATAGAATTTATGGACAAGATATGTAAACTACTAAAATTTCTCCTTCCATTTTATAAAAAAGAAGGCAAGTCCTACCTAGTTATTTCTATTGGTTGTACGGGAGGACGGCATCGAAGTGTAGCAGTAGTTGAGAGACTAAAAGAACTTCTTACTGATTTAGGAGAAGAAGTTATAGTAACTCATAGAGATTTTGAGAAAGATACGTAGTAAATTGATTTATCCTAAAACCTTCCATACCAATTTTATTGCTACAAGTACTAGGAGTACTCCAAATGCTTGTTTTATCCATTTAGCTTTCATTTTTTGTTTCATTATAC
>CAZODM010000006.1:37899-52403 GCA_964578585.1 uncultured Desulfobacterales bacterium | reverse complement strand
TCATTTCCTTTTGTTAGTTAAATCTATTTTATTTTCTAGAGTTATTTATCGAAAGAAATTAAAGAAATTAAAATATTGGTAGATGTTTAGTATTGACCTAAGAGCTACCTTTGGTATCTTAGCCATTATGCCATATTCACAGATATTATCATTAATAGTAGCAGTACTTATTATTGCTAGTGCCCCTCAAGAGACTAAACCACTCCATCCTTTTTGGTGGTTGTTTTTAAACCTGTTAGCTACCTTTTTGGTTTGGATAGGGATATCTAAGGTCTTTTTATCAAAAGCTAAAAATAGTATTTTTCTTCAGCGTTGTATAAAACAGTTAGAATTATTTAGTTTATTTTTGTTATTTATTGATTTTTATTTTTTGGACTTAAAGACTTATTTATTAGAGCTACATATTACTCACTCTATTACTTCAATTATAGATATAGTTGGATTAACTATATATTGTTTATATCTTGCTACAATTTGGCTTATAGCATGGCAACAATATAGAGATATAGGTATAGATGTAGGAAATAAGAGTCAGTTTTTATTAGATGAATTTAGGATGATCCTTCCAGCAATAGTTCCATATGTATTAATTTCACTATTGGCTGATTTCTTATCATTAGTCCCTATTCCTTGGATATCAAAGTTTATAAATCAACCAATAGGAGAAGCTGTTAGTTTTATATTATTTATCTTATTGATACTCTTTTTATTGCCTCCTATGATAAAATGGTTGTGGGCTTGTAAGAGACTTCCTGACGGGATTGTTCGAAGAAGGATAGAGGAGTTTTTTAAAAGACAAAATATTTCTTTTTCTGAAATACTGATTTGGCCCTTTGCTGGCGGAAGAATATGTACAGCCGCTGTGTTAGGTTTTCTTCCTCAGTCTAGATATATTCTTCTTACTCCATGTATTATAGAAAATTTTAGTCCAGAAGAAACTGAAGCAGTCCTTTCTCATGAGATAGCACATATTCATTATAAGCACCTTTTGATATATTTCTTCTTTATTGCTATATATGCATTTGTACTTTATAGATCGTTTGACCCTTTATGGATGTGGTTTCTTTCTAGGCCTTTTTCAATTGATATCCTCTTAAAGATTCAAGATACTCCCCAAGCTGTTAATGCCTTTTTAACAGTAATTCCTCTTATGATCTTAATCTTATTATATTTTAGATATTTAATAGGATATTTTATGAGGAATTTTGAAAGACAGGCAGATCTATTTTGCTTTAAAATACAAGGGCACCCTTGGCACATGATTTCTGCCTTAAGAAAGGTGGCATGGTTATCTGGTATTCCTGAGGAACAACCTAGTTGGCACCATTTTAGTATAAAAGAGAGGGTAGAATTTTTAGTTAATTGTGCTAAGAATCCTTATTTAATAAAACAACATACTCAAAAGATAGTAGTTAGTATATCTATATTTATTCTGTGTTGTATCTTTTTAATCTCTTTACCCAATATATTACCTATTAAAAGTTGGCGTACTAATGCAAATATAAATCTTGTTGAGCTATATTTAAAACAGCTAGGTAATCAAGGCAAACAAGAGCCACAGTGGTATATGGCTCTTGCTCAACTTTTGATTCAGGCTGGGAAATATAAGCAGGCAGAAGACGTATATAAAAAGGCTCTAAAACTAGCACCCAATAATCCAGATATCATGAATAATTATGCATGGCTTTTGGCAACAACAGCTAATACTACTCCTTCACAAAAACAAAAAGCACTTCTTTTAGCATTAGCTGCTGCTAGGTTAAAACCTAAAGGTTATATACTAGATACACTTGCTCAATGTTTTTATGTAAATGGTTTTTATAAAAGAGCAGTAATAACAGAACTTAATGCCGTTAAAGTTGATCCTAAAAATAAAATGTATTATAAAACACAACTTAAAAAGTTTTTAAATGCTTTAAATCGAAAGAGGCAAGATCAAAAAAGATAAAGTATTTTTTTTCCTTTTTATCTTCTTGACAACCTTGTAATATTTAATGTACAAATTCTGAATGGAGCTTCATTCAAATTAGAAGTTCCGTTTAATTAAAGAAACCGATCCATTCCCCAGCCAGTATACCAAAGTAGGGTCTGTCTTTTTATCCTTTTTTGGAAGAACAAGTATATGTTCAACTGAAGATAGTAATTTTTTGTTATTAAAAGGGAGGTTAACCAAATGAAACTTGATCCAACCAAGATGAAGGATTGGCAGATTGCAGAAGCTGCAGAAGAACACATGAAAACAGTATACCAATTAGGGGAGGAGCTTGGGCTTGAAAAAGAAGAGCTTCTTCCATACGGACATTATGTAGCTAAGATAGACTATGCAAAGATACTAAATAGGCTTAAAGATCGTCCAGATGGTAAATATATAGATGTTACTGCTATTACTCCAACTCCTTTAGGTGAAGGGAAAAGTACATCTGCTGTTGGGCTTATGGAAGGTTTAGGAAAGAGGGGTAAAAGAGTACTTGGTGCTCTTAGACAGCCTTCTGGAGGACCAACTTTTAATATAAAAGGAAGTGCAGCAGGAGGAGGTCTTGCTCAGCTTATACCACTTTCAAAGTTTTCTCTGGGACTTACTGGAGATATAAATGCTATTATGAATGCTCATAACCTTGGTATGGTTGCTTTAACTGCAAGGATGCAGCATGAGTCTAATTATACAGATGAACAACTTGCGCAAAGGGGACTTAAAAGGATAAATGTTCACCCTAAAAGTGTTGAGTTTAAATGGGTTATAGATTTTTGTGCTCAGGCACTTAGAAATATCACCATTGGTATTGGTGGCCGTATGGATGGCTTTACTATGCAAAGTGGTTTTAACATTGCGGTTAGTTCAGAGATAATGGCTATATTGGCTGTTGCAACAGATCTTAAAGACTTAAGAGAGAGAATTGGAAGGATTGTCTTGGCATATGATCGTACAGGTAAACCAATTACAACAGAAGATTTAGAGGTTGCAGGGGCAATGACAGCATGGATGGTAGAGGCTATAAATCCAAATCTTATGCAGACAATTGAAGGACAGCCCTGTCTCATCCATGCCGGTCCTTTTGCCAATATAGCTATTGGTCAATCTTCTGTTATTGCAGATAAAGTAGGGTTAAAATTGACTGATTATCTTGTTACAGAAAGTGGATTTGGAGCAGATATTGGTTTTGAAAAATTCTGGAATTTAAAGTGTCGTTTCAGTGGATTAAAGCCACATTGTGCAGTAGTAGTAGCAACTATTAGAGCACTTAAGTGTCACGGTGGTGCTCCAATTCCTCGTCCAGGAAGACCTCTTCCTGAGGAGTATATGAAGGAAAACGTGGAGTGGGTAGAAAAGGGATGTGAGAATCTACTTCACCATATAGAGACAGTTAAAAAGGCAGGAATTAATCCTGTCGTATGTATTAACTCTTTCTATACTGATACAAAAGATGAAATCGCTGCAGTAAGAAGACTTTGTGAGCAGGCAGGTGCTAGGGTTGCTGTATCTGAACACTGGTTAAAAGGTGGAGAAGGTGCGCTTGAATTTGCAGATGCAGTGATTGATGCATGTGAAGAGGAGAACAACTTTAGATTTTTATACGATCTTGATGTTCCTTTACGTAAGAGAATTGAGCTTATTACAAAAGAAGTTTATGGAGGAGATGGTGTAACATATACTCCAGAGGCATTAGCAAAGGCAAAGGCAATTGAACAAGATGAAGAGTTGTCCAAACTCGGAACATGTATGGTTAAGACACATCTAAGTCTTTCTGATGATCCTAATAAAAAAGGAGTACCAAAGGGTTGGAAGTTACATGTAAGAGATATACTAACCTATAAAGGTGCAGGCTTTGTTGTTCCTGTAGCTGGTGCAATAAGTCTTATGCCAGGAACTTGTTCTGATCCTGCATATAGAAGGATTGATGTGGATGTAGAAACAGGCAGAGTAAAGGGCTTATTCTAGCAACTGATGATAAATTCCCCACCTGTGAGGAAAAAATACCCACAGGTGGGGAGTTGCAATTTTTGGGTTAATAGTAACACTTAATATGTTTTAAAAATAAATATTTTATTCAATAATTAAGTTGATTTTTAAGTTAAATTTTTAATGTTTTTTTGTTTGGCATATTTTTAGCTTTAGCTAAAATAGAATATAAGAAAGGCACCCTTATAAAGGTTACTAGGCTGGGGTTCGGTTTCTTTTTTATATAAAAAAATTAACTTAAGGGTGTAGTCATACCTAATTTTTTAGGAGAGGGGAGATATGTCTGCAAAAATTATAAGTGGTAAAGAGATTGCTCAGCAGATAAGAGAAGAGCTTAAAAAAGAAGTAGAAGAGATGAAAGAGGCTCATGGTGTTACGCCTGGCCTTGTAACCATTTTAGTAGGTGAAAATCCAGCCTCTGTTTCTTATGTAACAGCTAAGCAACGAACAGCACATGAGCTAGGTTTTTATTCTATACAAGACAATCAGCCAGAAGATATATCAGAACAGGCCCTTTTAGAATTAATAGATAAGTATAATAAAGATGAAAAGATCCACGGTATCTTAGTACAACTTCCTCTTCCAAAGCATATAGATGAGTCGAAGGTAATCTATGCGATAGATCCTAATAAAGATGTTGATGGTTTTCATCCTGTAAATGTAGGGAAGATGGTTATTGGAGAGCCTTGCTTTTTACCTTGTACCCCCCACGGAATACTTGAGATGTTGATTCGTTCTGGAGTTGAAACAAGTGGTGCAGAGGTTGTTGTAGTTGGAAGAAGCAATATTGTTGGTAAACCAATTGCCAATCTTATGCTTCAAAAGAGAGAAGGTGGCAATGCTACAGTAACAATATGTCATACCCGTACAAAGGATATGGCATTTCATACTAAACGGGCAGATATTTTAATTGTTGCGGCAGGTAGACCCAAGGTGATTACAGCTGATATGGTAAAAGAAGGGGTTGTGGTTATAGATGTTGGAGTAAATAGGATTGGTAAAACTCCTGAAGGTAAGGCTATTTTGTGTGGTGATGTAGATTTTGATGCAGTTAAAGAAAAGGCATCTGCTATTACTCCTGTTCCTGGTGGTGTTGGACCAATGACTATTACTATGCTTATGAAGAATACTGTTCAAGCTGCTAGGCAGAGTATAAATAAATAAAAATTGGCCTATGGAAACATATTTATGTTAAAATATTTTAGGTTTTGGGGAATTTTTATATAACCTAATTAAAAAGTAAACTTTGGAGAAAGATTTTTATGGATACAAGCAAACGCTTTGACAAAAAAGAGGCTTGTCCAAGTATACAGTGTGAATCTAATAGGGCAGTTCTTTGTAATTCTTGTGCTCAAGGTGTTATAACTGCTGCCCATAGAGTAGAGATGCGCCCTGCAGAGCCTTGCCTTTTTGGTAAAAAGGGACTTTGTTGTCGCAATTGTAATATGGGTCCTTGTCAAATAATAGAAGGTGTAGATGCAATGCAGGGGGTATGTGGGGCAGATGCCGCTACTGTTAGTGCAAGAAATTTCTGCCGCATGGTAGCTGGTGGTGCTTCTGCGCATATGGATCATGGCAGGGGCGTAGTTCTCGCCTTTTTAGAGACTGCCAGAGGAGAGACTCCTTATGAGATAAAAGATGAGAGAAAGCTTCAACAAACTGCAAGACGTATTGGAATTGATCCTACAGACAAGGCAAAAGAAGATCTGGCAATCGAGGTTGGAGAAAAGCTCTTAGCTGAATTTGGCCAACAGGTAGGCCGAATTGCCTTTACTAAACGTGCACCTAAGCCAAGGCAAGAGATTTGGGAGAGCTTAGGAGTAATGCCTCGTGGTGTTGATCGTGAAGTAGTTGAGATAATGCATAGGACTCATATAGGAGTTGATCAGCACCATGAAAACCTGTTTATGCAGGCTGCAAGATGCTCTCTAGCAGATGGCTGGGGTGCATCCATGATGGCTACTGAGTTATCTGACATTATGTTTGGTACCCCTGTTCCTATAAGAACAAAGGTAAACATAGGTGTTCTTAAAAAGGATGAAGTAAATATAACTGTACATGGTCACGAGCCTGTTTTAGCAGAAGCCCTTGCTATGGCAGCAAATGATCCAGAGGTAATAAAAGAAGCCAAAAAAGTAGGGGCTAAAGGTATTAATTTAACAGGGGTATGCTGTACAGGAAATGAGATTTTAATGCGTCATGGAATACCTATTGCTGGAAGCTTTATACAGCAAGAAGTGGTCTTAGCAACAGGGGCTGTAGAGGCGATGGTTGTAGATGTCCAGTGTATTATGCAAGGTGTTAGCCCTGTTGCTGGTATGTATCATACAGAGTTGATTACCACCTCTGAAAGGGCAAAGATCCCGGGTGCTACACATATAGAGTTTCATGAGGACAAGGCACTTGAGATTGCCAAAGAGATAGTTCTTAGAGCAGTTAAACGTTATCCTGAAAGAGGGAAATATTTTATACCAGTTCATCAGATGGATGTTGTAGCTGGTTTTAGTCATGAAACAGTTAATTATATACTAGGTGGAAGGTTTAGAGCATCTTACAAGCCATTAAATGATAACATTATAAATGGACGTATAAAGGGAGTAGCTGCAATTGTTGGATGTGACAATTATAGGGTAAAGAGTGAAGTTCAGGTTGAACTTGCAAAGGAGCTTATTGCAAACAATGTATTAGTTTTAGTTACTGGTTGTGCTGCAACTGCTATGGGAAGAGCTGGGCTTCTCTCACCTGAGTCAATGGAGCTTGCAGGTGATGGACTTAGGGAAGTCCTTGAAGCTGTTGGTTGTCCGCCAGTATTACATATGGGTTCTTGTGTTGATAACAGCAGGATTTTGATAGCTGCAACACAGATGGTTGCTACAGGAGGACTAGGGCAAGATATTTCAGAGCTTCCTGTTGCAGGTTGTGCTCCTCAGTGGATGAGTGAAAAGGCTATTTCTATTGGTCAATATTTTGTAACAAGTGGTGTTTATGTTGTGTTTGGACCTGGCTTCCCCACTCTTGGATCCACTAAGTCTACAGAATTTTGTTTTAAAGGAATGGAAAAACTCTTTGGTGGTAAATGGGATGTTGCAGATGGAGCAAACGAATTTGCAAACAAGATGATAGACCATATAAATAAGAAGCGTGAAGCTCTTGGTCTTGATAAGAAGAAAGAGAGAATTCTCTTTGATATGGCTATGAGGCGTGAGCTTGATACAAGCAGCGAACATCATGAAGTTTAATTTGATTTAATTAATTAAAAAGGTTTTTAGGAGTAATAAGATGGCTAAAAGCGGTGCAGTATTGGTCTTGGGCGGAGGGGTTTGTGGCGTTCAGGCTGCATTAGACCTTTCTGAGCTAGGTTATTATGTTTACCTAGTTGAGAAAAAGGCATCTATTGGCGGGGTAATGGCCCAGCTTGATAAAACCTTTCCGACCAATGACTGCTCATTGTGAATTTTGGCACCGAAGTTAGTTGAGGCCGGTCGGTCTCCTAATATTGAGATACTTACAAACGCAAGGCTTGAAGCGTTAGAGGGAAAGCCTGGTAATTTTATTGCCAAAGTTTATCAAGAACCTCGTTACATAGATGAAGATAAATGTACTGCATGTGGTACTTGTACAATGTATTGTCCTATGCCTGTTGTAGATTTGTACAATGAACGCTTAAATGTAACAAGGGCACCACATATAGACTATGCTCAGGCTATCCCCTCATGCTTTTATATAGATGCAAAGGCATGTTTGCGGGTCAATCATGAGGTATGTAACCTTTGTGCCCAAACATGCATTGCTGGTGCAATAGATTTTACTCAAAAGCCTAAAAAACTTGAGCTTGAGGTCGGAGCAGTTGTTCTGTCGCCTGGGTTTGGAAGAGTAAGTCAAGAGGTTCTTGAGCGTTTTGGTTATGGTAGATATCCAGATGTGCTTACCAGTATGGAGTTTGAACGTCTTACGTGTGCATCTGGACCAAGCGAAGGTCACATTATAAGGCTTTCTGATCATAAGCCTCCTAAAAAGATTGCATTTTTACAGTGTATTGGATCAAGGGATGAGACCTGTGGGAATGGATACTGTTCTTCTGTTTGTTGTATGTATGCGTTTAAAGAGGCTTCTATTGCAAAAGAACATGAGCCAGATTTAGATATAGCTCTTTTCTTTATGGATATTCGTACTCAAGGTAAAGGCTTTGATCTTTCAAGAGAACAAGCTACTCAAAAATATGGCTTTAGGATTATAAGGGCACGAGTTCCAAAGGTAGATCAAGTGGAAGGAAAGCTTTTACTCACTTGGACAGAAGAAGACGGAAGCGCTAAGAGTGAATTTTTTGATATGGTAGTCCTTTCAATAGGACTTGAGTCACCTAGTGATGCTAAAGAGATTGCAGAAATTGCTGGAATAGAGCTGAATAATTTTGATTTTTGTAAGACAGCTATAGCCTCTCCCTTAAATACGAATAAAGATGGTATATTTGTAGCTGGGGCCTTTCAGGGCCCCAAAGATATACCTGAAAGTGTTACTCAAGCCTCTGGTGTAGCAGCGCTTGCATCAGAGATATTAGGAGAGAGTCGTAAGACAAAAACTATTACTATTACTTATCCTGAAGAGAATCAGGAGCTATTAAAACTTCCTCCAAGAATAGGTGTTTTTGTATGTCATTGTGGGGTTAATATAGCAGGGGTTATTGATGTAAAGAAAGTAGCTGAATATGCAGCTACACTTCCAGATGTAGTTTTAAGTGAAACCACGCTTTATTCTTGTTCCCAAGATGCACTTAGGACGATTGCAGAAAAGATTAAAGAAAATCAACTAAATAGAGTAGTAATTGCAGCATGTTCTCCAAGGACTCATGAACCTTTATTTAAAGAGACCTTACGTTCAATTGGTGTAAATGCTGCTTTTATAGAAATGGCTAATATTAGGGATCAATGTGCTTGGGTCCATTCTAAAGAGCCAGAAGCAGCTACAGAAAAGGCAAAAGACCTTGTAAGAATGGCTGTATCAAAGGCAAGACTTCTTGAACCTTTATATGAGACACAGGTAGATGTGACTCCGAGGGCGCTTGTCATAGGCGGTGGTATATCTGGAATGAGTGCTGCTATTTCAATTGCAGAGCAAGGATATGAGTGTGTTTTAATAGAGAAGACAGATAGTCTTGGTGGTATTGCAAATAAACTTTCGTTTACCCTAACAGGTGAAGATCCCAAAGAGATAGTAAAAGACCTTGTTAATAAAGTTAAAAAACATCCTAAGATAACCCTTTATACAAATGCAACTCTAAAGTCTCTTTCGGGTTATATTGGTAATTTTATAAGTATAATTGATCATGCAGGAGAAGAGATTCAAGTAGAACATGGTGTTACTATTATTGCCACAGGTGCAAGGCCCTATAAGCCTAAGGGCTATCTATATGGAGAAAGTAACCGAGTTATAACCCAGCTTGAACTTGAACAAAGACTTAAAAAAGGCAAGTCTAGCTTAAAGAATGTTAACACTGTAGTGATGATACAGTGTGTTGGTTCAAGGGGAGAAGATCAAAATTACTGTAGCAAAGTCTGCTGTATGCAGGCAGTTAAAAATGCACTTAAGCTTAAGGAATTAAAACCTTCTGTAAGAATATATGTATTTTATCGGGATATGAGGACATATGGTTTCTCCGAGGCCTTCTATAGAGAGGCTAGAGAAAAAGGTGTTATATTTCTGCGTTATGAGCCAGATAAAAAACCTGAAGTGGTAAAAAGTGGCCGTGGTATAAAAGTAAAGGCATTTGATAGAATATCTCAGATGGATATAGAAATACCAGCCTCTTTAGTTGTGCTTTCTACAGGGATTGCTCCAGCAGAAGATAATGAGAACATCTCAAAGATTATAAAGACTCCTATTACTCAGGATGGCTTTTTCTTAGAGGCTCATGCCAAATTAAGACCTGTAGAGGTAGCAGTAGATGGAGTATTTATATGTGGACTCTCACATGGTCCTAAAGGGATAGATGAATGTATTGCTCAGGCCAAAGCTGCTGCATCTAAGGCAGTAATACCTCTTTCAAAGGGTAAGGTATCTGTTGAGCCTATAGTTTCTAGAATAGATAAAGATAAGTGTATTGGTTGTGGTATATGTGTAAGTCTTTGTCCTTATAATGCTATTCAAATGGTTAAGGTTGGTAAGAGACGAAAAGCTGAGACGATTTCTGCTTCTTGTAAGGGATGTGGTATTTGTGCTTCTCATTGTCCTGTACTTGCCATTAGTATGGGTGGATTTACAGATGAACAGATATTTTCTCAGATACATGCTTTTGCAGCTTCTTATTTAGAATCAGAAGCCAAAGCAAATAATACAGAAGAACAAAAAGAAGAAGGGAACCTAGAAGACAAGGAGTAGGTGATGGGCGAAGAATTTAATCCAAGGATCCTTGGTATATTTTGTAATTGGTGTTGCTATGCAGCAGCAGATTCTGCAGGAGTATCAAGATATCAATATCCTCCTAACGTACGTGTCATAAGGGTAATGTGTACGGGTAGGATTGATACTAGGTTTATTTTAGAGGCATTTAGGCTTCAAGCAGATGGAGTTTTTATTGGAGGGTGTCATTTAGGAGAGTGTCATTACCAAACAGGAAATTATGAGGCACTTATAATGGCAGAGCTTACTAGACAGGTCTTAAAAGACTGTGGGGTAAGGCCAGATAGAATGACACTTGAATGGGCATCTGCTGCTGAAGGCCCTCGTTATGTAGAGCTCATCACCAATTATACTAATAAGATAAAAGACTATGGAGAATTAGGCTCTTTGGAAGATGAAGAGCCCAAAGAGCTTATAGTAAGGCATTTAACGGCGGCTGTTAAAGCTGCTGAAGATATGAAAGTGCGAAGTGCCTTTGGCAACGTTGCTAAAAAGCTTCATAAAGAATGGGATTATTCTTCTGAACGTATATCTAAAGAAGTTGAACAAAAAGTTATGCCTGCATTTAGAAGGCAAAGACTTATTGAAGAGACAAAACTCCTTGTACAAGACAGGGAGTCTTTAACAGATAAAGAGTTAGTAAAGGAGCTAAATATATCTGATGAAGAGTTTGATGCAGTTATAAAGGCACTTTCAAAGGCAAAGGGTCTTAGTATTGAAGAAGGAGTTATAAAGCTGGCCTCCTAGGGCGTTAAGGGTGTGAAAATGATAAATGCTGCTAAATTAAATCCAGACTTTTCAAAAGAACTAGAAGATCTTGAGGGCTGTGAAACAGTCCTTGGTTGTTTTAGGTGTGGAGCATGTAGTGGTGCATGTCCTGTCTCAAAGGTTGTGGAGGACTTTGATCCAAGGCGGATAGTACATATGGTTGGCCTTGGGTTAGAGGATTATCTTTTAAATTCAGATATTATTTGGGCATGTTCTCAATGTCAAAGTTGTATTCCCGTTTGTCCTCAAGGTGTTAGACCTGCAGATGTTATAAAAGGCTTGAGGAAGAAGGCATTAGAAAGAAAGATTGTAGATGAAAGAAGACTGAAAGAGTTAGGACTTATTGCAGAAGTAGATCCTGGCAAATGCGTAGCATGTCTTACATGTGTTAGACTTTGTCCTTTTGCTGCACCACGTATTGTTTCTGAGGGCTATGCTTATATAGAACCAGAACTTTGTCATGGCTGTGGTATATGTGTACTTGAATGTCCTGCTGAAGCTATTCATCTTTCAGCTTCACTTGAACAAAGGGGAGCAGGGCATCCATTTAGTATGGACAGTAGAGAACAAAAGGCCTCTAATGGGTCATCATAGATAAAAAGGAGTTACGATGTCTGATAAGACAGGTAAAGTAATAGGTTTTTGTTGCAATTATACTACTCAAGTTACACAAGAGCCTTTAAAAGAGGCAGGAATACTTCCTGATCAGGTAGAATTTAAAAGGCTTTCTTGTACGGGTAAGCTTGAGGTTTCAAGTCTTTTAGCAGCTTTTAGTAGAGATGGGGCAGATGCTGTTTTTGTTGCGGGTTGTCCGGAGGAAGAGTGTCATAACTTTTCGGGCAGTAGGCGTGCTTCTAAAAGGGTTAAGTATGCAAAAGAGATATTGTCTGAACTTGGGATAGAGCCAGAGCGTATAGAGATGTTTTTTGTACCCAGACAAGAGACTGAGCCTGTGGTAAAGGCAGCAAAAGAGATGCTGTATCGTTTAGAGAAGTTAGGTCCTATTGTTAAGGAACAAGTAGATAATGAAAGGGACAGTGATGATTCTGGTAAAGCAGCGTAAGATTTTTGGGAGGAACTAACTAATGATAATTGCAGAAAGAAAGCCCATGCCAGAGATAATGGAGATGATATCTGGTGTAAAGAAGCTCCTTGTATTAGGCTGCAGGGGCTGTGTGGCAGTTTGTTCTGCTGGTGGTGATAAAGAAGTAAATATTATGGTTGAAGCAATTATGCTTGGAAGACGGCTAAAGGGAAAGCCGATTGAGATAGATCAAGATGTTCTTGTAAGACAATGTGATCCAGAGTATCTTGAACCCCTTAAGGAAAAGGTTAAGGATTATGATGCTATACTTTCGATGGCATGTGGTGTAGGAGTTAATTTTTTAGCTGAGAATTATCCTGATACGGTCGTACTTCCTGCTTTAAATACTACTTTTTATGGGGCAAATCTATCTAGTGGGGAATGGAAGGAAATGTGTGCAGGCTGTGGTGCCTGTATCCTTCATTTAACAGGCGGACTTTGTCCTGTAGCAAGATGTGCTAAGCACCTTTCAAATGGGCCATGTGGTGGTTCAGTTAATGGTCGTTGTGAGGTTGATCCAAATACTCCATGTGTTTGGCAGCTTATATATGACAGATTAAATAAACTAAATCTTTCTGAAAATATGAGGAAAATAATGCCCATACGTGATTGGACTCCTTCTGGAGAAGGAGGACCAAGACGTAGGGTTAGGGAGGATCTGTTACCGTGATTGTTGGAAGCAACTTAGAACATGTATTAACCTCTGGTCAATTTGCAGTAACAGGCGAGTTAGGTCCACCGAAAAATGGTGATCCTGAAGTAATAAGAAAGAAGGCAAAGCTTCTAAAAGGCTATGTAGATGCTGTAAATATTACTGATTGTCAAACTGCAATTGTTCGCATGTCTTCTTTGACAGCAGGACTTATTGCTCTTTCAGAAGGCCTAGAGCCTGTTTTTCAGATGACATGTAGAGATAGAAATAGGATAGGTATGCAGGCTGACCTTTTGGGAGCAAGTGCATTAGGGATTAAAAACTTACTATGTCTTACTGGAGACCATCAAAAGTTTGGTAATCACCCGCAGGCAAAGGGTGTATTTGATATGGATTCTATCCAACTTCTTACAATGGCAAAAGCCCTGCGGGATGATAAGAAGTTTCAATGTGGTGAAGAGATAAAGGGTCGGGAGCCTCGTTTCTTTTTGGGCTGTGCTGCAAATCCTTTTGCTGATCCTTTTGAATTTAGACCAATTAGGCTAGCGAAGAAAGTAGAGGCCGGGGCAAATTTTGTTCAAACCCAGATTATCTATAATGTTAAAAAGTTTGAAAAGTTTATGGAAATGGTCCGGGATCTAGGACTACATGAGAAGGTCTATATCCTAGCAGGTGTCACTCCTCCTAAGTCTGTAGGCATGGCCAAATACATGAAGAGATTTGTCCCCGGCCTTGATGTGCCTGATGAGATAATAGAAAGGCTTCAGTCTGCCTCTGATGTTAAAGAAGAAGGCATTCAGATATGTGTGGATATTATAAATCAAGTACGTGAAATAGAAGGTGTAGCAGGTGTTCATATAATGGCGATCGAATGGGAACAGGCTGTAGCAGAGATTGTAAAAAGAGCAGGGCTTGATAAAAGACCTGAGCCAAAAGGAATAGAGCCTGTTCTTATAAGCACTGCAGAGATAGAGGCTAGAGTTGAGCGTGTGAGAGCTGAAGTAGAAGAGGAGATGAAGAAACAGGTAGAACGTGCTCAGCAAGAGGCAAAGGCTTCTCGTGATCTTGTTGCCAAGGCAAAAGAGCAAGCAGAAGAAGAGATATCTCGTATAAAAAAGGAGCTAGATACATTAAAAGAAGATCTATCAAAGAAAGATAAAGAGACTTTAGATCTAAGATCTAGGGTAGAAGATCTTAAAAAGGAGCTTTCCAAAAAAGAAAAAGAGCTCAAGGAAGCAAAGAAGAAAGCAGCTTCTTTAAAGGTAGTTACTCCTTCTACTGAGCCAACTCCTACTGCTCAACCTGTTACACAACAACCTACCCAAATGGTTACTGGGGTTGGTTTAACACCGAGGGAGCAGTATATCTTAAATACTATTACTGCTGGGATGGAGTCATTTAGAAAGGCTCTAGGATTAGGTGAGGATCAATTTGATGCAATAAAGAGATTTTTAGAAGTACAGTTTATGCTTCACTTTGGAGCAATGCCATCTACTGCTGGTGTACAGCCAGAGGCTATGGTTCAACCTAGTCCAGCCCCATCTGTAGAGCAGGTTGAAACTCCTTCTATACCAGAACCAGAGCAACCAGATGAGGTTGAGGAGATTAAGGAAGAAGCAAAAGCAGAACCTAAAGAAGAGGAAGAA
>CAZODM010000006.1:0-37799 GCA_964578585.1 uncultured Desulfobacterales bacterium | reverse complement strand
TGAGGTTGAGGAGATTAAGGAAGAAGCAAAAGCAGAACCTAAAGAAGAGGAAGAAGTTATAGAGGAAGAAAAGGAAGAGGCTCTTACTCCTTCTGAAGATCCAACGCTTAAGAAGGTTATAAGGCTTACTGCTAAAGGAAATGTATTAATTCATAAAAAGGATTATAAGGGAGCTTTAGAGGCATTTAAGCAGGCTCTTGAATTAAAGCCAGGTTATGAAAAGGCTTTAAAGGGGTTAGAGGAAGTAAAGAAATTAGCAGGTGATGAGGTTGGTGAGGTTGAAGCTCCTAAGGAAGAGGTTAAAGAAGAGGCAAAGACTATAGAGGGTATTCCACCTTGTCCTCCAGAGGTGTCAGAGGATGAGTGGCGGATAAAATATGCTATAAGATTTGTTGCTAAGGGCAATCTTGCTCTTTATAAGGGAGATTTTGATAAGGCAAAAGAGTTCTTTAAGAAGGCGCTTGAGCTTGATCCTCAAAGTGATAAGGCAAAAGAGGGGCTTAAGAAGGCTGAAAATAATGAGAAGCTAGACTTTGGTGGAGCAGCTCCTTCTAGCGCCCCTTCTGTAGAGCCCAAAGAAGCACCAAAGGCAGAAGAAGAAAAGGTTGCAAAGTTAGAGGCTAAACTAGAGGCAAAGGAAGAGGTAAAGGCAGAGCCTGAGAAAGAACCACAAAAGGCTGTAGAGGAAAAGGTTGTTGAACTTAAGAAGCCTAAAGAGGCGGTTAAAAAGTCTGTATCTACACCAATAGAAGGAATTGGCAGTCTTGAGACTCCAGAGTTACCTAAGGAAGAGCGTTCATTAAAAGATAGAGTAGGGGATGTAATCCCTGAAGATACATATATGGAGCCTTGTACTGCCAAGATTCAAGAGGTAACTCTTGGCACAGGAGATAAGGCAATAACAGTTGGTGGAGAGAGCACTCTGCCGTTTCATGTATTTGAAGGGGAAGTTCCAAACCCGCCAACAATATTTTATGAGATACTTGATATAGAGCCAGAGGAGTGGCCTGATCCTCTTGTAAAATATTATAAAGATGTTTGGTCAGATCCAGCCTCATGGGCAAAAAAGTGTGTTGAAGAATATGGGGCAAAGGGGATATGTCTGTCCTTAATTAGTACAGATCCAAATGGTATGAATAGAGACTCAAGTGAGGCTGCAAAGGTAGCTGAAGCTGTAGCAAATGCTGTAGATGTTCCAATTATTCTTTGGGGATGTGGTAATGCAGAAAAAGATACTGAAACTCTAAGAGAGGTTATAAACCTAGTTGGTGACAAAAGGACCTGTATAGGTCCTCTTACAGATGCAAATTATAAGGCACTTGGTGCAACGGCAATGGCGTTTCAGTTACCTGTTGTTGCATCTACACCTATAGATGTCAACTTAGCAAAGCAGCTTAACATCTTACTTGAAAACCTTGGTGTTCATATGAATCAGATCTTAATGGATCCATCTATTGGAGCGCTGGGGTATGGTCTTGAGTATACATATTCAGTTATGGAACGTATAAGACTTGCGGCTTTAACCCAGCAAGATGACAAGCTTCAGCCTCCATTTATTTGTAATCTTGGCCGTGAAGTTTGGAAGGCAAAGGAGTGTAGACTTCCTTCTGATGAAATGCTTGGGGACCAAGAACGTAGAAGTGTGATGATGGAGGCAATGACAGCGCTTGTTTTAGCGCTTGCAGGTGGTGAGGTATTCATCATGCGACATCCAAAGGCTGTCAGCATGATGGAGGCTTTAATAAAGAGTTTGTTGTAACAGGAGTAGATATATGTCTAAGATAATTTGTTCTGCAGCAATTAGAGGTGCTCACAAAATAGTTGATATGGCAGAAGAGGCTTATGAAAATGCCCTTAAAAAGTATGGGCCAGAGCAGCAGGTGGCTTTCCCAAATACTGCTTATTATCTTCCTATAATCTATTCAATTTTAGGTGCTCCTATAAAACAATTGGGAGACATGAAGGATATATTTGTAGAGTGTAGGAAGCTGCTGCCGCCACCTGTTAGTGATAAGGTTTGGCTTCCATACCTTGCTCCAGCACTTGATGCTGGTATGGCCACATTTTTTGCAGAAGAGATGTTAGAGGCAATAAGATATATAGAAGATCCGGAGTTTTATAGTCCAACAGAGGATCCACCAGAGGGAAAGATATGGCTTGGTGCTGCAGATGACGTCATATTTAGGAAGAGAGGAGTTGAGTTTGTTGATGGTACAGCACCTGGATTTGCTGCAATACTTGGGACTCCTGAGGATCCTGAAGTTGCTGCAAAGATTGCTCAAGAGCTTCAGGAGAAGAATCTATATATATTTATGCATGATGCTACAAATGGCATAACAATGCCAGATCAACTTTTAAAACAAAAGATTCAAATTGGTTGGAATACGCGTCTTGTACCATTTGGGCCAACATATACTTCTGCAGTTTTTGCTATTGGATTTGCCTGTCGTGTAGCACTTGCTTTTGGTGGTATAAAGCCAGGAGATTACAAAGGAAACCTAATTTATAACAAAGATAGAACATTTGCTTTTGTATTGGCATTTGGACCTGTTTCTGATGAATGGTATGCAAATGCTGCAGGTGCAATAAACTGGGGGTTCCCAACTATATCTGATTGGGATATCCCTCAGATATTACCTACAGGAATTTGTACTTATGAACATGTTGTTAGCAATGTACCTCATGATGAGATAGTCCAAAAGGCTATAGAAGTAAGAGGGCTAAAAGTTACTGTTTCTAAGATTGATGTACCTGTTGCTTATGGTCCAGCCTTTGAAGGTGAGCGTATTAGAAAGGATGACCTATATCTTGAGTGTGGTGGTGGTAGGACCCTTGGAGTTGAGCTTTTAATTAGTAAAGAGATGGATGAAGTACAGGACGGCCTTGTAATTGTAGAAGGACCAGAGATGACAGATGCCAAAGAGGGTGACAAACTTCCACTTGGTATCTTAGTTGAAGTTGCAGGTCGTCAGATGCAGTCAGATTTTGAACCAATCCTTGAGAGACAATTCCATCATCTAATAAACTATGCTCAAGGTATTATGCATATTGGCCAGCGTGATATTATGTGGCTTCGTGTTGGTAAGGCTGCTATAGAGAAAGGATTTAAATTTGAACACATAGGTAAGATACTTCATGGAAAGCTTCATCAAGACTTTAGTGCAATTGTTGATAAGATCCAGGTTAGAATATTTACAAAAGAAGAAGATGTAAAAAGGTTACTTGAGCTTGCAAGAAAGGTTTATAGAGCAAGAGATGAGAGACTTGGGCAGATGACAGATGAAAGTGAAGAGATATTCTACTCTTGTACACTTTGTCAGTCTTTTGCTCCAAGCCATGTGTGTATTATTACTCCAGAGCGTGTGGGGATGTGTGGCGCCTATAACTGGTTAGATGGAAAGGCATCTTATGAGATTAATCCCACAGGTCCTAATCAACCTATTAAGAAAGGGAAATGTATTGATGAGAAGTTGGGACAGTGGGAAGGTATTAATGAATTTGTGAAGAAGGCCTCACGTGGAAAAGTAGAAAAGGTTAGTGCATATTCTATCATGATAGATCCTATGACTGCGTGTGGTTGTTTTGAGTGTATTGCAGCAATGCTTCCAATGTGTAATGGGATTATGATAGTTAACAGAGATTATCTTGGAATGACACCAAGTGGTATGAAGTTTACAACAATGGCAGGTATGGTTGGAGGTGGACAGGTGACACCTGGATTTTTAGGTGTTTCAAAGCATTATATATGTAGCCGTAAGTTTATGAGAGCAGAAGGTGGGCTTAAGAGAGTGGTATGGATGCCCAAGATGCTTAAAGAAGAACTTAGAGATAGGCTTGAAGAGCGTGCTAAAGAAGAAGGTGTTCCAAACCTTTTAGAGCTTATTGCTGATGAAGAGGTAGGTGTCACAGAGGACGAAGTTCTTAAGTATATACAAGAGAAGAATCATCCTGTTTTAAAGATGGAAGTTACCTGGTAGCTAGTTTTTTGATTTAACATTAGCATATTCCCAAAGGAGTGCTTTTAGATATGGGACTTAGTGGAATTGAAATAATGAAAATGCTCCCCAAAAAGAACTGTGGGGAGTGTGGTGTTCCTACTTGTCTTGCTTTTGCAATGAAGGTTGCTGCAGGGCAGGCAGATATAAATGCCTGTCCCCATGCATCTGATGAGGTAAAGGCAAAGATTAGTGAGGCTTCTGCACCACCTATTAGGACTATAAAGCTTGGATCAGGGGACAACACCTTTGAAATGGGTGGTGAGACATGCCTATATCGTCATGAGAAGAGATTTGAACACCCAACAGGTATATGTGTATTAGTTTCTACAGATATGTCTGAGGATGATATAGCTGGACGGCTTTCTCGTTTTAATACTCTGAGATATGACAGAGTTGGTGTTTTGATGAAGGCCGATCTTATTGCTATAAAGGATAGAGGGGATAAATCAGCATTTACTTCTCTTGTGGAAAGGGTCAGAGGTGAATGTCCTGATGCATGTTTGATTCTTATGAGCGAGGATCCAGATACCCTTTCTGAAGGAGCAAAAATATGTGCAGATCATAAACCCCTTTTATATGCTGCTACTAAAGATAACGCAGATAAGATGGTGGAAGTAGCTAAAGATGCAAAGTGTCCTCTTTGTGTAAAGGGAGATACTATTGGAGAGACTGCTTCTTTAGCAGAAAAGATTTCCGAAGACTATAAAGACCTTGTTTTAGATACAGGAGCACGTACTTTAAGGGCAGTGCTTGAGGATCAGATTTTAATAAGACGTGCTTCAATTAAGCACAAGGTTAGAAGTGTTGGATTTCCAACTGTTACGTTTCCCTGTGAGATGACAGATGATCTTATGGTTGAGAGTATGATTGCCTCTGTACTTGTAGCCAAGTATGCAGGTATAGTTGTGTTATCAGATTTGCAACCAGACACAGTATATCCATTGTTTCTTGAAAGACTCAATATATTTACAGATCCTCAAAGACCGATGGTGGTCCAGGAGGATATCTATCCTATCAATGGTCCAGATGAGAACTCACCAGTTCTTATCACCTGTAATTTTTCTCTTACATATTTTATTGTATCAGGTGAAGTTGAGGGTAGCAAAGTGCCTTCCTGGCTTCTTATAAAGGATACAGAAGGACTTTCTGTTTTAACCGCTTGGGCAGCAGGTAAATTTAGTGCAGATCTAATAGCTGCTTTTGTAAAAAAGTGTGGTATTGCAGATAAGGTATCCCATAGGTGTCTGATAATACCTGGGTATCTTGCCTCACTTAAGGGTGAGCTTGAAGAAGAGTTACCAGATTGGACCATTCAGATTGGGCCAAGAGAGGCGAGCCATCTCCCTGCATTTTTGAGAGAATGGCAGCCTTCTTAAATATAAAAAAATAGAAAATAGTCAGGGGATTAAAGCCTATGTATGTCCACTGTATAGCTGAAAGTATAAACATTATGGGGAATAGAACAGGAGCTGCAATGAGGGCTAGAGATCCTGGTCCTATCCAGCTTATGGCAAATGAAGAAGTTGCAGATGGTGCAGATTTTTTAGATCTAAACATTGGACCAGCTAGAAAAGATGGTACAGATTTGATGCCTTGGATAGTTAGGGTAGTTGAGGATACTACAGATTGTCCTTTATCACTAGATACAACCAATGCTGATGCATTAATTGCTGGTATAAAGGCAGCAAAACATCCTGAACGTCATATTATGAATTCTATTTCTCTTCAACCAGAGAGGATGGAAAAACTAATACCTGTTGCTGCTGAGGCTGGATGTTATGTTGTAGCCCTTTTGTGGGGTGTGGATGGGATGCCAAGAGATTCAAATGAACGTGCTGCCATGACAGTAGATCTTGTTATGCGCATGAATGAAGCAGGTATCCCAAATGAAAAGATACTTGTTGATCCAATTGGTACTCCTATCACTTTAGGTTCTGATCAAGTTATGAGTGGAATAGAGTTTATGGGGATGCTTCAGGAAATTGCTCCTGGAGCTAAAAGTACAGTTGGTCTTTCAAATGTCTCTAATGGTGTCTCTGCAGACAAAAGGCCTTATTTAAATCGTGCCTATATGGCAATGCTTATGAAATACGGTATCTGGTCTGCTATTTTAGATACCTATGATCAAGAACTTGTAGAGCTTGCCCATGGGGAAAGGCCAGAGCTTGTAAAACTTGTGCATGATATTATGGATGGTAATGAACCAGATCCATCTACATTGAGTCCTAAGGAGCTTGAGTACTATAAGACAACAAGGGTCTTAATGGGTAAGACAGTATTTTCAGAGTCTTGGCTTGAACTTTAGATAAAATATATAGAAATTAGTCAAGTAGGACATAAAAGATGTATCTAGAAGATAGGCCTTTATTAAAGGTAGAAACTAGATACATCTTTTAAATTGGGATTGTTTGTCTTTAATCCCACAGGGAGGGTATATTATGAGTAGTAACAACCAAGTTAGAATTATAGTTAATGATAAGACTGTATTTGCACAAAAAGGAGAGAATCTTTTAGAGTTTTTAAATAAAGAGGGATTTAATATACCACATCTTTGTTATTTACCTGGAGCAAAAGAAGCCTCAACTCCCTGTGGGCTTTGTATAGTAGAAATTGAAGGAGAAGGTATTAAAAGATCTTGTAATATAAAAATAGATAGAGAACTTGTAGTAAAAACACATACAAAAGAGCTTGAAGAACAAAGGAAAAAGATACTAGAATCCCTTGCAAAGGCTCATTATGGAGATTGTAGAGCACCTTGTAATCTTACTTGTCCAGGTGGAATAAACGTCCAAGGATATGTTAATCTAATAGCAAAAGGTGAATATATTGCCGCACTTAAACTTATAAAAGAAAGAAATCCACTTCCTGCGATTGTAGGTAGAGTTTGTCCTAGATTTTGTGAGACACGCTGTAGAAGAATCTTAATAGATGAACCTGTTGCCATAAATCATCTAAAGCGTTTTGTTGCTGATTATGCAATGGAGCATGGTTTTAAAGATGATCAAGTTGCTTCTCCTACAGGTAAAAAAGTTGCCATCATTGGAGGGGGTCCTGCGGGGCTTTCTTGTGCATATTATCTTAGGAAGTTAGGGCATGATGTTACAATTTTTGAAGCTAAAAGTCATCTAGGAGGAGCAGTCTATTATTTCTTCCCAGGATACAAAGTATCAAAAAGGGTTGTTGATAAAGAAGTTCAACAGATTGTCAACCTAGGTATTCATGTTAGAACAAATCAAAAGTGGGGAAGAGATTTTACTTTAGAAGACTTAAGAAGAAATGGTTTTGAAGCAATATTTATTGCTACAGGCCTATCAAAACAAAAGAGTCTTGGGATTGAAGGTGAAGAGCTTTCATATGATGCACTTAAATTTTTACGTGAAGTAAATGCAGGAAAGATAAAAGAATGTGGACCTAGAGTTTTGGTTGTAGGTGGGGGAGATGTAGCAGTAGATGTTGCAAGAAGTGCAAGAAGACTTGGGGCAGAAGATGTAACAGTTATATATCCAAGATCTAGGGTTGAGCTTCCAGCTCATCAGAGGGATATAGAAGAAGCTGAAAGGGAAGGTGTAAATTTCTTCTTAATGGCTATGCCTATTAGATTAGAGAGAAATGGTTCTAGGATAAAGGTGGAAATGGCTAGGACCATTTTAGGTGAGCCTGATGAAAGAGGTATAAGAAGACCTGTTCCAATGCCAGGATCTCAACTATTTTGGGATGGAGAGCTTGTTATAAATGCG
This sequence comes from uncultured Desulfobacterales bacterium, assembly GCA_964578585.1. Classification (GTDB taxonomy): domain Bacteria; phylum Desulfobacterota; class Dissulfuribacteria; order Dissulfuribacterales; family JAMONC01; genus JAMONC01. Next base: position 30,064 of record CAZODM010000006.1, on the reverse strand, counting down.
CAAGGGCAAGTTGGAGATGCAAGTTTCCAAGATTATGGAGAGCTTGAGGCAAAGATACATCTTTCTTCAAGAGGTACAATAAAAGCACATCCTACTACTATGAAAACAAATGTAGATGGCGTGTGGGCTGGTGGAGATGTTGTAACTGGGCCAAGGAGTGTCATACAGGCTGTTGCTGCAGGAAGAAGAGCTGCTGAATCGATACATGAGTATTTATTAGGTCATAAGGTATTTAAACCTGAGCCGAGGTTTAATTTTACCAAAGGTAGACGTTTTGAAGATGTAGATATGAAAAATTATGACTCTTATAGTATAAGGCTCAGTGAAACGATGCCTTATAGAAATGCAGAGAGAAGGCTTAATGATTTTGATGAAATTGCACGTGGTTTTAGTGAAGATATGGCTCTTAGAGAGGCAAAAAGATGCCTACAATGTGGATGTTTAGGGCTTTCTAAGTGTACGTTTAGGGAATTTTGTATAGATTATAAGATCCCATCTAAAATTGGTAGAACAAAAAGAAGAGATATACCTGATGACTCCCATCCATTTATTTTAATTGATGCTAATAAATGTGTTGGGTGTGAAAGATGCATAAGATCATGTAACTATGATGCTATAATTCTCTCTATAATTCGAGACAATAAGACAGGTTTTATTGAAGATATTTCTATAAAGTTTACACAAGACTGTGTTGGATGTGGTTCTTGTGTAGATGCATGTCCTACTGGTGCACTTTCTAAAAAGGCTATTATGGTTCCTATATTTCCAGAGCAAGTGGAGAAAACAAGAAGTGTATGCACCTACTGTGGTGTTGGATGTTCTTTAGATTTAGTAGTTAAAAACAATGCTGTATTAGAAATAAAATCTTCAGAAGAATATCCACCCAATTATGGATTACTATGTCCTAAGGGACGATTTGGGTATGACTTTTTAAAACATGAGGATAGGCTTTTATATCCTCTTTTAAGAGAGGATAGACAGGAAGAGTTTAGAGAAGTGTCGTGGGAAGAGGCTATTTCATTTATTGCAGATAGATTTAAAGATATTATTGCCAAATATGGTTCCCAATCTGTTGGGGTTTTGGCATCTTCAAGGTGTGAGAATGAGAGTAATTATCTTGCTCAGAAGTTTGCAAGGGCTGTATTAAAGACAAACAGTGTGGATAATTGTGCTAGGGTGTGTCATGCCCCCTCTGTGGCAGGATTAAATGTAGCCTTTGGTAGTGGTGCAGCGACAAATAGTCTTGATGAGATTGAAGATACAGGACTTATATTAGTATGTGGTGCTAATCCTCCAGAGGCGCATCCTGTTGTAGGGTTAAAGATTAAAAAAGCTCTTTCTAAGGGAGCAAAGCTTATTGTTATTGATCCTAGGAAGACGACTCTAGCAGAGGTAGCAGATTTTTGGATTGGATTAAGGGCTGGTACTAATGTTTTAGTTTTAAATGCAATGGCAAATGTCATTATAGAAGAAGGGCTAATAGATGAGAATTTTATTAAGTCTAGGACGGAAGGCTTTGAGGAATTAAGGGAGTATATTAAAGACTTTTCTCCTGAAAGTGTAGAAGAGGCAACAGGTGTTGATGCAAAGATTATAAGAGAGGCAGCTCGTCTTTATGCTAAGACAAAAGATGCACTTATCTTATATGGGCTTGGTGTTACCGAACATAGAGGTGGTACTCATGGTGTTATGGCTCTTGCTAATCTTACTTTATTAACAGGACATGTTGGAAAGCCTCTTTCAGGAATCTGTCCTTTGAGAGGACAAAATAATGTTCAGGGCTCTTGTGATTTAGGTGCGTTACCTTATGTATATCCTGGCTATCAACCTGTTGATAGTGATGAAGTACGTCAGAAATTTTCTAAGGCATGGGGTGTAGAGGTTCCTAAAGAAAAAGGGTTTACTGAACCTGTCATGTATGATGAAGCTCTTAAGGGTAATTTTAAAGGTATGTATTGTATTGGTTATGATCCACTTAAGACCCATGGCGATATAAATCGGATCAAACGTGCCTTTAAAATGATGGAGCTTGTAGTAGTTCAAGATATATTTATGACAGAGACTGCTAAAGAAGCACATGTAGTTTTGCCAGCATGTTGTGTATTTGAAAAAGAGGGGACATTTACAAATGCAGAAAGAAGAATAAAAAGATTCCCCAAAATCATAGAGCCAAGAGGTGAAGCTATAGAGGATTGGAAGATCACTACAATGATTTCCAAAGCCATGGGATATAATATGGACTATAAGAATATAGCAGAGATATGGGAAGAGATATCAGAACTTTGTCCAGTATTTAAAGGAGTTGAATATAAAGGACTATGTAGTAAAGAAGGGGTTACATGGCCATGTACAGAGAAAGGCTCTCCTGGTACTAAAGTACTTCATCAAGACAGGTTTCCAAGAGGAAAAGGAAAACTCTCTTGTATACCTTACATACCTTCTTATGAACAACCAGATAGTGAATATCCATTTATTCTTATAACTGCAAGAAGGCTATTTCATTACAATAATGGTTCTATGACTACTAGGTGTGAGGGACTTTTAAAGATGCTACCCCATGAATATTTGGAGATAAATAGTCAAGATGCTGAGAGACTTGGTATTTCTGATGGAGATCAGGTTACTGTTACATCTAGAAGAGATAGTTTGACTTTAGAAGCCAGAATAACTGGTAGGATGAAACCGGGTGAGGTCTTTATGTCATTCCACTTCCCAGATACTCTTACAAATAAACTTACAAGCCCTGCAAGAGATGAACTTGCGGATACCCCTGAATATAAGGTATGTGCTGTTAGAGTAGAGAAGAACATGTAACAAGTAAGAAGCATTTTTTAAATATAGAGAATGATAAGGGCTATTAAGCAGAATGCTGATAGCCCTTTTTGTTTTTTAATACAGGATTTTATGTTCTAATGATCATATTTTTTTGTTATCTGCCCTATTTTTTATTAGTTCTATGAATTAGTACATTTTTAAAGCTTTCTTAAATATCCTACCGATATAAATAGCAAATACTAAAGAATTATATGAAAAGATTAATTGATTTTTGGAAAGGAGTAGATAGCTTAAATTTTAAAAAATTTAAAGAGGGGGGTGATATTTTTAGATGCTTAGCAGCATAACTTAACTATTGATATTCACTTGATTACTTAAAACACTAAAAAACGCTGGCACGGATTGCCAAAAAAATTTATCAAGGAGGATAAACTATGTCTCTAAGGATTAACACTAATATTACAGCTTTATGGGCTCATGCTAATTTAAAAAAGACTGACAATGCCTTAAGTAAAGCTCTTGAAAGACTTTCTACAGGTCTTCGTATTAATTCTTCTGCAGATGATGCCTCAGGACTTGCAATTGCAAACATATTAAAATCCCAGGCACTAGGAATTGGTCAGGCTATTAGAAATGCCAATGATGGAATCAATATTATCCAAATTGCAGATGGTGCTCTTAACGAGGCTATTAACATTGTCAACACAATTAAAACAAAAGCTGTTCAGGCAGCAGAAGATGGTCAAACGCTAGAGTCTAGAAAGGCAATCCAATCTGATATAGATAAACTTATGGCTGAATTAGATGATATTGCCCAAAATACTACTTTCAACGGTATGAAATTGTTAGATGGTGGTTTTATGGGCAAGAAGTTCCAGATTGGAGCCTTTACAGGAGAAACTGTTACATTAAATATTGATGCTGCTCAGTCCAATAAGATTGGACATGTTACTACTGCAGACCTTAAACTCACAAATGCTTCTGGAGGTAAGGTAGAGTTAAGTATCTATTCGAACCTTGAAAATAAAAATATTAATATCCATACGGTAGATCTTAAATACAATAACTCTGCAGCAAATGGTATGGGTGCTTTGGCAGATGCTATAAATGCAGTCTCTGATAAGACAGGAGTTACTGCTCAAGCAATAGTCCAAAGTAAAAGTGTAAATCCAATTGCAGCAGGTACTACAGGATCTGATTTTTCTATAAATGGAGTCAATATTGGAGCTATAACTGTTCAGGCAAATGATGCTGATGGTTCCTTAGTAAAAGCAATAAATGCAAAGACTGCAGAAACTGGTGTTATTGCAAGTGTTGATTCATCTGGACATTTAATACTTTCTTCTACTGATGGAAGGGCTATACAAGTAACAGGTGATACAGGTGGAGTATTAGCTGGTAGCGATATGTCTACTTTTGGATATATAAAGCTCTATCAGACTACAGCTAATGAGATTCAGGTGACAGATAAGGCAGGGGGAGCTGCTCTTGCAATTACTGGTAAAGTAGATATCAAAGGTGATGTCACCACTACTTCTGATATGATTTTGACTGCTGGAAGTTTGGTTGGTAGTGGTTCTTCTTTTGCGGCAGGTACTACATTAGGATTTGAACTTAAGGGAACAGATATTACAGGTAGTATTACCACAACTCAGGATAGCTTAATTAAAGCAGGTTCTGTAGTAGGAAATGGTTCAATCATTGCTGCAAATACAGTTCTTGGTGGAACAGCAACAATTAATGCTACCACTACAAATACTCAAAGTTTATTAAAAACAGGTACAGTGCTTAAGTCAGGTACAGTGTTAAAAGCAGGTACACTTGTTACTACAGATATACAAACAGCTCAAGGTACAATTAAGGCAGGTACTGTTTTAAATGCTGATGCAACCTTAAATGCTGATGTAACACTTCAAGCAGATATGATTGCACTTGGCGGATCTACTATTGCTGCTAATAGCCAGATTGCTCAAGGTTCTTATGTTGGCGCTAATATTACCTTAGGTGCTGATATGAATGTTAACTCTGATATGACTCTAAAATCTGGTTCTACTTTAGCGACTACAAATTTAGATCTGTTGGGTGGCTCTAAAGTTGGTGGTAGCTTTACATTAGGTAGTACAATAAACAAAACATTGACTCAGGATATGACAGTGGCTACGGGTTCTACACTTAAAGATACATCTGAAATTAATACAGGTTCAACTCTTGGAGCAAATATTACTATTTCTAATGACATTACCACAAATGCTCCAATGACTCTTGCTCAAGGTTCTGTTATTGCATCTGGTAGTACACTTAAAGCAGGTACTGTACTTACAAATGATATCTATACTACAGGTGGAGTGTTACTAAAGGCAGGTACTGTACTTGAAAGAGACTATACTACTTCAGGATCAAATTATATACAAAATGCACAAACATTGGCATCTGGTAGTATACTAAAGGCAGGTTCAGTACTAGGAGAGAACAATGGTGGAGTATCTGGTACTAAATTAGAGGGTATGCATAAATATGCCCTCTCTAATATTGATGTTACAAGTCAAGATGGAGCGCAACTTGCCATTTCCATTGCGGATGCTGCGTTAAAGGCTTTAAATGCTATTAAAGCACAGCTTGGTTCTACACAGAATCAGCTTACAAGCACTGTCTCTAACTTAACTGTTACACAAGTCAATGTACAGGCAGCAGTTTCTCAGATTATGGATGTAGACTTTGCTCAGGAGTCTTCAGTATTTAGCAAGATGCAAGTCCTTGAACAGGCTGGTACCTTTGCTCTTGCCCAGGCAAATGCATCTTCTCAAAATGTCTTAAGATTGTTACAAGGATAAGATAATCTGGAGCCGCTTTTAGGACTTATGTTCTAAAAGCGGCTCTCTTACTTTTATAAAGCAGTTAAGTAGGAATACATCTTGCTCTAGGATGATTTAAAGTTGTTTTTTTATTAGGAGGTCAAAAATGTTAGGTGATATAACTGCACTAGGTTTAGGTTCTGGTCTTAAATTACAAGATATCCTAGACAAGATGAAAAAGGCAGATGAAGTTCCAATTGATAGATTAAAAGATGAAAAGACAACTTTAAAGAAACAACTAGCTGCTTTTGATGATTTAGATAAGGCATTACTAGATATAAAGAATCAAGCAATGAATCTAAGTATGGATTCTACATTTCTAAATAGAGATGTGGATGTAAGTAATTCTTCTGTACTTTCAGCAAGGGCTACAGAAGGAGCACCTATAGGTAATCATACAATTACAGTAAATCAATTGGCAACTTTTAGCACTTGGGCAGGGCAGTCTTTTTCATCAAAAGATAACGTGGTAAATGATTCCGGTCAGGATGAAACTTTTGCCTACCATGTAGGAGATGGAGATACAATTAGTATTACAGTGCCTGATCAAACTACATTGCAAGGGCTTGCTGATCTTATAAATAATGATCCTAATAATCCTGGAGTTACAGCAGAAATTATTAATAATGGTGATCCATTAAATCCATATCAATTAATACTTAAAGCCAATAATACAGGCGAAACTAATAGAATAACAATTGATACACAACTTCCAACATATACTTTTACAGAGATACAGGGCGCAAATGGTGCATCTTTAAATGCTCAATTAACAGTTGATGGTATTAATTATCAACGAAGTTCTAATAACGATATAACAGATATTATTGGAGGAGTAACATTAAATTTATTAGGTACAGGTTCAACATCTTTAAGTGTTGATTCTGACCATAAAAATTTAGAACAGTCTATAGTAAATCTAGTCGATAATGTAAATAAAGTTGTTCAAACAATCAATAAAGAGGCGGGATATGATGAAAACAATAAACCGGAATTATTAACAAATGTTGGTACAATTAGAAGTCTTAAAAGCCGTTTAATAGACATGCTCAGTACTCAAGTAAATGTAAAAGGTAGTATCCATTCTCTATATGATCTTGGATTAGAGATAAAAAGAGATGGTACAATCACAATAGATCAGACAAAATTAGATCAGGCTATATCTGAGCATTATGATGATGTTAAGAAATTTTTTTTAGGAGATCCTGACAATAACATCAAAGGATTTGGAGATATTGTTAATGATCAATTAAGGGAAATGACACAACCAGGATCAGGTCTATTGGCTATACAGAAGAATGCAACTCAAGATAGAATCAATAGAATTGATAATCAGATTCAAACTGCTGAAGAACAGCTTAATAAGCGATACGATATATTAGCTAGACGTTTTGCAGATTTAGATAAATTTATGAGTAGTATGCAGAACTTATCTAGTTACTTAACTACTGAGTTTAATTCATTATCTGGACATAGCAAATCTTAAAATATTAAGGGAGTATCCACATTATGAATCAAAGCGCTGTAAAATGCTATAAAACAACACATGTATTAACTACAGATCCATATAAATTAATCCTTTTATTATACGATGAAGCGATTAAACAACTATTTAAAATTAGAGAAGCCATTAAGAATAATGATGTTCAGACAAGGGGTGAATCTTTAAGCAAAGTTATAGATATAATAACTGAATTATTAGCATCTGTACAGGGTGATGCTAATGATGAAACAGTAATTTTTTTAAGATGGCTTTATACAACAATGTTAACTGAGTTACCTAAAATAAATATAACAAATGATTTAACAGTTATAGAAAAAAGTATAAAATATATTGCACAACTTAGAACTATATGGAAAAAGGTGACAGAAGATAATAACTCTATTAAACAAAGTGATAAAACTAAAGACATCAAACAAAAGGTAAACACATCAACTATAACTTATAATTTTGATAAATCAAACAATACTAATTTGTATTATCCAAACAAATTTTCTACAAGGGGATAAGAGTGATGAATGCAATAATCCAAAATAATATTTTAAACTCAGATGAAGAGTTAGAAAAAAAACTTGAACAGGCCTTTAGTGATTTTGAAAAGGGGCAACGATATTTAAAACATCAACTTACAACTAATCCTGAAAAATGCTTAGATGAGTTAAAACACTGGACTGAAAGAAGACAAAGACAATGTGCTGTTATTCAATTTTTATTAGAACATTTAAGAGAGGAAATTGAACAACAAATTAGGCCTGTTGAAACAGCAAAACTATGGCAGAAAAGATTAGCAAATCTTATAGCAGAAGAGTCTAAATTGTATGAGCTATTATTAACAGTTAAAAATAATATTAAAAAACAAATGCTTGAAATTAATAAAAATAAAAAGGCCTTATCAGGTTATAGATTACATAAGAAGGATTCTTATTATATTAGTACTGAAGCCTAGTAAATGAGGTTATTAAGATGTCTGTTGTATCAACAAAAACAACAGTAATAAATAGTTCTATTTCTAGTTCTCTCAATAAATCTAGTATAAAGCAGTCTTCTAATATAGATATAAATAAACATTATAATCGAAATGATCGAACTTCTGATAATAAAGCTGATAATAAAGCTAATTTAACCATAATGCATAATTTTAATTCTTTAATAAAAAAACTAAATGAAAAGTTGAATATATTAGATGTAAAGATAGAACTACAATTAGATAGGGATACTAAAGAAACTGTAGTAAAAATTATTGATAAAAATACAGGAAAAGTGATACGTCAAATACCACCCGAAGAACTTCTTAAAATAGATTCTGCTTTTAAAGATGTTATAAGGGGTGTACTATTAAATAAAAAAATTTGATTAAAGATTTCTTATAGTCTCCAATATCGGATATTTTTAGAATCGAAGTCTTCTTTTCTAAATATAGCTTTTACATCTATAACAACGGCCTTATCAGGCGCCAAAATTCTTTTTATCATCTCAGGGCCTTGGATGATATATTCATTGTGTTTTACAGCTATAATTGCAGCATCTACAAAAGAAGGTAGTTCTTTTAAAAGTCTTATACCATATATCTGCTTTGCTTCATCAGGATCAGCAATTGGATCATGTACAAGTGGTTCAATTCCATATTCATGTAATTCGTCTATTATATCAACAACTCTAGTGTTTCTTATGTCTGGACAATTTTCCTTAAAGGTAAAGCCTAGTATAATAACACGAGCAGATTCCACTTGAATCCTAGCATGGATTAATTCCTTAACTGTTCTTTCTGCGATATATCTTCCCATATAGTCGTTTATTCTTCTTCCTGCCAGGATTACCTCTGGGTGATAACCAATCTGTTGCGCCTTATAAGTAAGGTAGTATGGGTCTACTCCTATGCAGTGTCCCCCTACAAGCCCTGGTGTAAATTTTAAAAAATTCCATTTAGTTCCAGCTGCCTTTAATACTGCATTAGTATCTATCCCCAGTTTATTAAATATGATTGCTAGCTCGTTCATTAAAGCAATATTTAAATCTCTTTGAGTGTTTTCTATAACTTTGGCTGCCTCAGCTACTTTTATACTTTCTGCTTTATAGGTGCCAGCCTTTACAACTAATTCATAGGTCTCTGCTATAGTATTGAGGGTTTTTTCATCCTGTGCTGCCACTACTTTTACAATGTTTTCTAGTCTATGTTCAGGATCTCCAGGATTTATTCTTTCTGGTGAATAACCAATAAAGAAATCCTTGCCACATCTTAGACCTGACTCTTTTTCAAGTATTGGTACACAAATTTCTTCTGTTACTCCAGGATATACTGTAGATTCATATACTATGATGCTATCTTTAGATAGATTTTGTCCAACTATTTTAGTAGCTGATTTTATAGCGGATAGATCTGGCAATTTTGTTTGAGTAATAGGAGTTGGAACCGCAACAATTATTATTTGGGCTTGTTTTAAAAGAGATGCATCTGATGTAAATTTTAAAAATTTCGCTTCTTTAAGATCTTTTTCTTCTACCTCACCAGTTGTATCTATACATTTCTTAAGACGCTCTATCTTTTTATCATCTATATCAAACCCTATAGTGTCTATCTTTTTACCAAATGCTACGGCAAGCGGAAGTCCTACATATCCTAGTCCAACAACTGCAATGCTCTCTACTGGCATATTAGCTGCTTCTCCTTTAATCCAAAATAGAAAGGACCGCCTCTATTGGCGGTCCTTTTTTCATTAGGTCATTTCTGCAAGAGTAAGAAGTCTCTCATATTCTGCATCAACCCGTCTTTGTATATATGATATCTGTTCCTCTGTAAGGTGTCTAAATCTTCTTTGAGTTTTTAGATATTCTTCTACAGGTTTGGGTTTTGTAATCTTTCTACTTATAATGTATTTACCTTCTATTACTTCGTATAGAGGGAATATCTTTGTCTCAACAGCAAGTTTTGCAACTTCAATAGATTTTTCTGGTGGGCAACGCCATCCTGTAGGGCAAGGTGCATAAATATGTAAATATGCAGGACCGTTAACAAGTGCAGCCTTTTTGGCCTTATTCATAAGATCTAGGAAGTATGCAGGAGAAGCTGTTGCTACATAAGGAATTCCATGAGCAGCAGCAATTGCAGCTACGTTTTTCTTCCACGTAACTTGTCCTGGTATAACTTTACCTGGAGGGCTTGTAGTAGTGGCAGCTCCATAAGGGGTTGAACTTGAACGCTGGATTCCTGTATTCATGTATGCCTCATTATCAAGGCAGACATAAACAAAGTCATGCCCTCTTTCTAAAGCTCCAGAAAGAGCTTGTAACCCAATATCTGCTGTACCACCATCTCCTGCAAAGGCTATAATGTCTACATGGCGTTTTGAAATTTTTCCTTTTCTTCTTAGTGCCTTATATGCAGATTCAACACCAGAAGCTACAGCAGCAGCATTTTCAAATGCAATGTGAATCCACGGCACTCGCCAGGATGTAAATGGATATGGAGAGGAGATAATTTCCATACATCCAGTAGCATTACATACTATTACATCCTTGCCCAAAGCCTTCATGACCATTCTCATAGCAAGAACTTCACCACACCCCTGACATGCTCTGTGCCCCGGGGCTAATGGTTCATCTTTGGGCAAGTGTTTTGCCGAAAAACCTTTAAATTTTTCAAATTCAGGTATCATTTTTCACGCCCCCCGATGTAATGATAGTAGTCTTTGGGTTTCCTCTTAGCAAAGCTTTTAGCCTTATCTACAATTTCTTCAAAGTGTTCTACTGTAACATCTCTTCCACCAAGGCCTGCAATAAAGTCAAAGATCTTTGGTGCTCCAGGGACCTTGTAATAAAGATTTCTTAACTCAGATGCTACAGGACTACACACTCCACCAAGAGATAAGTGCCTATCCATTACTGCCAAAATCGGGGTCTTTCCTACAGCCTTTTTAAATTCTTGTATTGGGAAAGGTCTCCAAAGCCTTATCTTAAGAAGTCCTACTTTTTCTCCTTTATCTCTCATAACATCAACTGCTGTCATAGCAGTTTCAGATAGACTTCCCATTGTTACTAGTAAGACTTCAGCATCTTCTGCTCGATAGGCATCAATAGGCTCATATTTTCTACCAAAGATTTCTTCAAATTCCTTCCATGCCTTTAATATTACTTTCTTTGAGGCTTTTAAAGCCTCATTTGTAGCAATTTTTGATTCAAAATATATTTCAGGGATACCAACAGGTCCCATAGTAATGGGCTTTCTGGGATCTAAACGATATTTTGGTTTAAATGGAGGTAAGAATTTATCTACATCTTCTTGATCTGGTATCTCTATTGGTTCTATAACGTGGCTTAGGGTAAAGCCATCCATATTAACTATTGCGGGTAGAGATACCTTTCTATCTTCTGCAACTCTAAAGGCATGGATTAAGAGATCTACTGCCTCTTGACCATTTTCTGCAAATGTTTGGATCCAGCCAATATCCTTTTGGATCATTATATCTTGGTGGTCATTCCAGATACTAATTGGAGCAGAAAGTGCCCTATTTGCCACCACCATTACAATTGGAAGTCTCATTGGTGCTGCAATATATAAGATCTCACTCATCAAGGAGAGTCCTTGAGAGCTTGTAGCCGTAAAGGTACGGGCACCTGCTGCAGAAGAACCACAACAGCAGCTCATAGCAGAGTGTTCGGATTCTACAGGTACAAACTCTGCATCTAGAGTACCATCTGCAACTAACTCTGAAAGATGCTCGACAATATGAGTCTGAGGGGTGATAGGATATGCAGCAATTACATCTACATTACATAGTTTCACCGCCTCAGCTAATGCTATTGATACTTCAATTCCTATTCGTTTGGCCATAACTTATCCCTCCTCCGGGACCATGGTGATGGCATCCTTCGGGCATTCATTGGCACATATACCGCAGCCTTTACAATATTCAAGATTTACCTCGAAGTAGCCATCTTCTGTTTGGTTATATGCCATATCTGGACAATAAATCCAGCACATACCGCACTTTATACACTTATCTTTATCTAAGACTGGTCTTTGAGAGCGCCAGTCACCTGTGCGGAATTTCACTGAATTGCCTGGTTCAAAGATGTGACAGCCGAAAGTTATTGTCTTCCAGCCAACTATGGCGTCTACTCTTGCCATTTTACAGCTCCTTTTAAGCTAGTATTTTAAATTAAGTTAATTAGCTGGCTTCGTAGATAACAGTTTCTTCGTAAGCTCTTTTCATAGCATCTTTATTTTTTGCTGCTAATTTACCAAATCGTTTTTCAAGAGCCTCTTCAACTGCCTCTACTCCAACTATTCCTGTTGCTTTAAGAAGTGCTCCAAGCATTGTGGTATTAGTAATAGGTAAGCCTAAAACTTCCCTTGCAATAGTATTTGCATCTACAAGGGCAAGTCTTGTCTTTAGACCAAATTCTTTACGGATTTGGTCTTCAGGATGGGCACTATTTAATACAATAATACCATCCTCTTTAATACCTTCTGCTACATTTACAAGAGCAGGCAAAGAGGAGTCTAACACTACTACTATATCCGGATGATAGACCTTTTCTCTAGTTCTAATGGGTTTGTCACTCACCCGGATAAAGGCTTGAACTGGTGCTCCACGTCTTTCTGGACCAAAGCTAGGAAAGGCTTGGGCGTATCTGCCTTCCTCAATAGCTGCTATTGCGACCAGTTCTGCAGAGGTAACTCCTCCTTGTCCGCCGCGACCATGAATTCTTACTTCTTTCATTGTTTAACTCTCCCGTTTGTTAGGTTGTTAATAGCGGCCTTTAACCTTTATATACACTTAAAAATAAAAAACTGGTTCTATTTTATGACTTTACGGCTAAATTTGTCAAAATTTTTATAAATCATGCTTAAAAAACTGAATTTAATAAGAAACAATTATGATATCTAATTTTGATAACATGTATTTTTTTGTTTTGTCAAGAAGTCATATTGCTTGATAGTATATTTTTTATATTAGTGTTCTTAAGACATCATAAGATTTATGAGATTGTAATTTTATCCTTATCTTATATAGAAGTTCTTTTAATGTGTCATTATTAGAGTCAATTTGTTTCTCTGCTTGTTTTACAAATCTTACAGCAGTAGCAGGATCATTTGCACATTCTAGATATCCTAAGGCTAAAATTGCTAGTGTTTCAGGATCTGATGCTTTGATTTTTAATGCCTTTTTTAATAACTCCTTAGCTTTGTTCCATTTCCGTTGGTCAATATAAGCCCTTGCTAGAAGTTGATATATAGCGATAGAATTGCAATTGCTGTTTATAAATGGCTCTAATATAGCTATGACATCTTTAGATTTAGAATTTTTTAATAAAAGTGAAGCTATTTTTATAGACATGTTGACGTCTTGAGGCTTTAATTGATGAGCCTTTTTTAGGGCTATAATAGCATTTTTAATGTCTTTTTTAAGAATGTAAGAACCTGCAAGATTATATTGCGTCATAGGGTCATTAGGGTTAAGTCTTACAGCTTGTAAGAACATTTTGTGTGCCTCATTAATCTTTTCTAATTCAGCTAGACATACACCCAAGCTATTATATAAGTTAGCATTGTTTGGATTTATTTTTAATCCTAATTTAAAATATTTTATTGTATTAATAATATCGCCAAACGATAAAATCTGATCTCCTATTACATTAAAAGTTATATCGTTATATATAGCCATTTGATTTTTACCTAACATATAAGCATGTATCATGGTCATAAAAGCCAAAAAGGGTAAAAACTTTTTAGTAATAAATTCATGACCCTTAAAAGATATACCTATATTTTGTATTAATTTGCTTTCGATAAATTTTGAAAGTATTTTTGCAAAGTTATCTATCTCATCTTGTAAAGAAAGATATTTATCCTCTAATCTTTGTAAAATAAAAAAGGTTTTATTGTCAGAGTTAGATATAAATTTATATTTTTTCTGATCTAGAGATTGGCTTATTTCTTGATAATTAGAAGATATGTCTTGACGAAGTAAACAGCAAGCAATTATATAGTTTTTCCTTTTTATAGTTGTATTAGTTAATTTTAATAGGTGAATTAAATCTTTACATTTAAATTTCTGTTTTAATTTATATAAACTTTCATAGTTAATTATATTTATATTTAATACATCTTTGATATAATTACTATCAATTAAATTTGTAATAAATCTGTCCTTAGAGATATAATTTTTATTCTCAAATAGAGGTATAGCACTTATAGAGAGATTAGTTTTATATATTTTATATATTTCTATAGATATAGCTTTTATAACTTCATTAATATTTTCTGTATTGTATATTGTATACCATCTTATATAATCAGATGTTCCAATCAATTTATAATTCAGTTTATATTGCTCTATAATATCAGATATGCTAGAAAATATTGAAGTGACTCCTTTAACATATTTATTAAGTTGAATATATAATATATAATTTTTTGTTATTATTTTAGTGTTTAAATATTTTAAAATCGTATCTATATAACTTGGGATCTTGTTTGAATTACAGAATATTTGTTTATACTTATAATTGTGTAAATAAAGCACAATATTCTTTTGTAAAATTGGCAATAGTCTATTTGTTTCTTCAGGACCAACGCTCTTATCTACACCATATATAATGATGAGAGCATAAGATGTATCTTTTAATGTTAAAGGAATAAAGATTTTGTTAGATGCCCTATCCCAAAAACCTATATTATTCTTTATAGCTTCTTCAATCCTTTTTATGTTTCTTTTTGTAACTATGATTTCATTTAAATAATTTAGAAGTTCCTCTTCATTATTTGTTGTAAAAAAGTCTATCTTTTTTAACTTTAAAATTTCTTTTAACCATGTCTCTAATTTAGGTAAAAAATATATAATATCTAGTTTGTCTAGTTGAGTAATTGACTTAATATCAGACATTTTCCCTATCACCTTTAAAGATTAAAGATAGTTTTTAATATTTTAATTATGTCTTTATAATCTCTATCAATTAAAGTTCTTACATCAAACAGTAAAGCATCTTCTTCTATCCTTGTTATAATTGGAGGATCGGTTTTTCTAAGTATTTTTTCAAGTTCAGAAATAGTTTTGGGTACTTTTGTATCTTTGGGTACATCTTTGTAATATATTGACACTGCAAGGCTTTTTATTGGACAAATTGGAAGGGCACCACCTCCTACCCTAGACGTTGTCTCTACAATTTTTAGCCCTAAAAAGTTTGGTATAATCCTTTTTAACCCTCTTGCTAGTCTTCTTGCCCTTTTCTTTACCTCATCAAAATCAAGGCATATCGTATTTAGTGTTGGTATATGTTTTATAGCTTTATCAGGTTCTAAATATATTCTTAAGACGCTTTCTAATGCTGCTAGAGTTAGTTTATCAATCCTAACAGCCCTGTTTAAGGGATTCATTTTGATCTTGTCTATTATATCCTTTTTACCAAGGATTATACCTGCTTGAGGCCCTCCAAGCATCTTATCCCCACTAAATGTAACAACATCTACCCCCTTTTTAACTACCTCTTGAACTGTAGGTTCATATTCAAGTCCAAACTGCGAAAAGTCGACAAAATTACCACTACCTAAATCTTCCATAACATATAAACCATATTCTTTAGCAAGCTCTACTAACTCTTCCATATCGACAGCTTTTGTAAAGCCAAGTATTTTATAATTACTTTGGTGTACCTTTAAAAGCATTGCTGTATTTTCATGTATTGCATTTCTATAATCCTTAAGATGAGTACGATTTGTAGTTCCTACCTCTCTAAGAATTGCACCACTTTTAGCCATAACATCTGGTATCCTAAATGAACCTCCAATTTCAACAAGCTCTCCTCTTGATACTATCACCTCTTTATTTTTTGCTAGGGTTTCAAGTGAGATGAGAACTGCTGCTGCATTATTATTTACTACTAGTGCTGACTCAGCTCCTGTTAGATCGCAAAGTAGCTCAACTACATGAGAGTATCTAATTCCCCTTTTGCCTGCATCAAGATTATATTCTAGATTAGAATAACTTGTTGAAACCTCAATGATATTATCTATAGCTTCTTTTGGTAAAAGAGATCGTCCCAAGTTTGTATGTACAATAACCCCTGTAGCATTTATTACTCGCCGAAGGCTTGGTCTATTTAATCTGTTTAGATGTTTTTTAGCATTTGAGAGGACTAAATCTTTTAGCTCTTGTTTTGAGGCTGATAGTTTTCCCGAGAGGATATTTTTTCTTACTTCATCTATTGCCAATCTAGCTGCTTTTAGTTTAAGAATGTGAGGGGCTTCATCTTGTAGGATGTTTAATACCTGATCTACTTTAGGTAGAAACCTCAACATCTTTTTGTTTTCGGAGTTTGTTGTCATGCTTCGTATATCTCTCCTTTGGATTGGTAAGACTAAACATGAATGGTTAAAGACAGGAATTGAGCACTATGTCAAGAGGCTTAAAAGATATTTTTCTATAAAAATTATAGAATTAAAAGAGCCAAAAGTAAAATATAAACAAAAACATCATGAGTTATTAAAAAAAGAACAAGAATGTCAAATTATAAAAAATATTTTACGTAAAAACCCAGCTCAGTACAAAATCATTCTTGATGAAAGAGGAAAGGAATTCAACTCTATCTCTTTTTCTAATTTTTTAACACAACTTGAACAACGCGGTATAAGAGATATAGTTTTTATAATAGGTGGTGCTTATGGTTTTGCAGATGAGATCCTAAACTTAGCTGATCTCAAACTAAGCCTATCACGTTTTACCTTTACCCATGATATGAGTCGTCTTATACTTGTTGAACAATTATACAGGGCTGCCAATATAAAGGCTAATACCCCTTATCACCATTAATTTAGATACCATAAAAATTAATCAGCAGGCTCTACCCCTCTAACTCCAGGGACTTCACTTCTGAGATATCTTTCGATTCCTGCCTTAAGGGTCATTTGACTCATTGGACACCCCTTACATGCACCTGTCAATCGTACTTTTACAATGCCTGTGTCTTCATTTACATCCACAAGCTCTACATCTCCACCATCTCTTTGAAGCATAGGCCTAATCATATCTAGTGCTTTTTGGACCTGTTCCTTCATAATCTTCCCCCTGTTATGTGTGTTTATCTGTTAAGAACCAAAGACCCTTTTAAATATGGTATCAATATGTTTTAGATGATAGTCTATATTAAAGACCTCTTCTATTTCTTCTTTACTCATATATTTTTTAAGATCTTCATCTAACAATAGGCGCTCTTTAAACTCACCTTTTCCTTCCCAGACTTCCATTGCTCGTCTTTGTACAATTTTATATGCATCTTCTCTGCTAACACCTTTTTGAGTAAGTATTAAAAGTACTTGTTGAGAGAATATAAGGCCTTTTAAGAGATTAAGATTCTTTTTCATCCTCTCTGGATAAACAATTAATTTATCTAAAACCCTAGTAAGTCTGGCCAACATAAAATCTGCAGCAATAAATGCATCTGGTGCTATAACTCTTTCGACTGATGAGTGACTTATATCTCGTTCATGCCATAGAGCTACGTTTTCAAGTGCAGGCAGGGCATAGGAACGTACTAATCTTGCAAGTCCACATAAGTTTTCTGAAAGTATAGGATTCCTTTTATGAGGCATTGCAGAAGAGCCTTTTTGGCCAGGATGAAAATATTCTTCTGCCTCGAGCACTTCAGTCCTTTGTAGATGTCTTATTTCTGTAGCTATTTTTTCTACAGAGCTAGCAAGTATTGCAAGTGAACAAAAAACTTCTGCATATCTGTCTCTTTGTATAATTTGATTAGAGGCAGGAGCAGGTTTTAATCCAAGCTTTTTACATACATATTCTTCAACCCTAGGATCAATATGAGCAAAGGTTCCAACAGCTCCGGATATTTTGCCATAAGATATGGTATCAAGTGCGTGTAAGAGCCTATCTTTGTTGCGTTTCATCTCATCATACCAAATAGCTAATTTATGCCCAAATGTAATAGGCTCTGCATGAATCCCATGAGATCTACCTATCATAACAGTATATTTATGTTCAATTGCCCTTTTTTTAATAACATCCATTAGAGCACTTACGTCTTCTATGATAATCTCCATAGCACTTTTCATCCTAAGTGCCATGGCAGTATCTAACATATCAGAAGATGTCATTCCCCAATGTAGATATCTAGCACTTGGACCAACATATTCTGCAACGTTTGTAAGAAATGCTATGACGTCATGTCTTGTTTCCTTTTCTATTTCTAGTATTCTTTCAGGATTAAAATTTGCTTTTTCTTTTATTTCTTCTGCAGCTTCTTTGGGTATAACTCCTAGTTCTGCCCAAGCTTCAGCTACTAATATTTCTACCTGAAGCCAAGTCTTATATTTATTTTCTTCTGTCCAAATGGTTGCCATCTTTTCTCTAGAATAACGTTTTATCATTTTAGGTATAGAGCTCCTTTCTTATCTTATTTTGCAGTGCTATACGCCTTTATCTTAAGATGATATATAAAACAAGGCAAGCAATTATGATTTATTGATTTTTATGAATATTTCATTTTATTGTTACAAGAAAATGATTTATGATTATAGTCTAAATTAAATATCAAAGACAATCTTAAAAGGGGATATAAAATGGAAGATAAAAAGATGCCTGTACTTAAAAAACAACTTAAGGACTACATAAAACTTATACCCAAGATTATTACCCTATTTATTGATTTACTAAGGGATCCTAGAGTAAGTGCTACAGATAAAGCGATATTAGCTGCTACAGTTGCTTATATATTGAATCCTGTGGACTTAGTACCAGATTGGATCCCCTTTTTAGGTCAAGTAGATGATATCTATCTTGCTGCTCTTGCTATCTTAAGGCTGTTTTTAAGAACAGATGAAAATATTATAAGAGAGCATTGGAAGGGGCCAGAAGATATAATCTCTACTATGAGAAAGGTGGCTGATATTGCTGTATTTTTCCTACCTCCTCGTATAAAGGAGGCACTTTTTGCAAAGGTAGAAGGCCAAATGGGTGAAGAGATGAATTAACTTCTAACTGTTTATTAAAGGAGTTTAAAAATGGATAGATTTCTTAAGCTTGATATTCCTTATTTTAAGTCGATCGAAATAAGACATCTTGTGTTTGACTTAAACGGTACCCTTGCAAAGGATGGACTTTTACTTGAGGGGGTAGAAGAGAGGCTTAAGAAACTAGCTGAAATTTTTAACATCTATATACTAACTGCAGATACTAATAACACTATTGCTTCCCTTTCATATCTGAATGAATTTGGTATCAATACAGCCCGTCTTGAATCTTCAAGAGGTGATATACAAAAGCTTAGATTTATAGAAGAGTTAGGTGCTTACCATTGTGCAACCTTTGGAAATGGTGGAAATGATGTATTAATGCTTAAAAATGCATGTCTTGGTGTATGTATTATTGGATTAGAAGGTGCAGCATTTGATGCTATGCAGGCATCAGATATAGTGTTTTTTGATATAAACGATGCACTCGATGCATTTTTAAAACCAACCCGACTAATTGCATCTCTTAGAAGGTAAGAATATATGCAAGATGACAGAAAGAGGCTATGTAGCCTTACTCAGAAAGTTAGGGCATCTGGTTGAGCTGCTAAAATAGGTCCGGGTGACCTAGAAGATATTTTGGCTCAACTTACACTAAATACCCATCCAAATCTGTTGGTAGGGACAGAGTCTTCTTCGGATGCGGGTATATATAAGGTGTCAGAAGATCTTGCAATAGTTCAGTCTGTAGATTTTTTTACTCCTATTGTGGATGATCCATATGAATTTGGTCAAATTGCAGCGGCTAATTCCTTAAGTGATATTTATGCGGTTGGGGCTCAACCTCTTACTGCCTTAAATATAGTATGTTTCCCAATAAAGACTATGGATAAAGAAATTCTTACCCAGATATTAAAAGGTGGGCTTGATAAGATTCATGAAGCTGGGGCTGTTTTAGTTGGTGGACACAGTGTAGAAGATCAAGAGCCAAAATATGGACTATGTGTAACAGGGATTGTTCATCCAGATAAATTTTTAACTAACAGTGGAGCCAAACCAGGGGATAAGATAATTCTTACAAAACCAATTGGTACAGGAATATTGGCAACAGCGTTAAAGGGGAAGCTTATTGATAGTTCTGTTGAAGCTAAGATGATCCAAGTTATGAAGGAGCTAAACAAGACTGCAAGTGAGCTTATGCTTGAGGTTGGAGTAAATGCTGTAACAGATATTACTGGTTTTGGTCTGGTTGGTCATAGTCTTGAGATGGCAAGAGCAAGTAATGTTACAATAACCTTAGAATCGTCAAAGATACCATATATAAAAGAGGCTCTTTCTCTGGCCCAGATGGGAATTATACCTGAAGGTGATTATGAAAATAAAAGATTTTGTTCTTCTGCTGTAAGGATCAAAGACGGCATAGATAAAGCTAAATTAGATCTCATGTTTGATGCTCAGACATCTGGGGGGCTTTTAATAAGTGTAGATAAAGAAAAGGCAGATACTCTTTGGGTAAAGATGCTTGAGGCAGGTATCTTGGAAAGTGGAATTATAGGTACAGTAAAGCAAAAGCAGGATGTGTGGGTAGAAATAATCCCATAAATATTAAGGGGAATCTTGAATGATTGGTGAAAAGATTACAGGTTGTGAGCTTTCATCAAGGATTAATGGATTAAAAAGGCTTTTAAAATCACACAATATTGATCTTGCACTTATAAGACAAAATGCAGATCTTTATTATTTTTCTGGTACAGTCCAAGATTCTCATCTTTTAATTCCAGTGGATTGCGATCCTATTTTATTGGTTTGGCGTGTATATGAAAGGGCGCTTTTGGAAAGCTCACTTGATAAAAAGTACCATCTGCCTAGTTTTAGTAAGTTGCCAGATTTTCTTAGAAGGTTTTCCTTAGATAAGGCACTAACTATTGGTCTAGAACTAGATACAATGCCAGCTAAGCACTTTTTTATATATAAAAAATTGTGGCCTAAGGCCAAATTTTTAGATATTTCAGAATTAATAAGACAGCTGAGGGCAGTAAAGTCTAAATGGGAGATAAATCAGATAAAGGCCTCTTGTGTACAAATAAAGGAAGTAATAGACAAGGTACCTAGTGTACTTAGGGAAGGTATTTCTGAATTAGAACTCCATTCTTTTATCTGTGGTGAACTTCAAAAAAAGGGACATCCTGGATTTTTTAGAATGAGGGCTTGGAATCAAGAACTTTTATTCGGACAGGTGCTCGCTGGTTCTAGTGGTAATGTAGCTTCTTGGACACTTACTCCTGCAGGAGGTGTGGGACTTGGACCTGCCTATGGGGTATCTGCTTCGAGAAGGCGAATATCAAAAGGCGAGCCAATACTTGTAGATTTTGGTGGATGGGTAAATGGATATCTATGTGATCAAAGTAGGATGTTTGTGTTAGGTAAGGCCTCTGATAAGATTAAGTATTATTTTAATTGGATAGTTGAATTACACAAAAAGATTGAGTTGCTTCTTAAGCCAGGGACCTTATGTGGACAACTATATGATTTCTCTTTTAAAGAGGCAGAAAAGATTGGAGTAGAGAAATATTTTATGGGTCCATTAGGTAACCAAGTTAGGTTCATAGGTCATGGACTTGGTATAGAATTAGATGAGTATCCCTTTATATCTAAGGGTAATAAGATGATCTTAAAAGAGTCTATGGTAGTTGCTATTGAACCAAAAGTTTGCATTCCTGATATAGGATTAATTGGGATAGAAGACACCTATCTTATTACAGAAAAAGGAGCAGAGAGACTCACTCTTAGTCCTCAGGAATTGATAGAAGTATGATAAGATGAAATTATATGTATTTTTTACTCCTGAAGAGTTAAGCTTATCTAAAAAGTTTTTGCCAACTCCTAATACAGTCGTGGTCTTAGACATACTTAGAGCTACTACTACAATTACTACTGCTATAGAACTTGGTGCAAGGTATGTAAAGGTTTTCCCCAGTGTTTCAGCGCTTAGAGATGAACTTGAGCATCTTCTACTAAGATATAGAAGAGAAGATATATTTTGTCTTGGTGAACGAGATGGAAAGATGATAGAAGGTTTTGATGAGGGTAATTCTCCTGTAAAGCTATTTAATGTAAATATTAAAGACAAAATTGTCCTTATGACCACAACAAATGGTACACGTGCTATATCTTTAGTCTCTAATGTAAGGGAGGTAATTTGTGGGTGTTTAAGAAATCGCATGGCAATTTGTGACTATCTATTTAATAAAGGGAAAGAAGTAGTATTTATTCTTTGTTCTGGATGGAAGGGGGGATTTTCTCTAGAAGACTCATTTGGTGCAGGAGCAATTATAGAGGGGTTAAGTATATTAGGAGTAGATATTCAGTTAGCAAATGATCAAGCTATGTGCAGTAGACAACTGTATAGAGATTACTTAGAAGATCCGAGTTACTTGCTTAAAAATTGCTGCCATGGTAAAAGACTATTGGCAATTGGCTGTAAAGAAGATATTAGTTTTTGTTCCTCATTAGATAAGTCTTTTTATGTAGCAGTTAAAAAGACTTCACTTCGTTTTGAAGCGTTAAAAGTTACATAATTGCAAGGTGTCTATTTCAAATTCTAGAGTCAGAGATTTTATTAATAAGCTACTTTCTTCAACTTTGGCATCTTCAATCTCTCACTATGAGGTATTACCTGAAAGTCCTGCTAAGTATAGAGAGTTAAAGATAAATAATTTCACCCATATAAAAAGATGTATAGATGGATTAAACGTAAATTTATATAGTCATCAGACGCAAGCTATAGAGGCCTTATTAAGGGGAGAAAATGTTGTAATATCTACGCCTACTGCAAGTGGTAAGAGTCTTGTATATAATTCGGTTATCTTAACTAAGCTTTCTAAAAATCCAAAATCAACCTCTATATATCTTTTTCCCTTAAAGGCTTTGTCTCAAGATCAACTAAGGGCTTTTTATAAGTTATTAGACATGGTTAAACTCTCCAAGATCACAGCAGAGATATATGATGGAGATACTAGTGCTTATAGACGCAGGAAGATAAGATCCAATATCCCAAATGTAATTTTTACTAACCCCGATATGCTACATCTATCCCTTTTGCCCCACCATAGATTATGGCAGCCGCTTTGGGCGAATTTATCCTACATAGTAGTAGATGAGCTTCATATTTATAGAGGAATATTTGGCTCTCATATGTCTTGGGTGTTTAAGAGGCTAAAAAGAATAGCAAGTTTATATGGTTCAAAGCCTACCTTTTGTCTTTGTTCTGCTACAATAGGAAATCCAAAAGAACTCGCCACAAAGTTAATAGATGAGCCGCTTTTAGAAATTAGTGAATCAGGAGCTCCTCAGCCAAGACGTCATATTGTGCTTATGAATCCACCGGATGAAAATGCTAGTAAGTTGGCAATATTACTTTTAAAGGCAGCGCTTTCTAGAGGGCTTAAGACTATTATTTATACAAATTCTAGAAAGATGACGGAGCTTATTTCTCTATGGGCACAAAGTGCATGCCCTAAGTATAAAGATAAAATAAGTGCCTATAGAGCAGGATTTTTACCACAAGAGAGAAGAAAGATAGAGAGAGAGCTTAGTGAAGGCCGTCTATTGGCTGTTATCTCAACCAGTGCTTTGGAATTAGGGATAGATATTGGTGGTATTGATGTATCTATATTAGTTGGTTATCCAGGCACACAAATGGCTTGTTGGCAACGGTGGGGTAGGGCAGGTAGAAAGGCACAAGATTGTGCCCTTATACTCATTGCTTGTCAGGATGCGCTTGATCAATATTTCATGAGGCATCCAAGGGAGTTGATTCCTCCTAAGGTAGAAAGTGCTGTAATAAATCCTTTTAATCCTTCTGTAATGAGGTCACATCTTGTCTGTGCTGCAAAGGAGATTCCTATTAACGAAAGGGAAGATTTCTTTAAAGATAATGCAATAAAAAGGCAGATATCAGCCCTTGAAGCCAAAGCTGAGTTATTAAGAAGTGCTGATGGACAATTTTTATATGCTTCTAAAAAGGCTCCAGAGCGTGATGTAGATATAAGAGGCACTGGTAAAAAGTATACTATTATAGATAGTAGGACAGGTGAAATTATTGGAGACATAGATGGCATAAGGGCATTTAAAGAGGCACATCCTGGTGCCTTATATTTACATGCAGGCACGAGTTATATAATAGAAGATATAGACATAGATCGTCATATAATATTGGCTATAGCCAAAAAAGTAAATTATTTTACGCGTTATAGAGGAAGAAAGTCCACTAGTATAATTGAGGAAATTGCCTATAAAGAACTAGGTAACCTAAAAGTTGGTTTTGGTCGTCTAAAAATTGTCGATAAGGTAATAGGATATGAAAAAAGGTCTGTAGCAGGCCAAAGGCTTCTTGGGATTTATGATTTAGATCTCCCTCCTGTTGTATTTGAGACTCAGGGATTTTGGATAAAAGTCCCACCTTGGTTAGAAGAGAAGATTATAGAAAGTAGACTACATTTTATGGGTTCTATTCATGCTATAGAACATGCAATTATTGCGACACTTCCATTATTTGTTTTAGCAGATAGGAATGATTTAGGTGGGATTTCAACACCTTTTCATGACCAGATAAAAGAGAGTGCCGTCTTTGTATATGATGGTGTCTCTGGTGGAGCGGGGCTTTGTGAGGAGGCTTTTAAGAAGATAGGGGATATATTGTCAGCTACCCTTAGAATGATATCTTCTTGTCCTTGTAAAAATGGATGTCCTAGTTGTGTTCACTCACCTAAGTGTGGGGCAGGTAACCGTCCAATAGATAAAGAGGGAGCTATAACTTTACTAAGATTTCTAATAAGTAACGAAAAAATAACAAGTTTGTATAATAAAGGTTTAAGTGTTTCATTAAATACTAATAGTCTTAATACTAAAGATAAACTAAAAATAAATCATAATTGTGAAGTTTATTCTAAAGAACTAAACAAAGATTTAACTAGCTCATTAAAACAACTAAAGTATGGTGTATTAGATATTGAGACTCAATATTCTGCTCAAGAGGTAGGTGGTTGGCATAAAGCGCATTTAATGAAAGTTAGTTGTTGTGTACTTTACAGTTCTTTAGTAGATGATTTTTTGGTATTTAGAGAAAAGGATTTAAGTAATCTATTTAATCATTTAAAACAATTAGATTTAATAGTTGGATTTAATATTAAAAAATTTGATTATAATGTGTTAAGTGTATATACAGATTATAATTTATATTCTTTATCAACACTTGATATATTGGAGGATGTTTATTCGTATTTAGGTTACAGGCTTTCTTTAGATCATCTTGCTTCTGTTACACTTAATGCTAAAAAGATTGCTAATGGACTTATTGCATTAAAATGGTGGAAAGAAGGTAAAATAGATAAAATTATTTCTTACTGTAAACAAGATGTTTTACTAACTAAAAAGTTATTTCTATTTGGAGTCAAAAATAATTATATATTATTTAAAAACAAAGCTGGAACAATTGTAAGAATACCTGTAGATTGGTATAAATTTATAAAAAATAAAATACAATAAAATACTGATAACTACTCTAACCTATTATAATTACTAAAATTATCCTGAATTAACTTAATTAATATTTATCCGATATATACTAATAATATATTTATAATCTTGAAAAATAATAAAAATATTGATAGAAATCTTTTAATATATCTTACACAAATGGCGAGATATATTGTATCATGCAGCGCTATAACTTAATAACAATATTTACTACTACCGCTAACTATTTGAAACTATTAAATAAATTAATTTTTAGATGGGGTAACTATTTTTTATTATTTATATTTATTATTTCTTTTAGTTTATACGCATGTAATAATCAAAAAAAATCCATATCAAACCCAAAACAAACTTCAATTAAGCTAATCTCTAAAGGAAATACTAAAATACAAAATGATTCCAATAAGATATCTACTATAACAATTGGTATAGAACCCTGTTGGTCTCCTATTGTTACGTTGAAAATATTTCAACCATTAGCAAATTATTTATCAAAAGTTACGCATTATAAAGTCAAACTTAAAATAGTTAACAGTGTAGGATCATTTGAAAAAATAGTTAAAAACTGTGATTTTGTACTATTGCAATCTTATGCTTTGTATGTATTAAATCATAGTCTATATTCAGTTAAATTACTACCATTAGCTATAGCAGTAGGTAGTAATGGTACACCAACAGAATTTGGTTGGATTGTTACTCGTGTAAATAGTGATATCAAAACAATTAAGGACTTAAAGAATAAGACCTTTATTTTTGGCACTCCTTTAAGTACTCAAAAGTATTTTGCAGCATATATTACATTAAAAAAGAATGGTATAGATCCGATAAAAGATCTTAAGCATTTTGATTTTGGACCTACATGTAGATATAATGCATTAGCTGTTTATTTAGGAGAGTTTGATGCAGGTGTAATATGTCAGAATTATCCAATAATAACTAAGATATTTAATTTTAAAGATGACTTACGTATTATTGCACCTACTATAAAATTACCTAATTGGTTCTTTTCTGCTACTTCTAATACTCCTACCAAAATAAAAAGTCTTTTTACAAAAGCAATACTAACTCTTAATCCTAAAAATAGGAATAACTCAAGGATATTTTTTTATATAAAGTGGAGAGGTTTTATTAAACCTAATAAACAAGATCTTTCTATTATAAAAAAATTGATTAATAAATACCATATTCCGCAAGGCATAATATTTAGGAGAGGTATAACAAGGACACAAACAGCACATTTCAATTTGAGTTCTAATAGATTATATAATTAAATATATAAATCATAATTTATATAATGAACTTATATATAATGGACTTACAAAGATGCAAATTAAAACAAAGATAATATTATCATTTAGTTTCATAGTATTGATTATAACTAGCTGTTTGGTATTTTTTTCTATTTACAAAGAAAAGTCAATTCTAAACGATGAAATTAAACAAGATAGTCTAACATTTGCACAGATAATAGCTGATCATGCAACGCAAGCTTTTATTGTAAATAATTACATCTCTTTATTTAATTATATTGAATTTCTAAAAAATAGACATAATATTAAATATATTAGCATTAAAGATATAGATGGTAATACACTAATAGATACTAATATTAGACATATTAAGAAACATATAAATTTAAAAAATATCTTAATAAATTTAAGACAAAAGAGATATTACATAATATATAACAACAAATATGAATTATATAAAGTATTTGTTCCAATTTATATCAATAGAAGAATTGTTGGTTATGTAGAATTAGGTTATTCTTTAATTCAATTACATAAAAAATTTAAGTATTTAGTATATAATATACTAATTATATCTTTAGTTGGAGCTACAGTAGTTATATTATTTTCTTGTATAATATCTAATTATATTACAAAACCCATAAATGAATTAAAAAAGATATCAGAAGAAATAACAAAAGGTAACTTTGATGTAAATATTAATATAGACTCACATGATGAAATAGGAGAATTTGCTAAAACATTTAAAACAATGCTTTATCAACTTAAAGCAACTATTATTAATCTTACTGAAACAAAAAAATTATTACTGGAAGAAAAAGAAAAATTATCAATAATTTTAAATTCTATAGCTGATATGATTATTACCATTAATACTAAAGGAGAAATTCTATTTGTTAACTCTAGAGCAGAAGAGTTAATAGGTTACTCTATAAATCAATTAAAAGGTAAACATATAACTAATATATCTATATTTAATAATATAACTACAACTAATATGTCATTAATTGATATAGCTTCAAAAGTAATTAATAATAAAACGGTTATAAAATTACCATATACATTTAACATCAAAGATTATAGAAATAATTTACATTATGTAAATATCACGTGCGCACCTATATTATCTAGTAGTAATAAAATTATAGGTGTAGTAATAGTTATAACTGATATAACTGATAGAAAACGATTAGAAGAAGAACAATTAAGATCACAAAAATTAGAATCTATATCTATATTAGCTGGAGGTATAGCTCACGATTTTAATAATATATTAACCGGAATATTAGGTAATATATCATTAGCTAAATTATTTGCTAATAATAATTATAAACTTATTGAGAGACTTGATGCTGCAGAAGCTGCATCTATACAAGCTAGAGAACTTACACAACAATTACTAATATTTTCAAAAGGTGGAGCACCTGTAAAAAGTACAACTTCTATTGCTAATATCTTAAAGGATACAGTAAGATTTTCTTTACATGGTTCCAAAGTAACTTACGAATTTGATATAGATACTAATCTATGGCCTGTTGATGTTGATATTAGTCAGTTTAATCAAGTAATCAATAATTTAATTATCAATGCTAATCAAGCTATGCCTAAAGGTGGAAAAGTAATAATTAAAGCTAAAAATACTATAATTGATTCTAAAAATTTTCCATTTTTATCACCAGGCAAATATATAAAAATAATTATTCAAGATGAAGGTATAGGAATTCCACCTGAACATATAGATAGAATTTTTGATCCTTACTTTACTACCAAGTCTCAGGGTAATGGTTTAGGATTAGCTATTGTATATTCTATAATTAAACGACATGATGGACATATAGAAGTTGATTCAATTTTAGACAAAGGAACAAAGTTTACTATTTATCTTCCAGCTACTGATAAAGAGATCGATTCTAATCAATTTATTGAAAATAATAAAAATATTAATAACCTACTTACTAAAAAAGATGCGAAAATACTTATAATGGATGATGAAGATATGGTGTTAGATGTTTGTAAACATATGATCAGAACTATGGGATATTCTGTATCCACAGTAAAAAATGGACAAGAATTAATTGATATATATAAAAAAGCTATAACTGCTGGTAAGCCCTTTGATATTGTAATAATGGATTTAACTATACGAGGGGGTATGGGAGGCATTGAGGCAATAAAATTTCTTAAGCAAATAGATAAAAATATTAAAGCTGTTGCATCAAGTGGTTATTCTAATGATCCTATATTTGTTAAATATAAAGAATATGGCTTTTGTGCATTTGTTACTAAACCATATAAATTTGAGGAATTGAAGAAAGTTATAGATAAACTATTGACAATTTCTTTGGAAAATGAAATGATCCAATAATTAAACTGAAGATAATTAATTAGCTAAATGAGTTTTTATAGATTGTAAGGGGGCTATGGATGGATGTCTCACAGTCTTCTCCAGCAGAGTTGGATCTATTACTTAGAATATATCTAGAGACTTTAAGCGATGGTATATGTATATTAGATTGTAATGGTAAAATAATATATATTAATCAAAAAGCTGCAGATATTATAAATAAAAAAAAAGAAAAGGTTATTGGGATATATATAAATAAAATCATTCCTTCTACAATCTTTATATTCTTTTCTGCCATAAGAAATCTCTTTTCCTTAAGAAAAGGAATTACTTGGATGACAAATATCCCTAATATAAAAGGACAAAAAAAGACTATATATCTATCTATTAAGGCCATAAGAGTTAATAGAAAATGTTACTATGTGATAATTATTCATAAGAATAGACTATTATTTTCTGGTAGCTACGATGGTATTTCTTCTATGCCAATTAGGCATGAACTATATTTTAACATCTTAAATATTATACCTGAAATTATAGTTTTAAAAGATAGAGAGGGCAGATGGCTTTTAGCCAATCAAGCTACGATTGATACATTTAATATTACTGGTGATTACTCTGGTAAAACTACTAGGGAACTGGCTTATATCTATCCAGAATTATCTTGTCTTATAGATATTGATCTATGTGAAAAGTTAGAAAAAGAAGCCCTTAGAAAGAAAGAAATTGTCACAGCTCATTGGCATAAGTATTGTGAAGGAATAGGTGAAAGGTATTTTTCAATAATCAAAAAACCAGTCATTGATGAAGAACGTGGTGAAATCGATTTTATAGCTACAGTAC
>CAZODM010000005.1:0-54650 GCA_964578585.1 uncultured Desulfobacterales bacterium | reverse complement strand
TTTTAAGAACTGAAGACATTATTGAATATGAAAAACGAATATATTCTATATAAAAGAAATATCTTTTATTGCTTGGATAGGCTATATAATTCGCTTCAAAGTGGAAAACTATAGAGAGCAGTGATAAAAAAATATGACGCAGAGTTTAAGCCCAAGGTAGGTTTGTAAGCCATAAAGGAAGAAAAAGAAAAGGGTTAAAAGCATCTTGTTATGGAGTTTATCCAGTTAAGTCAGCCCTTAAAAAGCTAATTTAGCCAATGGCTTTTTAAGTATTTTAGAATACATATGATCAAATAGAAACTGTTAGAGAAAAAGCTTAATAGGCCTTATGCAGATAGAACCGTTAAAGGTGGTGAAGATAGCTTTTTATAAAAGTCCAATGTATTTTAGATCTGAGGTATAGAAAGGAATTGGTAGAAGAAATAAGGAAGGGATTAGTATTAGTTTGCAGGTAATGTAGACCTGGAATTATTAGGTCAAGATATAGGGTATCTGGGTACAGATTAGGCTCATAATAAAGGCTATAGAGAATAGTATCTTAAGATCCTAGATTATGGAAGATAAAAGACGCTTTGTGTTTTAAGAGGACAAGGATATACTAAATAAGGTGTGGTCATTATCCAACCTCTTGTAGATTAAAATTTTAGTTCCTGCCCTAGAAGAGACATTATGCACTATAGTTATCCCTATTATGCATAATAGAATATCTTATGAAATTTTTCTCTATATCTCTCTATATCTATAATTTTTGTTTATTAGTTTTATTAATAGGAGTATAATTTTTAGTCTTAATATCTCTTGTCTTAACTAAAAAATCGATAGATATAGGACCTTTCCAAAATACTTGTGCTACATCATCTCTTTCACATATTGTAAAGTATACTCTGCAAAAGTAGTCTAGACTATTGATTTCCCTTACAGGTGTGTCTATTTCTTCAAAGTGAAATAGAGGTACACAATACAGTTGAGTTGGATCTGTTATTATTTCTATCTCTTTATCTTTATCCCCAATTGTTAGAGTTGACTCACTAAAACCCAAACAATGTCTCGACGTTACAATGTGATTTACTGGTTGATCTTGTAAAAGTTTTTTACCTTTTAGATAGAAAGACTCCTGTTTAAATCCACCCTGATGAGTTTTAAAAAATAGAGAACTTAGATCAAATGTATTAGGTAATATGGTAATTATACCTAATCTAAGCGATGCAGGTCTAAGGTCTTTTGCATACAAGTTATAACCTATAGTTAAACCATCTTTAGTTAAAGAGATCGTTTTTATTATCTCAAGATTAGGTAATAATTGTGGAATCTTGTTTCTTATAGATAACTTTTTAGATGTTTTTAATATTTCAAACTCATCTATTGATAAAGATAAATCCGAGATTTGTTTGCCTTCATTAGTTAGTAGGATAAAATGACCTGAAAAGAAGTCTGATCCCAACGATATGTTGTTAAAATATCCATGTGGGATAGTACCTATTAGAGGTTTGGAAGAAATATCTTTATCTATAAAGCTATCTATAGCCAGCCCCTTATTTAATAATAATACTAATTGCTTATTTTGATAATTTACAATTAACCTTCTACCACTAATCTTTATATAGTTTTTTTTACATAGTTTATTATTAAAAGTTAACCATTTATCATCGTCATTTTTTATATTTAGTTTTTTATGTCTATTACTCTTATATCTTCTAAGTAACTCATTTGCTCTATATATAGCTGCTCCTATTTTATGTCTAAAGAACTCAAATTTTTCATCTATTGTATGAGTTCTAAAATCACTTCCCCAAAGTATTACTAATTCTTTTTTTAACTTATTAAGTTCATCTTTATCAATGGAAGTATCATTTAGTCTATCAATTAAGGAAAGTAATTGATGACATTGAGTATTCATTCTAGTAGCTTCTCTACCTGTTACAGCCCATCTAGTTATATTATATTTGTCTTGTTTTTTAGTTCTAGTTGGATATGAAGTTGTAGTAATGTAATTAATTTGTCTTTTTTTATATTTATTTTTTAATATTTTAGATGGAAGTTTTATATTAAAAGATAGCTTATCTTTTAATATTGAAAGCAATTTAAATATTTTTTCTATCTGACCATTTTTATATGATATAGTACCTATACTTTGTGGTTTATAGTCAAATACTTCAGCATCTGAAGCATATATACATAAGTTTATGTCATCATCTTTAATTCCTAATTTTAGTGCATTTTCTATTAAATATGTTATAAATTCTATCCACTCATCAATATCTAGTTCACCCCATACAGTGCGCTGAAATTTTTGGAATAATATGCAATCACTCCATAAGATATATATATTAGCCTTACTATGATATACAGGAGCAAATCTGTATGATAAAGGCCAATTGTTGTCTTTAATTGCATTCATCCAATCAAATATTATAGCCTTATAGTTTAGATCTTTATATAGTTGAAGTATCCCTTCAGAATATACTTGCTCGTTTAATAAGGCAATTTGAGGCTTAGAATTCAAAAGATTTTGATAAGTATTAAGACCAAATTCTAAGTTCCATAGATTTACCCTCGCAGGAATTAATGGAAATATAGCCTGTGAGTAACTTGATCCAATCAATTCAGTATAGCCGTTTATTATAGAATTCTTTAAGCTTTCTAGATAGTGAGGAAAATCTTTAGCTATTATATCTAAAGTTTGTCCATTAAATTCTACACCTAATGGAAATGTTTCTGCAATAGATAATAAAGATGAATATACATTATTAATAATATATCTATAGTGTCTAGTTGGAATAGATGAAAATGTCAGATTATGATGTAAAATTATATAAGCATTTGCCATAAGCTATTCTATCTTTAATTTAAAATTTTTATATATTTTATCAATTAACTCATTTATTGTATCTTGCTTATCTGTACTTACTATAAAATATCCTAGCCTTTCTGTATGATTTTTTACTGGATATAAGGCTTTATCTCCACAAGTATAGTAAAGCCCATAGCTTTTAATTAATGGATTATCTTTTATAAAATTAGGAAATGATATTTCTTTTATTATACCTTTTTTATGTGGGAATATATACCTTAGAGATACATACTGAATCGACCTATATTTAAGATCCTCAGGATCAATATTCTTAATATTTAAGGCAAGTAAGATCGCATATTTTAGAAAATCTATACCAGTATTTATGGGTATTTCTAAAGAAGATAAGTGCCCCCCTGATAATCTTAAAGCTACTTCTATTATGTAGACCTTATTATTATGAATTACAATATCTGCCTTTATAATACCATTAGAAACATTAAATGCTTTAGCAGCCTTAAGTAGTTCTATATCTATAGATTCTTTTAAACGGTTGTCTAAAAACTTTGGAGGGAGATCCCCACCATTTTCTATTATAAAAGGGGAAAATTTTTCTAAAAATTCATAGTTCCTATATGCAAGCCCTACTGTATATATGCTACCATTTAAAATGATACTTTCAGAACTAATCTGGGGACCATCTAGAAACTTTTCTAAAATTAAACTACCAATTTTAGAATAACTCTTAGAAAAATTATATGCCCATTTTAAATCTATATCTTCTGTAAGTCTAAGGACGCCTCTTGCACCACAATTATCAATTGGTTTTAAAACACATGGATAACCAATTTCATATATAGCTTTTTTAAGTTCATCTAAGGATTCAATCTTTTTATACACAGGTAATTTAACTTTATACTGCTTGAGTAACTGTTTTGCCAAATATTTATTTTGGGATATAGAGGCTAATTCATAATTAGTGTAATAGCTGATTCCTAAAATTTCAGCAACTTTAGCTAATATATGAGGTATATCAACACCAAATGCTATTATTCCATCTATTTTGTTTTTGTTATAATGACTAATAAAATTTGTTACTTGTTTTACATCTTTTACACTTACACAGTAAAATTCATCTACAAGTTTTGCTCCAGGAGTATTGGGATTTATATCTAAGCCTATAGTATATAATCCTAGCTCTTTGGCCTTCTTTATACCAGGAATTTGATCTAGGCCTGTTCCCAATATAAGAAGAGTCTTTTCATACGCCATGGCTTAATAGCATTCCACCATTAACATTTATAGTTTGTCCTGTAATGTAACTAGCATCTTCTGATACCAAAAAGGCTACAACCTTAGCTACTTCCTCTGCTGTTGCAACTCTTTTTAGTGGGATATTTTTTATTTTTTCTTTTCCTTGAGCAGATGCAATCTCTCTTTTACTCATATCTGTAAGGACTAACCCAGGAGATACAGCATTTGAAGTAATGTTATATTGAGAATATAGCTTAGCAATAGAAAGGGTTAGGTTAATTAATGCTGCTTTTGATGCAGCATAATGTACTTGATTAAATCCTCCCCATTGTCCGCCAATAGATGTAATATTTATAATTCTTCCCCATTTATTTTTTTTCATTATAGGAAGTACCTCTTGAATTAACATAAAAGGACCCTGTAGATTTACCTTCATCATATATTCCCAATCTTTATCATTTATCTGTTCAAAAGGTTTCTCTTGTGATATAGCAGCATTATTAATTAATATATCAATAGTATGGAATCGTTTTATAATTTTTGAAATTAAACTTGTTATATTCTTTCTTTTGGATTGATCAAGTTTAAAACATATAGCATTTAAGCTTTTTGATTTAATAGTTTTTATTACTTCTTTTGCCATCTGGATATTTTTATTATATGTAAATACTACATTATAACCTTTATTAGCTAATTCCAAAGTAATAGCCTTTCCTATGCCTCTACTGCCACCTGTTATTAAAACAGTTTTCATATTAATACCTTTTTAAATGGATGCATTTCATTTAATTCTTGACCAGCTAATAGCATTGGAAGTACATCTTCTTTGTGATATACTTGACAGTGTACTAAAGAGGGTTGTTTATGTTTAAAGATATAATCTATTTTTTTAATATCTTCTTTGCTAGAAATATTTAGAGATAGTAAACCATAAGCTTTTGCAATATCAGCAAAACTAGGATTATATTTATTACCTGTAGTTGGATCATCATTCCAATTTAGTAATTGGAATTGAGATACTAAACTTAATCTATTATCATCTAATACAAATATCTTAATAGGTAAATTGTATTCTTTTATAGTAGCAAGTTCCTGTATGTTCATCTGAAATGATCCATCCCCTACAAATACTATTCCAAAGTCTAAGTCTCGTCTTTCAATTAATGCACCTATTGTAGATGGTAAGTCAAAACCCATAGTTCCATGTCCACAAGAAGATAGAAATATCCTATTAGGATAATTAAAATTAAAATATCTAGCTGTTATCTGCTGATGTGCTCCTACCCCAGTAGATACTACAACTTTTTTATCTTTAGTTATAGATGCTACATAACTTATAATATCATATTTAAATAGTTTAGCTTTATCTTGATAAAACTGACTAGAATGAAATTTACATTTCCACTCTTTTAACATAGATATCCAATCATTAAAATCTAATTGCTTATATTCTAGCTTCAATACTTCTTCAAAGAAAAGCTTTAGATCTATATTAAATGTAATTTGATGATTACTTTTGACTTTTGAATAATCCAATTCATTTTTATCTATATCAACTCTTATTATTCTTTTTTGCCTAAAGATATCAGTTTGAGTTCCTGTTTGTCTTATATCTAATCTACTACCTAGAACTATTAATAAATCAGAATAATATACTGCTAAATTGGCATAAAATTCTCCTGTATGACCTAAAAAATCAAAATATAAAGGATGCTCTTTGTTTAGTATGCCAACTGCAGGCAGGCTACTAACTACTGGTATTTTTACTTTTTCAACAAAGCTTCTAAAATCATCTACAGCATTAGATATATATATACCATTTCCTGCTATAATTAATGGACGTTTTACTTTTTGTAGTAGATCATTTAAAATAGAAAGCTTAGAAGGAATTAATTTATTTCCTGCTATGTTATATAGGTTTGCAGTTTTGATTTTCTGTTTAGTAATTCTTTTATAAGAACTCTGTTGAGTATCCATTGGTAAGTCAATTAAGACAGGACCAGGTCTATCTGATATAGCTATTTTAAAGGCTTCTGTTACTTTTTCTTCTATATTATCAGTTGGCAGTAAAGTAAAAGACTTTTTTACTATTGGTTTTACTATATTAACTATATCAGTTTCTTGAAATCCAGTTTGTCTAACTTTTTTAGTTAAGTTAAGGTAGGGTGTAGCAACTTGTCCTGTAAAAACTGCAATTGGTACAGAGTCATAAAAGGCGTCAGCAATAGGAGTAATTATATTGGTAGCACCAGGACCTGAAGTTACAACTACTACTTGAAGGCTATTACTTAGCTTAGCTGCGCCAATAGCTGCATATCCTGCTCCTTGTTCATTTCGGGTACATAATAATCTTATGTTTTCTTTTTTTAATGTATCTAATAAAGGTGCGATTGTTCCACCAGGATATACAAATACCTTGTCAATATTATATGATTTTATACAATTGGTAATTATTGAACTACCTGTTATAGACATTAATTACTCCTGTATTTCTTTATTAGCTTTATTAGCAGTTTCTAAATCATCCAAATAATTTTGATTATTTTTTAATAATAGATATAAATCTTTATTTAGAATATCTTTTAAATTTAATTCATATTTATTAATATGGGCTTTTAATGTAGAAATATTATGATTATGTATATACTCTATAGAGTTTATATTTATAATATTTTTAATTATATCATCGCTATATGATATATCTAAAAAGTTAAGTATCTTCTTTAAAGATTTAAAAGTGTGTATTTTTAAGTCTTCATATTTAATAATTAATATATTTTTATTAATTAGACTTTTTTTATATACAAATGAATTAGTTTTTTTCCATATATTAGCTAATCGTTTAATTGTTTTATTTCTAATAGCAATTTTACTACTTTTGTGATTTATATAATTGTTAATGATTATAAAATCTTCTGGTTCAAATAAACAGATATGCTTATCAGGTCTGTTTTGACTGTTAGAACGCCAAAAATGAAATAATATAGAAACAATAAAATCATCCAATTTTCTTATTAAGAAAATTATTTTTGCTTCTGGAAATATTCTTAATATTCTTTTAAATTCTTCTATATAAAATATAGGAGTCTTATCTCCGATTACTTTAATATTTTGTTTCTTATGTCTATTAAATAAATCAAGTACATAATTTCTTACTATTATATCAGTTTCTCTAGTTATAGATGTATTTAATATATGTTTTGATATGTAATTAGTTTTATTTACTGTAGTAATATATTTATCTAAATTTAGCCAATTATTTTTTCTATGAGCAATAAAGTGATGCCAATTATATATACCTTGTTTTATAGTATCATATAATGAAGGTACATCTCTTAACATACTAGAAAAGAATCTACCTTCACCTAAACAACAGATATTATCACAACTATTTAGCATGTTCATTGTCCATGTAGTTCCACTCCTTGGTAAACCTGTTAAGAAAAATATTTGATAATCCATAGTATCCAGTTATTTTGTTATTTTTTTACCTCCTATATAATTTTAAGGGGCGTAATCCATCTATTGGATCTGCCCTCCAATTTCTCTCTTCTATTTCATTTTTAGTTAAAAGTTTTTTAAAACTTCCATCTGCTTCTATTCCTTGCTTAGTCCACTTAATGACTTTTTCTATTTTTTGTGGAAGCCAACAATGCCCGAATGAGAACTCTTCACCCTTTCCATCTATATCTAGATGAAATTCTATTATTTCTGCTTTCCATCTATGAATAGCTCTAAAGATAACTGCTTCAGATACACAGTGGTCTGACCAACCAACTTTACAGTTAAATTCTTCCCTTAAAGTTTCTATAAAGGCTAGATTGCATTCTTTAATCTTTGTTGGATATGATGAGACACAGTGTAATAAGGTAAGATCCTCACATCCGTTTTTCTTTAAGGTATTTACTGCTTCTCTTATTTCATCAAGAGTAGCCATGCCTGTTGAAAGTACAACAGGTTTTTTTGTCCTTGCACATTCTATTAATAGATCTTTCCATAATATTTCATAAGAAGCTATCTTGTAAAAACTGACATAAGGATACAACTCTTCTACAGCAGCTAGATAAAAAGGGGTACAGGCAAATTCTAGGTTTTGAGCTAAGCATCTATTATATAGTTCTGGTAGAAATTCTATAGGTAATTCCCAGCTTTTTCTTTTTCTATGGAATTCACTTTTTCTTAGAATTTCAGGAGCAAAAAGCTCTTCTATTTTAAAAAGTTGAAATTTTACTGCATTACAGCCAATGTTAGCGCTTATATCTATAAATTCTAGGCACCTTTTTATATCTTTATTGTGATTGCTTGCTACTTCTGCTACAAATTTTGTCATATTTTTTTATAGTTAGTTAAATATTTTTAATCTCATTTACTATATTTTTTACACCGTCTTTTATCGAGATTTCTTTAGGAAAACTTAAGGCTTCTTTAAAATTTCTAAACTCATCTACTTTATGAATAATTTGAGGTTTTAATCCAAAATTTTTATAAAATATAAGAGCGTCACGCTCGTGTTTACTAGAATCAGGAAGACATATAGGATAAGTCTTAAGAAATATTGCTTCATAAAATGAATAACCAAAGGAACTAATGAACATCTTGCTACATGCAAGTAGCTGGGCAAAATCAGGAGAAAAATGCTCAATGGATATAACTTTAAATTTTTTAGAAAGGATCCTTTTTATTTCTTGTTGTAACTTTATATTATGGAGATAAATTAAAAAATCTATTTCCTTTTTTTGACATTTGTTTAGCTGATTTAAAATATCTTGTCTTATTATAATATAATCCTTGCCCCATACTAGATTATGTAATCCTTTGTCTAAATATTTTGTATCTACAGTTACCCCAGGAATAATTATTTTATCTGCTTTTAAACACCAACTATCTAGGTTATCTAAGACAATTAGCTTTTGGTTATCGTTAAAATTGTTGTTTAACCAAT
Organism: uncultured Desulfobacterales bacterium; assembly: GCA_964578585.1. Lineage (GTDB taxonomy): Bacteria > Desulfobacterota > Dissulfuribacteria > Dissulfuribacterales > JAMONC01 > JAMONC01. The sequence goes on along the minus strand of CAZODM010000005.1, from coordinate 45,663 downwards.
TTATATCTATGTTTCTGTTATGAAATAAATCAAATATAATAATATTAAATTTGTTTAAATCTATAAAATTAAATTTATTATCGATATTATTTATCAAATCATCTATTGCATTTTTATGATATATTGTTTTTATACCATATTGATTAACAATATTTATAGCTGTTTTATCTTGTAATAAAAAAGTAACTGGCCAACTTAAGAACTCTGTTATTTTAAGCCCTAATTCAACAGAACGCATTAGATGTCCATATCCTACTTGTAGTCCAGAATCTACAATCATTAGTATGTTTTTTATTTTGTCATCTAATTGTCGTTGATGTACATGTTTATTAATGTCTAATAGCTCTGGTTCATTTACTAAGATATTTATTACATTAGGAAGAGTAAAATCTTTATTTTGTATTGTAAGTCTACTATAAACTTTGTTAAAGAATTTCAGATCAGCCCATGTATCAATAGATAATCTATGGTTAAATGGTGCATATATATCTTGAGTTAGAACAATTTTATGCGGTTTAAATAAGTCTTTTCTTATGCTAAGAATAGGAAAATGATGTTCTTTTAACTGAGGTGTGTTAGATAATTGATCTGCTAATTCCCACGTCTTTCTCCAGGCTACCTGTATACCTTGTATAGCAGGATAAAGATTATGTTTATTAGATATTAATATGTAATCTCTATCAGGATGTTTTTTTAATTCTTTTATCATTATATCAATTGATTTAGCATCAACTAAAGGACAGTCACCACTTATTAAGATGCATATATCAGCTTTATATTCTTGTGCCGCTTTGACAAGTCGTGTAGTTACATGATTTACATCACCGTTATACCAAAAGTAGGAAATATTTTTTTCTTCACACCATTTAATCAATGGTTTATTTTCATCCTCTGCAACTGTTGCAAGAACAATCTGATCTATTTCTTTTGATTGCTTAAGATTATATAAAATCCAATCTAATAATGATAATGATCCAATCTTTCTAAAATGTTTTTTTGGAAACCTTGATGAGCTTAATCTAGCTACTATAAAAGCAACTGTTTTAGATATCATCATCTTATTGATTAAGTTGATTTTCTAAGATTTTTAATTTATTAGCTATAATCTGGTTGCTTGGATTTAGACGTGTTGCTTGATAAAGGGCTTCTCTTGCTGCCTTAAACTGTCCAAGTTTTAAATAGCACTTACTAATTTTAACAAGGACTTCTACTTTTTGATCTAATAGTATAAATGCCTTTTCATAAGCAGATAGGGCTTCTTTAATCATATTGTTTTCAAATAATATATCACCAAGTTCTAGCCAATAACTATTGTACTTAGGATCTAAGCTACTAGCTTTTTCTATAGCCAGTTTGGCTTGTTCTAAATCATTTATTTGTATAAATATTGATGCTGAAATTATATAATTTTCAGGATTATTGGGATCAAGCTTTATTGCCCTTTCTAAAAGGCCTATAGCACTGATTATATCTCCTTCTGCTAATTTAACTTTAGACAGTAGAGTAATAATAGTTGAGTTGTTGGGAAATATCTTAATCCAAGAGTTTAATATTTTTTCACATTTTTCTAAGTTATTCTTTTCTAGTTCTTCTTTTACAATATTTATCTCTTCATTTAGGAGATAATTTAAAGCCTTTAACACTTCATTATCTTTAGGCTTTAATTTTAAAGCCTTTAATAGAAGATGTTTTCTTACAGATATTAAGATATCTTTTTTAAAATGGTCATTCTTCCAACCTAAATATTCTAGATATGAAGAGACATATTGATCTATTAATAAATTAAATTCTCTCTTAATATTAGACGGTATATCTCTGCCCTTTATAAGCTGGTTAAATCTTTCTATATCATGTAAATGTATAAGAGTGTTCCCAAAGTATAAGAGATCAATCTCGCTAGTTAAATAGTTGTTTGAATTTAAATAATAATATCTAGTAAGTTGGAAAGATTGTAGTTTATATAAAACTCTAGCAAGTTTTAAACATAATTTGTTATTTTGCTGTTCTTTTTTAATTTTTTCTCTTAATTTTAGTTCTTTTTTAATGTTTGTTATAATAAAATCGAGATTTTTATAAACTTTATAAAAGGCCTCTTTATAATAGAAAAACACTTTATTAAAAAATATCAATTCATCTGATCTATTTTGGATATTTGTTCTTAATCTATCTAACTCTTTAGTATATTTAGCTACTAATTTATATATTATATATGTTGTTGTATTTTTTTCTATTTTAGTAATTAATTTATTCGTTTTATTAATTAGGTTAGTATCAATGTTATTAACAGACATTTTAAGTTTCTTAGTAATATTAAAACCTTTATCAGCTAACAGGTGTAATTGTTTACAATCTAGTATTATATTATTAAGTTTATCAACTGTATTAAGTTTATTGTGTAAACTGTTCTGCTTAATACTACTTGTTAATATATTTTTAATATTATATTTATTATCCTTTATATATCTATAAATAACCTCTTTTAGATAAATATCTATGGTACCTTCTATATGAACTCCGCCCTCCGTTGCATTTATATAAGTAATATCAGGTAAGTTTCGTATATATTCTTCAAATTTAAATTTCATATCCCAAAAGTCACGTCTTGTAAAAGTGTTACCTCCACCCCACGCTTTGGCTGGAATTAGAGCTCCTTTTTTATCTTTAGGATTGTATTGCAATATAGTTGCTCTAGAATGGCTATTTTCTATGTCTGTTAGATCCTGTCCCAAAAATATTATAGGATTATTACCCATTATTTGGGCTACTAGTAAATTAAGATGTGCAACTGTTGAAGGGCATTCTATAGATTCTTGTCTTGTAAAAAGAAATTTATTAATTAGATCATTAAACATCTCTGATATTGGACAATATATATGGTTCTTTGCAGGAAATCTTTTTGTAATTAAAGGGCATGCACTTAAGATATATAATAAATTTGTATCTATTTCATCTTTATAACTCCAGTCTGACAATTTTTGATAAGCAATATCTTGATAGTCTATTGTAGAGACAAAATGAGGTGTAATACCATGTTCTTGCAGAGTGGCAAATGCAGAATCTACACAAAATATTACTGCCTTATCTTTTATATTTTTTAAAAGTGTTACATTCTTATCTAAAGAAGGCCCTGCTGCTACTAAGATAGCAGGTATCCCTTTAAATATATCTTTTAAATCAAAAAGATGAGAAGACCTAAATACTATATCTAGGTTTTTAATTTTATTTAAAAATATTTGTTCTCCTTGTTTTGCAGTGGTAGCACCTGCAATATTTAATTCATTTACTATAGAAAAAATCCTTTGGAAAAAATCTTTACTCCTTGGTAGGAATTTTTTATAAGAAGGGATCTCTAAAAAATAGGCATCTTCATTCATTAATACTCGTTCGTAGGGGACAAAGAATTCTCTTATTGTTTCCTGTTCTAGTCCCAAATAAATGTCTACTCTAGGATCTGAAAGTAATTTAGATAAATCTCGTATTTTTAATGCAGAAACAAAAATTTCTGGACTAGGCTCAAATATTAATATCTTATGTACATTAGGTACATTTTTAAGGATTGATTCTACTGAATAGCCAAGTCCAAAGCCTAGGAATATACATATTCCATAAAAATCTTTACTTATAGAATTTAAAGGGGCTTGTATCCAAAAATTTTTTATATTTTCTCCATAAAGAGCGATTTTCCCCTCTTTATATGGAATAATTAAATCGTATAATCCTTCTGAGGTCTTATATATTTCTACTTTATCGCTATCCCAAAATGGATTAAGTTTTATAAGTAAATCAGGATATTTCTCCTTTATTATTTTAAGATTTTGTGTCAAATAATTATTCATATACTCCCCCGCTAAAAAGCTACAGTAGTTTTCTGCAAAGAAGGGACCAAAGTTTTTGGATTATGTATTTTGATTTATATAATCGATAAATAGATCCATTATATAAAGAGTTTTTATGAATATAAGTGTGAGTTTTTTAATATTTAAATATAAGATAAGTCAAAAAAATGACACGATAAATGTTTCCTATTTGAATAGGATTAAGGTTTTAAATAGATTTTTTAAAACTTTACTTTAATTGGATTAAAAAATTTTTTTCATAAACTAGACAAACTAAAACAAATGCTTAGATTAGAGATAACCTGATGGTCATTTTATTGATCATCAGGTTTTTTAAAGAAAGAAATAAGGAGGGAATAACAATATGAGCAAGGTAATAGGTATAGATTTGGGAACTACCAACTCTTGTGTTGCAATAATGGAAGGGGGGGAGCCCAAGGTTCTTACAAATTCGGAAGGAGGACGCACCACACCTTCTGTGGTTGCTTTTACAGATAAAGGTGAAAGGCTTGTTGGTCTTGTTGCTAAGCGTCAGGCAGTTACAAATGCAGAAAATACAGTATTTGCAGTTAAAAGATTAATTGGACGTCGTTATGATGATCCTGAGGTACAGCGTACCAAAAAGATTGTTCCATATAAGATAGTTGAAGGTCCAAATGGAGCAGCTTATGTAGAGATTCGCGGTAAGCAGTACTCTCCTGCAGAGATCTCTGCAATGGTGCTTACCAAGATGAAACAGACAGCAGAGGAGTATCTTGGTGAAAAGGTAACCGATGCAGTTATTACTGTTCCTGCATATTTTAACGATAGTCAAAGACAGGCTACAAAAGATGCAGGTCGTATTGCAGGGCTAAATGTATTAAGGATTATAAATGAGCCAACTGCTGCTTCTCTGGCATATGGACTAGATAAGAAAAAAGAAGAAAAGATTGCGGTATTTGACCTAGGTGGTGGTACATTTGATATATCCATCTTAGAAATTGGTGATGGAGTCTTTGAAGTTAAAGCTACTAATGGAGATACGTTCTTAGGTGGTGAAGACTTTGACCTTAGAATTGTTGACTGGCTTGCAGAAGAGTTTAAAAAAGAGCATGGAGTTGATCTTCGTGAAGATAGAATGGCTCTTCAGCGTCTGAAAGAGGCGGCAGAGAAGGCAAAATGTGAGCTTTCTTCTACAACTGAAACTGAGATAAATCTACCCTTTATTACAGCAGATGCCTCTGGTCCAAAACACCTTGTTATGAAGCTTACAAGGGCAAAGTTAGAGTCTTTGGTTGCAGATCTTATAGATAGATTAGAGCCACCTTGTAGAACAGCACTAAAAGATGCTGGGATTACTGCTGCAGATGTAGATGAGGTAATACTTGTTGGTGGTATGACCCGTATGCCAAGGGTGCAAGAGAAGGTTAAAGAGATATTTGGTAAAGAGCCTCATAAAGGTGTAAACCCAGATGAAGTAGTAGCAATTGGTGCTGCAATTCAAGGTGCTGTACTAAAGGGTGAGGTAAAGGATGTTCTACTTCTTGATGTAACACCACTTTCTCTTGGTATTGAGACATTAGGTGGTGTTATGACTAAGCTTATTGAGAAGAATACAACTATTCCTACTAGAAAGAGCCAGATATTTACTACTGCAACAGACAATCAGACTGCTGTTACTATTCATGTATTACAGGGTGAACGTGAAATGGCCAAAGACAATAAGTCCATTGGCCGCTTTGAGTTATATGGTATTCCTCCTGCACCAAGAGGGGTACCACAGATTGAAGTCACCTTTGATATTGATGCCAATGGTATATTAAACGTCTCTGCAAAGGATTTGGCTACAGGGAAAGAACAATCTATTAGGATTCAGGCCTCTAGTGGTCTAACTGAAGAAGAAATACAGCGAATGATTAAAGATGCTGAGCTTCATGCAGAGGAAGATAGAAAGAGAAAGGAACTTGCAGAAGCAAGGAACCAAGCAGATTCTCTTATCTATAATACAGAGAAAAACATAAAAGAACTTGGTGATAAGATTGATGAGGCTACCAAGAAAGAGATAGAAGAAAAGATTGAAGCCCTTAAGAAGGCAAAAGATGGAGAGGATGTACAAGCAATTAAAAATGCACAGGATGAGCTAATGAGAGTAGCTCATAAGGTAGCAGAGATGGCATATAAGCAGGCAGCAGGTAGTGCTGCTGGTGCAGCAGGTGGTGCTGATGCAGGAGCTCAGGCTGCTGGTGGTTCAACAGGTAGTTCAAGTTCCTCTGGTGGCTCTGATGATGACGATGTTGTTGATGCAGATTTTGAGGAAGTAAAATAGTAGTCTTAAAAATATAAAAAAATAAAGGCCGAGGCTTTTTGCCTCGGCTTTTTTATTGTAAATTTATCATAAAAATCTGTCATAATTTTATTAAGGAGTATTGTAAGTGCGTGATTTTTCAAGGGTATTAGTAACAGGTGGGTGTGGATTTATAGGCTCCAATTTTATAAGATTTATATTAAAAGAAACAGATTGGGAAATTATAAATTTAGATGCCCTTACTTATGCAGGGAATCTAGAGAATCTAGCTGATATAGCTGATAATCCTAGATATAGATTTGTTTGGGGGAGAATCGAAGATTCTAGTTTAGTTAATCAATTAATGCAAGAAGTTGATCTTGTCGTAAATTTTGCTGCAGAAAGTCATGTAGATCGTTCGATTCATAGTGCTATTCCCTTTATAAGAACAAATGTAGAGGGTACTCAGGTCCTTTTAGATGGAGCGCGTTTATCTAAAAGGGTAAAGCTATTTTTACATATATCTACAGATGAGGTATATGGAAGTCTTAAAGAAGATGAGCCACCTTTTAATGAACAAAATCCTCTAAAACCAAACAGTCCTTACTCTGCTTCAAAGGCAGCTTCAGATATGTTAGTAAGGGCGTGTTTTAAGACTCATGGACTTCCATGTATTATAACTAGATGTTCAAACAACTATGGACCATATCAATTTCCTGAAAAGCTTATTCCTTTAATGATACTAAATGCACTTGATGAAAAACCTCTTCCCATATATGGAGATGGTTTAAATATTAGAGATTGGATATATGTCTTAGATCACTGCTCTGGCATATTGTCAGTTATAGAAAAAGGGGAGATAGGCAGCATATACAACCTAGGAGGTGAATGCGAAAAGACAAATCTAGATGTTGTTAAGACCATACTTAATATCTTAGGTAAGAGTGAGTCTTTGATCCAGTTTGTAAAGGATAGACCTGGTCATGACAGACGTTATGCAATGGATATTTCACTTGCTAAAAGAGAGCTTAACTGGAGTCCTAAAGTATCTTTTGAAAAAGGCCTAGAAGATACTATAGATTGGTATATTAAAAACAAAAAGTGGTGGCAAAGGATACGATCTGGACAATATCTTAAGTTCTACGAACAACACTATAATATGTTGGGGTTAAAGGAGAAGTGATGACTAAACTCCTTATCACTGGTGCATCTGGAATGCTTGGCTATGATGTGTGTAAGTTGTTTTCAAAACAAAAAGATTATCAAATATTCCCTTTTTCTCATAAAGAGTTGGATATAACAGATATAGATTTGTTAGAGAGATACCTTAGTGATATATCTCCAGATGTAGTTATAAATTGTGCTGCTTATACTAAGGTTGATCTATGTGAAGAGAAAAGAGAGCTTGCTTTTAAGATAAACAGGGATGGACCATATAATTTAGCTAGGCTATGTAGTGATTTAGATGTCTTTTTGGTTCATATAAGTACAGATTATGTGTTTTCAGGGACAAAAAACCGTCCATATAAAGAAGAAGATACTACCTACCCCATAAATGTATATGGTGCATCAAAGCTTGCAGGGGAAAGAAAAATATTAGAGACCTTTAGTGAGTACCTTATCATAAGAACATCTTGGTTATTTGGTATAAATGGTCCCAATTTTATAAAGACAATCTTAGGTCTTGCCCATAAACTTGATACATTAAAGGTGGTTGATGATCAAAGAGGAAGACCTACCTATACAAAGGATCTTGCTGTTGGGATAAAATGGCTTTTGGAACAGGGTGCAAGGGGTGTATTCCATGTAACTAATGATGGAGAGTGTAGTTGGTATGAACTTGCTAAGTTTGCTATAAGAGAAAAGAAGATAGATGTAGAGGTTATACCTGTTGATTCTACCCAATTTAAAAGACCTGCTAAGAGGCCTTCTTATTCAGTACTTGATACCAGTAAGTTTAAAAGTACATGTAAAAATAATCTAAGACATTGGAAGGAGGCAGTTAAAGACTATCTTGGGTATTTAGATTAGCCTTTTCAAGGAGGACAGTCATGGCTTTAATGGAGATAAGTGTAGTGCCTCTTGGTACAGCAAGTACGAGTCTTAGTCATTATGTAGCAAAAGTATGTGACGTTTTAATTGAGTTAAATGTAGATTATAAGCTTACAGACATGGGGACAATTATATGTTGCGATATAGATAAGGCATTTGAAATTGCAAGGAGACTTCATGAAGTCCCATTTGAGCAAGGGGCAAAACGAGTGGTTACTACACTAAAGATAGATGATAGAAGGGATAAAGAGGTAAGGCTTGATCAAAAAATAAAAAGTGTAGAGGAAAAACTTAAGAAAAAATAATTAGCTTATAGAGGATAAAATGAAATCCATTAAAAAAAGATGGTTTTCTATAGCACTTATCTGTTTTAGTATTATGCTTATAATTGCAGGGCTTTATATGGGAGAATGGAAGGCAGTATGGCAAAAGGCAACCACAATTTGTCTTAGTTGTATAGGAATTGGTTGATGCAAAAGATACGATGGCTATGCCGTTTTTTATTTGCTTTTTTGGCTAATGCTAGAATCTTTGTAAGCTCGAAGTATCCTATTTATAGAGGGACTTTTAAAGGGATTTGTTTCCCTGGATTAAACTGTTATTCATGTCCTCTTGCAACAACAGCATGCCCTATAGGAGCTCTTCAAAACTTTCTTGCTAATTTAAGAGTCAATTTTCAGATAGCTAGATATCAATTAGGCTTATATGTAATAGGAACTCTTAGTCTCTTTGGGGCAATTGGAGGAAGATTTGTATGTGGTTGGATATGTCCTTTTGGACTTATTCAAGGGCTTATTTATAGAATACCTTGTCCTTTTAGGAGGTGGGGGCTGCCTAGGATATCACGGGTTATGCCCTTTTTGGTATTATTTATTATGGTGTTTTTATTGCCCATCTTAATAGTAGATTCTGCAGGCTATGGTATAACTTGGTTTTGTAAATATATTTGTCCTGCAGGCACATTAGAAGCAGGGATACCTCTTCTTTCCATGGAGCCTATGCTTAGGAGTAATATTTCTTGGTTATTTTATAATAAGCTCATAATACTTTTTATAGTACTTATAGGGTCATGGATTGTTTCAAGACCATTTTGCCGTTTATTATGTCCTCTTGGAGCAATATATGGAATATTTAACAAGGTCAGTCTCTTTGAATTACAGTTTGATAAAGGGCTTTGTGTAAAATGTGGCGCCTGTGCAAATATATGCCCTACAGGCATTAATTTTTATGAGGGGGTAGATGATGTAAATTCTGTAGCCTGTATTAGATGTCTTAAATGTATGAGTGTATGCCCTGTTGGAGCAATAAAGTTTACGTCTGCTAATAAAAATGAAGATCAAAAAGCACTTATAAAAAAGATGCATTATATTTAGGTAAGTGCTCAAAATGTTTCCTTCCTGGTAAAATAACCCTGATTCTAGAGGGTAAAAGATGAATATGTAAAACTCTCAAGAGTAATAATAGATGAACAAAAAGCAGAAGAATTCCTGAAAGAGGCAGAAATACTAAAGAGTTTCATAGAATGTTCCTAATACGGCAACAAACATATAGGCAGGGTGAGAACTTCTGCTAGTGTTACCGCTGTCAGCGTGAATAGAGTGTAAGAAAGGGAAGTGTCCTGCAAAGGATGAAAATTCCTTTCAGTAAATTGGTTCTGGCAATAAAACCGTTTGAGATGTAAGCCCCAGTTCTTAAGGTCTCTAAAGAACTAAACCTTTCGTATAACACGGTTCACAAGCTCTTCATACTATAAAGACCAGAGAGAACAAGCTTCTAAAGGGCGAAGTAGAAGCTGACCGGAGCTACTTTAGAGAAGATTTGTTTGTGAAGATAGTGGAAAGTTATTAGGAATGGAATAAATTGAGGAATTAGTTTAACTTACCTAAAATAAATTTAGAGGTTTGGTTTAGTCTTGATAAAAAAGATATTTCAAGTACATTTAACAAATTAATAAAAATAGATAAGGGTTGGGAGTGAAAATCAAGAGGATCGCTATTACAGGGATCGGAATAATTTCTTGTTTAGGGCTTGAAATTGCATCAGTTAGGGAGTCCCTTAAAAAGGGAAAAAGTGGAATAGTTCTAGATTCTAAGAGGAAAGAATTAGGCTTTAGAAGTGGACTAACAGCTACTATAAAAGATTTTGATCCCCAAAAAGTAGCAGATAGAAAAACTAGAAAATCTTTACCAGATTTTGGAGTTTGGGCATTAGCTGCCATAAAACAAGCTTTGCAACAAGCAGCATTAGATAATTCTATACTTAAAAACAATGAAAGAGTTGGTCTTATTTTTGGCAATGACTCTTCAGCAGTTACTGCTGTTGAACAAGTAGAAACCCTTTTAAGATATAAAGAAACTAAATCTATAGGTAGTGGACATATATTTAGATTATTAAATAGTACAATTACATTAAATATAGCAACTCTCTTAAAACTAAAAGGATATTGTTGGACAATAAGTTCTGCATGTGCCAGCGGAGCAATGGCAATAGGACAAGCTGCTCAAGCTATAACTTTAGGTGAGCAAGATATTATAATTTGTGGTGGAGCTCAAGAAATATCTTGGCAGTCAATGTGTAGCTTTGACGCTCTTGGAGCATTTTCTCTTAAAGAGGATGAACCAGAAAAGGCATCCCGTCCTTTTGATAATAAAAGAGATGGATTAGTCCCTTCAGGAGGTGCTGCAGCTTTAATACTAGAATCTGAAAAAAGTGTAACTGCTCGTGGGATAACACCCCTTGGATGGATATTAGGATATGGAACCGCCTGTGATGGATATCATATTGCTGTCCCAGACGGAACAGGAATAAAAAATTCTATGCTAAAAGCTTTACATTCTTCTGGATTAATGAGTCAAGATATTGATCTAATAATGGCACATGCCACTTCTACTATGGTAGGAGATCAAGTTGAAGCTCAATCTATATGGGAAATTTTTAAAGATAAACCCTTAGTTGCTGCGACAAAGTCTTTAACAGGTCATGAGTTTTGGATGGCTGGCGCATCTCAAGCAGTATATTCTATTATTATGTGCCAAGATGGCTTTATAGCCCCTAATCCAAATCTTGATGAGCCCGATTCTATATCTAAAAAGCTAAATTTAGTAGGCAAGGAGTTAATCAGACATAAACCTCGTTTTATCATGTGCAATGCTTCAGGATTTGGGGGGACTAATGCCTCTTATATTTTAGAAATAAATTATAACTTATGAAGGTAAATACTGTAGTTATTGGTTCTGGAATTAGTGGATTAACTGTTTGTGCTTTATTAGCAAGACAAGGACGTAGTGTTGTTTTGCTCGAGGCCTCAAACAAGATTGGCGGCTCAATAAGACGATTTTATAGAAAAGGTTATGCATTTGATACAGGATTTCATTATACAGGCGGACTTGGAGAAAAAGGGGTCCTAAAAGCTATTTGGAGTTATCTTGATATAATAAAGTATTTAAAAATTGTACCCTTCCCAGACGAAGCGTGTGATGAACTATTTATTGAGCCAAGTCATATAAATTTTAAGGTGCATTTTTCTTATACTAGATTTGAACAGGATCTAATAAGAGAATTCCCTAGAGAAGAAGAAGGGATAAAAAGATATCTTGGATTAATAAAAAAAATATGTAATCAAATACCATTTTTTAATTTTGATCTTCCCCTATTAACACCTTCAGATTTATATAATCGTTCACTAACACATAGCTTGTTAGATACTATTAAATCTTTAAATATAAGAAGTAAAACACTAACTAGTATACTGTCGTATCCTATATTTTTTTATGGAGTCCCTCCTAAAAAGGCATCTCTTCTAGCTCACTCTATGGTAACAAATGCTTTTTTATCTGGGACTTATTGGATAAGAAATGGTGGACAAGGCATTATAGACGCATTTATTAAAAGATTAAAAGAACTTGGAGTAGAAATTAAAGCAAATAATTGTATCAACAAAATACACATTAAAAATGACAAAGTATGGGCAGTTGAATCAAACGATCAATTTATTTATACGGATAATGTAGTTTATACTGGCCATCCATCTCTATTATTATATATGATACCAAACCACGTCTTTAGACCCGCTTATATAACAAGATTAAAAGAATTAGAAAATACTCCTTCTATGTTTATTGTATTTGCTACAGCAGAACAAAAATATATAGAACGATATAAATGGCACAACTGTTTTTTATTAAATGAAGATATTGAACTTTTCTCAGCACAAGATAGCAATAAACATGAAAGTTCTCTCATGCTAACAGCTCTTGGTTTAAGAGATAGTCATAAAAAGAAAAACACCTTTTGCCTTCTCCGACCATTTTATTTTTACAATGTAGAAGGTATAAAAAATATTAGTTTGAAGTTATGCCAACGTAAAAGTATATATAAAACACATCGATACTATGATTGGAAAAATACAGTAACATCATGTATACTTAAAATTGTTGAGGAGAAGTGGAATATCCCTAAAAATAAAGTTGAAGTATTAGAGACAGCTTCTCCCATTACGTTTTGGGAAGAAATAATGAGTCCAGAAGGAGCAGTTTACGGTATCTCACATAACATATATCAATTTGCTCCTACGGCTAGGACTAAAATTTCAGGTCTATGGTTAAGTGGACAAAGTACTCTAATGCCAGGAATTGTTGGGGCTTCTTTATCTGCCCTTATGACTGTAGGAGAAATGTGTGGAGGACTCTCTAATTTTTGGGAGAGAATAAAGAATTGTCTATGAATAGAGTTGTAATAACAGGGATGGGGGCAGTAAGTCCATTTGGAATTGGAGTAGAAACTCTATGTTCATGTATATGGCAAGGAAAAAGTGCTGTAAAATTTATGAAGGACTGGCAACATATAAAAGGATTAAATAGTCTAATAGCTGCTCCTGTTCCTGATATAAATGCCAAAAAGTTAATTCATAGGACCCTTAGGAGAACTATGGGGCCTATGGCAATTTGGAGTGCAATAGCAGCACGAGAGGCGGTCAAAGACGCCTGCTTAACACCAGAAGATTTATCCTCTGAAGATACAGGGGTTATTATTGGTTCCACTACAGGAAGTCCTTCTGTACATGAAGAATTTTATAGAGAGTTTTTGCCAGAGGAAACAATAGAAGGAGTCAAATCTGGAGTATTTTTTAAAATTATGGGGCATTCTTGTGCAGCTAATGTATGTTTAGATTTGAAGATAAAAGGACATCAGTGGGCTACAGCAAGTGCATGTACGTCTTCATCACAAGCTATTGGGCTTGGATTTATACTATTGCGAACAGGTATACAAAGAATTGTGTTGTGCGGGGGAGCAGACGAAGTTCATCCAACAGTTACTATGGTATTTGATGTGCTAAAAGCAGCATCTAGAAAAAATGTTACGCCCAATCAAACCCCTAGCCCGTTTGATAAAGATCGAGACGGGGTTGTTTGCGGTGGTGGGGCAGGGATTTTAGTTTTAGAAACCCTTGAATCTGCACGAAAAAGAAAAGCAAAGATATATGCTGAAATTTTAGGATTTGCCTTAAACTGTGATAGCCAACACATAGCTAATCCAGATGCTAACCAAATGGCTAAAGTTATGCAGAAGGCATTAAAAGACGCTGATGTTAGTCCTAAAGATGTGGATTATATAAGTGCACATGCTACTGGTACTAACAAAGGTGACATTGCTGAAGCACAAGCAATAAAACAGGTATTTGGTAAAAACACTCCTGTAAGTTCAATAAAGGGACATATAGGACATAGCCTCGGTGCTGCTGGAGTTTTAGAATCTATAGTAGCAATTGAGAGTTTTAAAAGGCAAGAGTTAGTGCCAACTCTAAACTTAAACACTCCTGATCCTGCATGTGATATAGAACTTGTACAACAAGTTGAATCTACAGAGGTAAACATGATTTTAAAAAATAACTTTGCACTAGGAGGAGTAAATACAAGCCTTTTATTTAGGAGGTGGTCTAGTTATGAATGATGAACAGATAAAAGAACAAGTAATAAAGATATTAGCAGAAGAATTTGAATTAGATCCCAGTGAATTAAAACCTGAGGCAAAACTATATGAAGATTTAGGACTAGATAGCCTTGATGCAGTTGATATGGTAGTTGCTTTAGAAAAAAATTTTGGAATGAAAATGACAGATGAAGAAGCTCTTCGAGCAGTAAAGACCCTACAAGATCTTTTTGATCTAATTATAAAATTAAAAAACGAGAAGAGTTAGTTTAATAAGCTATTATGTTTTTTTTGAAAAAATTTTGTTTAAATTTATATTTTTGGCCAGCATTTTTTTTAGTAACACTAGCTAGTTTGGTATTATTGCCATTTTCTCTATTAATAAATACAATGATCTTACAATGGCCATTAGATAAATCTGTAAGATGGTATGTAAGATACTATGGCTTTGTGTTAATCAAAATTGTCCCCTTCTTTTCTCCTGTAGAAGTTGAAGATAAATCTAAAGGCATTAATACTCCTGTAATATTTGTAGCAAACCATTGTTCAGCTACAGATCCATATTTATTTGGCATTATCCCTTATGATTGTGCATTTGTAACTACATGGCCATTTAAGATACCAATATATAATATAGTTATGAAACTTGCGGGATATATAGATGCCAATAAAGGTTGGGATGAAATATATCTGAAGGCATCAAAACTATTAGCAGATGGATGTTCTTTAATAATATGGCCAGAGGGACATCGTTCTAGAACAGGAAAACTTAGAAGATTCAAAAATGGCGCCTTTTATTTAGCATATAAATTAAAAAGGCCTATCGTACCAATTTGTCTTGTAAATACCTTTAACCTAATGCCACCTGGCTCAAGATTATTAAATCCAACTAAGGTAAAGGTAGTTATACTACCCCAACTATTACCAGATGAAAATAAAGATGAAATCAAGGCAATATTTGAATTAAAGACTAAAACAAAA
Source organism: uncultured Desulfobacterales bacterium (assembly GCA_964578585.1). Taxonomy (GTDB): domain Bacteria; phylum Desulfobacterota; class Dissulfuribacteria; order Dissulfuribacterales; family JAMONC01; genus JAMONC01. The sequence goes on along the minus strand of CAZODM010000005.1, from coordinate 30,603 downwards.
AAGATTATTGAAGAAGAATTGAAAAAACAAGAGCTATTTTTTAATAAAAAGAAAATAACACCAGAATTTTCATCACAAAAATTGTATGATAGCTTTAAATAATATACCACAAAAAATAAAAAATGCTCTTGATCTAAGGGCAAAGAGTATTGAAGAAATAAATCAGATTCAATTTGAATTATTGAAAAAACATATTAACCAAGCATTAAAAAGTAAATTTTATGCTAAACTTTTAGGTAAAGACTTTAACATCTCTGATCTAACATCGATAGAAGATATTAAAAAGTTACCATTAACTACAAGAAAAGATCTAGAACAAGAGACTAGTTCATTCTTTGCTGTGGAAGAGGTAAAGTTTTGCGATCTAAATTTAACTTCTGGCACTACATCTAATCCAGTATTAATTCCATATACTCAAAATGACTTAAAAAGACTTGCTCTTAATGAAGCTATAGCCTTTGCAGGTTTTGGAGCTAATGCCCAAGATTGTTTTTTGCTATGCGTAACTTTAGATAAATGTTTTGTTGCAGGATTAGCATACTTTCTAGGGCTTAAGATGCTTGGAGCAAAAGTTATAAGAAGTGGACCTGGACAAATTCAAAGACAGTGGGAGTTAATTAAACTTTTAAAACCTACAGGCATCGTAGGAGTACCAAGCTTTTTAATAAATATGGCGAGATGGGCATTGGACAATGGTGTAATTCCTAAAAATTTTGGCATAAAACACCTTGTAGCCATTGGAGAACCAATAAGGAACTATAATTTATCTCCTAACAACCTAGGGAAAGCGATAAAGAAATTATGGGGGGTAGATGCCATTTCTACTTATGCAGCTACTGAGATAGAAACATGCTTTTGTGAATGTTATAAAAAGAATGGTTGCCATGCACACCCTGAACTCGCAATTGTAGAAATCATAGATGATAAAGGGAATCCTGTACCAGAAGGGGAACCAGGAGAGGTTGTAGTAACTCCTCTTGGAGTAGAGGGTCTACCTCTTATCCGATATAGAACAGGAGATGTTGCGAGACTATATACATCCCAATGTAGTTGTTCTTGGAATACTCCAAGATTAGGACCTATTGAAGGAAGACTTGCCCAAAGGCTAAAATGTAAGGGCACTACACTTTATCCTGATATGATATTTCAAATACTATCAGAAATTCCAGAAATAGATGCCTCTTATCTTGAAGTAAGGGAGTCTTATAAATTATCTGATGAAATAACAGTTGTTGTCGCATCAAAAGATAAAGTTATTAACATTGATAAAATAAAAAAATTATTACAAGCTAAACTTAGAGTTACTCCTAAAATAAGGACTGAAAAATTTGAATTAGTAATTAAAAAGATACAACCTGCGGGGCAGAGAAAACCTAAACGTTTTTTTGATTTAAGAAAAAAAGAAATATGAACAAGGCATGTCACACTACTATTGATAGACCATGGGGATTAGAATTTTCCCAACAGGAAATCGAACAAATAAAAGCTCAAAATGGACTACTTTCCTTAGAGCTTGAACTATCACGAAAGTGTAACTTGCGCTGTATCTATTGCTATGCAGCATCTGGTGAACCTTTATCTAATGAGTTAAGTTTTAAAGAAATATGTGATGTAGTAAAGCAAGCAAAGCAATTAGGAGCTAAAAAGATTATCATATTGGGTGGTGGAGAACCTCTTTTATATCCTCATCTTTTAGAACTTATAGAATTTATAAGCTCCTATGATCTCAATATGGCTTTATTTACAAATGCAACCTTACTAACCAAGGAAATATCAAAGAGACTATATGAATTTAAAGTCGAGGTTGCTATAAAGCTAAATAGCTTTAAAGCCAATATACAGGACTTCCTTGCTGGCAAAAAAGATACTTTTTCTATGATTATGAAAGGCCTTAGATATCTAATCCAAGCAGGATATCCAGACCCTAAACATAAATTAGGGATAGAAACTATTATTTGTAGACAAAATTATAATGAAATTCCTAAGTTATGGAGATGGGCACGCAAAAACTCAATTACTCCTTATATAGAGATAATGACATTGCAAGGAAGAGCTAAAAAACATCCAGAATTAGAAGTAAGTATAAATGAAATAAAAACTTTATTTGAAAAATTAGCCCAGATTGACAATATAGAATTTAATCGCTATTGGTTAGTTCATCCTCCACTTGTTGCATCTCATTGTGCAAGACATGAATATTCATGTACTGTAGCAGCCAATGGAGATGTCTATCCCTGTCCTGGGGTAGATATTGCGGTTGGAAACATAAAGCATTTACCCCTTAAAACTATTTTAAAAAATAGTCCTATCATTCAAGACCTTAGGAATATTAGAAAAAACATAAAGGGTAAATGCTCAAGTTGTGAATTAAAGTATAGATGTTATGGTTGTAGGGGGCATGCATATCAAGTAACAGGAAATTATTTAGCAGAAGATCCTCTTTGTTGGATAAATCAGAAGAGAGTGGAAAAATGAGGTGCTCATATCACATAAAACACATATTAGTTTGCCTGCTAATTGTCACTTGTTACGGTTGTTGTGCTTCAACACTCGATTTTTCTTTAAAAGTACCTAAAAATGTCACCATATATAATACTAAAAAACCTCTACCTATAACAATAGGTGTAGATAAATTTGTTGATTTAAGACCTCAGTTACGAGGAAGTGATAACAAAAAATGGTTGGGATTTATACCTGGAGTACTTTGGGTGGAGATAGATTCAGATATTCCAGAATTATATACAGGTTTTTCTCCATTTAATTCTAAACCTTTTGGGTTTAGCATAGCAAGAGCAATATATTACGATCTTAAACAGACAAATGCCTTTAAAAGAATAATTTTCTTACCTCAAGATCCATATCAAAAAGTAGAATTTCGTCTTGAGGGTATATTAAAAAAGAGCCTAGTAAAAGAAACTGGTTATTATTATGGATCCAGTATGTATGCGTGGCTAACGAGGATATTTGGGCTACCTTATGTCTCTTATGATATAAGCCTTATAGTTCAATTAAGATTAAGAAACCTAAAAAATAATAAGATATTTTGGCATGGCACAATATCTGGGGAGATTATAGATAAATATCACTCAGTATATGACCTTGCAAAAGGAAGAGATGGTAAGCACATAATAGCTTATGATTTTGCCTCAATCATAGATAATTCATTAAAAAAACTTTTACCTCAGATGATAAAAGCAATAAGACAACAAAGAGAAAACACATATGAATAATGATATTTATAATTATGATAAAAAAATTATTACACTTAATTTAGATAAAATAATAATTGAATCATTATCATCAAAACTTTTACCTCTAAAACCAAAACGCTGGGGACGGATGGATATATTGAGCAAATTTATAATATTAGGATGCGCTCAAACATTGAATGAAGCCAAAGATGAACTTAAACCGGAAACCGGATTATTATTAGCTACTAAGTATGGATCTTTAGATACAGATATCAAATATGCACAAACAATTTCAATCAGTATTAATGAAGCAAGTCCTATACTATTTGGATATACCTTACCTAATATAGCTATTTCTGAGGCAGCAAGCCTCTTTAATTTAAGAGGTAGTGTATATGCTACATATAGTAATGAATCAAGCAAAGAAGATATGTTAATTTCGATCATCGAGAAGGCCAGACTATGGTTAAGATCTCAAAATTTAACAAGATCTTTTATTGTCTGTGTAGTGGATTTTATAGATAAAAAACTACAAAAACAACTAGCATTAAATAATTCAAATCAAGCACTTTTTACATGGGTGGTGTAACTATGTCAAAAAAGATAGGATTGATATATCCAAAATGGCCAAAACTTCCAGAACAAACAGAATTCCACCTTCCACCTCATGGACCTGTTTGTTTGGCTGCTACAATACCAGAAGACTATGAAATAGTGTTTATTGATGAAAATGTTGAACCCTTACCAGAAGACCTAGATGTAGATGTTGTAGCACTTTCTATGATGCTTACATGTCAACTCCCCAGAGGAAAAGAAATCGCTCAACACTTTAGAAAAAGGGGGATAAAAGTTATATCTGGTGGAATTGCAACTATGCTCCATGCTAAAGAAGTTGCAACTTTTGTGGATAGTGTATTTTTAGGAGAGGCAGAAAATGGTCGTTTTGAAAAGACGCTAAGGGATTGGGAACAAGGAAAACTAAAATCAATTTATGATTATTTTAGAGATCATCCACCAATAGAAAGTATTGGGCCTGCAAGAAGGGATATTTTAAAAAAGGAACTTTATACATACAGAGGAATCAGGATGGTTGATTTAGTACATGCATCCAGAGGCTGTAAGTTTAACTGTTTTCCTTGTTGCACAGCCTACCTAGGTGGAAGAGTCTTTCGCCCTCGCCCTTTAGATAAAGTAGTAGAAGAGATGGCTCAAATAGATAACAATAGATTGTTTATTGTTGATAATTCCCTTGCTCAAGATAAAAAATGGTTATTAGAGCTATTTGAAGCAATAAAACCTCTTAAGAAAAAATGGATCTCTCATCCAATGTTAGATGATGAAGAAGTAATATCAAAGGCTGCTGAAGCAGGTTGTTGGTATGTATATCAGGCAGTCATAGATACCTCTGATGTCATTAGAAATAGGATAAAAAGGCTGAAAGACTATGGAATTGGAGTAGAAGCTGCTGTCCTTTTAGGTACTGATAACCAAGATGAAGACTATATAAAAAAATTAGTCGATTTTCTTTTAGAAATAGATGTAGATATGGCAGAATTTACAATCCTTACTCCATTCCCTCATACACCTATTACAGCAAAATATGAAAGACAAGGTCGTATATTACACAAGGATTGGTCTAAATATACAACAGCAGAAGTATGTTTTGTCCCCAAGAGAATGTCTCCTGAAAAGTTAAAAGAAATGTATAAATATGCATGGAGGACATTTTATCATGATGAACCCCAAGAGTTAAAGATGGCTCGTTTATTCTTTAAAGTGGTACAAAAAGAAATACAAGACGGTACATACAAACCAGCAAGATTAACTCCTAGAAGAAGATGGTCTCATTTACCTCAAAATCAGTCCAAAACAAAAGGGGAATATGGGAATAAGGTGCCTATTAGTTTCAACTAATCTAGCAGAAATACCTTATCCTGTATTTCCTCTTGGCATTGCCCACCTTGCAGGAGCACTGCAACACACAGGGCATAGATGTAGGTGTTTTGATTTACTAAGCCAAGGGGGAACAAGTAAACTCTCAGAGGTATTAAAAGAGTTTAGTCCCCAGCTTATCGCTATTTCAATAAGAAATTTAGACACTGTGGATTCCTCAGATCCTGAATCATTTGTATCAACAGCAAAGAAGATCATAGATTTTGTAAGACAAAATACAACAGCTCCTATAGTAATAGGCGGCCCTGCCTTTTCAATATTTCCACAACAGATGTTTTCATATCTAAAACCTGACTATGGAATAATTGGAGAAGGGGAAATTCTACTTCCTAAATTGGCTAATTCAATAGAACAAAACAAGCCAATACCTGAACGATTATTACATAATAAACCAACTCCCGATATATGGAAACCTGTAGTATATGATCCTGAGATTGCACACTACTACATTAAACATGGAGGGATGTTAAACATACAAACCAAAAGAGGTTGTATATTTAAATGTGCCTATTGTTCATATCCACTTTTAGAAGGTAAAAGTTACCGTTTTAGAGATCCAGAAGAAATAGGAGATCTTGTAGAGATTATCACCAAAAAACTTGGTGCAAAATACATATTTTTTACAGATTCTACATTTAACGATCCCCAAAAAAACTACTTAAAAATAGCAGAAGTTTTAATAAAACGCGGAAATACCACACCATGGTGTGCATTTTTTAGACCTGCAGGAATAGACAAAGAAGAATTAAAAATCCTAAAAAGAGCAGGATTGGCTGCCATGGAAGTGGGCACAGATGCATCTACAGATGAAACTTTAGAAGGATTAAACAAAAACTTTTCTTTTTCAGATGTACTAAAATTTAATGACATAGCGGCAGAACTTGAAATTCCATGTGCTCATTTTATTATATTTGGTGGACCTAATGAGACTCAAAAAACTGTAAAAAGAGGAATTAAAAACATAGAAAGGTTAAAACACTGTGTAGTTTTTGCATATTGTGGTATAAGAATATTTCCTAAAACCAAAGTATATGAAATAGCTCTAAATGAAGGAGTAATAAAACCAACAACTAATTTATTACCTCCTGTTTTTTATTTTTCTCCTTATATAGACCAAAAATTTTTAGATAAAACATTAAGGCAGGCATGGTTTGGCAGATTTGACCGTATATACCCATGCTCAGAGATGTTAGATAGAATAAAATTTCTACATAGTAGAGGTTATGTTGGCCCAATGTGGGACGTATTGGTAAGGAAAAAACGATAAATTAACAATGAAGTTATTAAGAACGTTAATAGTAATTTGTATATATAATCATGCACTTACTTTAAAAGATGTGGTAGAAAAGTCCATAGCCCAAGGACTTGAGGTATTAGTTGTGGATGATGGAAGTAAAGACGATCCATACAGCCAGATAAAAGATTTAAATTGTCATTACGTAAAGCATAACAAAAATAAAGGTAAAGGGGCTGCAATTCTAACTGCATTGAATTGGGCTTATGAAAATGGCTTTGATGCTATTATCACTATAGATGCAGATGGACAAATGGACCCCTCAGATTCAAAAGTTTTTATAGATGTGGCTAGCTTGAATTGGCCATGTATTGTTGTTGGCAATAGAATACTAGATCCAGACGTTGTTCCTAAATCAAGCATAATAGGACGAAGTATTTCAAATTTTTGGGTAAGGCTAGAATGTGGCTTAGAAGGAGTAGACACACAATCTGGCTTTAGGTTATATCCTGTATCTATATTAAAAAGATTATCCTTATTTACTAAACGTTATGAATTTGAAGTTGAAGTCCTTACAAAAGCTGTATGGGCAGGCGTAGAAGTTATAGGGGTTCCTATTGAGGTATATTATCCTCCTGAAGAGAAAAGAATCTCTCATTTTAGAAAGTTTAAGGACAACTTACGTATAGGTCTTTTACATACATATCTCATATTAAGAGCATTGACTCCATGGCCATATAAAAAACTTATACATAATAAAAGAGAAAAGATAGATAAAATTAGTATATGGCATCCCATTAAACTTTTAAAAAGGCTTTGTAAAGAGCATGCTTCCCCTTTTCTATTAGCTGTAGCTGTATGGGTAGGACTATTTATGGGCGCTCTACCACTTATTGCATGTCATACAATAGCGATAATATATGTTACTCATAAATTGCACCTAAATAAAATAGCAGCAGTTGCTGCAAGCCAATTTTGTACTCCGCCTGTAGTACCTATATTGTGCATTGAAACAGGGCATTTTTTACGATTTAAAAAATTTTTACTTCACCTATCATGGAATATAGCTATAGTACAGGCACCTCAAAGAATTTGGGAGTGGTTTTTGGGCTCCCTTGTATTAGGTCCAATCTTAGGACTAATAGGAGCCCTTATTACATATTTTAGTGTAAAATGGCTAAGATCAAAAAAACAGATAGGTTAAAAAAGATTATAAAAAAACGCCTACATGCCTTAGGACACTGGATATTTTATGTAACTATGAGCCTATTTGGCCATACAGGGGCATATTTACTTTTGTGGCCTGTTGTTGGAAGTTATGTAATATGTAGTAGAAAAATCCATAATATTACACAGACATATCTAAGAAAAAGATTTCCTAATAAAAAAGTATATTGGTTTGATACCTTCAAACTTGTCCATAGTTTTTCTCAAGTTTTAGTAGATAGGGCGTGGTTAGGGTTAAATCCTAAGGCCCAATTCAATGGAAGATTAGAAGGACTAGAGACCTTAAAAAAACTTATTAACCAAAGAAAAGGACTTATTATCCTCACAGCCCATGTAGGGATATGGCAAGTAGCCTTCTCTCATTTGCCAGATTTAAGAGTGCCGGTAAATGTGTTAATGCATTATGAAGAAGAAAATGCAGCAAAACACTATTTTGATTTAAGAAATCAACCATGTCCGTTTCATATTATAAGAAATGATGGCTTTATGGGAGGATTAGTAGAAGCTTCAATTGCCCTTTCAAAAGGAGAAATAGTCACTATTATGGCTGATAGATATGTACAAGGGCCTTATGCAAAGGTAAAATTTTTAGGATACAATACTAGAGTTCCAATAGGAGCTTATGTATTGGCTGCTATTACATCTACCCCTGTAGTAGTAATTTTAACTGCCAAAACAGGCAAAAAGGACTATTTAGTTAAAATATGGGATGTATTTTATCCGAAATGTAAAAATAGAAATCAAAAAGAGCAAGAAGTCCAAAAATATGCACAAAAATTTGTAAATGCTCTTGAAGAATATTTAAAAGTTTATCCATATCAATGGTATAATTTTTATGACTTTTGGAGTCAATAAAAGATAAATTTTTGAGGAGGCTTACCAAAATTGAATGAATTAGAAAAGTTAAAAAAGGAATTAAAAGAGATTATTGTAAGAGATCTAAAATTGGTTGATGTTAAACCGGAAGAAATAAATGATACAGATCCACTTTTTGGTGAGGGCTTGGGCCTGGATTCTTTAGATGCTGTAGAATTAGTAGTGATTATTCAAAAAAATTTTGGAGTCCAAATTATAGATATGGAAGAAGGTCGAAAGGCCTTTGAATCCATAGAGACACTTGCAAAGTTTATCCTTGAACGTCAAAAAGAAAATTCATAAAAAATGAATCTGAATAGTCAAGTTGCGATAATAGGTTGGTCAATAATTTGTGCAGCAGGCTATAGTGATAAAGATTTTTTTGAAACAACTGTTGAACAAAAAGATCCTAAAAATTGTAGACAAATCCCGAGTTATTTATTTAAGACCACTTTAGAATATCCTGCATTTTTTCTAAAAGAAAAGATTATTACTCAAAAAGAGGTCTGGGAATTTATAAATCCATTTTTAGAAAAAAATAGTCTTGTATCCTGTCCTAATAGGACAGTTGAATTGTTACTTCAATGTCTATATACTGCGATAGTAGATGCTAATATAGAACCTAAAGATCTTAAAAATAAAAAAGTAGGTATAATAATTGGTACTACAGTAGGCTCTACATTTAATAACGAAGCATATTATAAATCCTACAGAAATGGAAAAGACCTTAATCTAATCGCTATAAAAAATTATTTATCAAGCAACTTAGCACAGGTTATTCAGAGTGTATTGGGAGTTCAAGGACCATGTATGGTAATAAATAATGCCTGTGCATCAGGTACAGATGCTATTGGTATTGGTAGTATCTGGTTAAAATCAGGAATATGTGATATTGTAATTGCAGGTGGAGCTGATGAACTTTCAAGGATAGCTTATCTAGGATTCTCAAATCTTCAACTTGCATCCAAATTTCCATGTAGACCTTTTGATATAGATAGAAAAGGGCTGAATTTAGGAGAAGGTGCCGCATTAATGATACTTAGCCTATATAAAAATTGTACACAAACTAAAGGATTTATTTTAGGATATGGATGTATAGCTGATGCATATCATCCAACAGCACCTCATCCTAGAGGAGAAGGATTAAAAAAGGCTATAAAACAGGCTATAACACAAGCTGATATAGATATAGAGGCTATTTCTATGATTAATGCTCATGGAACAGGTACTATGGCAAATGATTATGCTGAAGCTGCAGCATTAGAAGATATCTTCGGAGATAGTGTAGCAATTGTATCTACAAAAGGGGTAACTGGACACTGTCTAGGGGCTGCAGGAGCAATAGAGGCTTTGTGGACTGTTTATGCACTAAATAATAGGCTTTGTCCAGGTACTATAGGATTAAAGCATAAGGATCCTAATATTAAAATAAATATTTTGCCACAAAATAAACATGTTAGACTAAAAAATAAGATAGGTATTTCGCAGTCTTTGGCATTTGGTGGAGGTAATAGTTGTATTGTTTTAATGGGAAAAGACTAAAATATGAATACAGTGCTATTAAATAACACATTTGTAGATAAAAAAAATAATGAAATACCTAAAAAACTTGAACGCATGTTAAGACGGGCGGATAATTTTACTAGATTATGTGTCAATGCAACACAAAAAATTTTAACTCCAGATATAAATAAATTAATTAAAGATATAAGTCCGGAAGATATAGCTATTATTTTAGCTACAAGATTTGGACCAATCGAAACAAACTTTAGATATTTAGATACAATATTTGACTTTGGAGAACAACAGGGTTCTCCTACGTTGTTTTCTCACTCTGTACACAATACAGCATCTGGCTATATTAGTAGAATATTCAATTTCCAAGGCCCTATATACAATATTAGTTCATATACTTATCCATTATTTAGTGCATTGTTTTGTGCATTAAAATTAATGGAGCAAGATCTTGCTAAAATTGTTCTTATTATAGAAGCAGAAACAAAAAGTATCTTACTAGATGATGGAATAAATAGAATTTTGAAATATAACTGTCAGACTAATATTCTACAAACATATTCATATGCAATTGCTTGGTTACTTACTAATCAAAATTATATAACAAATAACATTTGTATCACAGATTTTAAATTAGAAGAAAGATGTAATAACTTAGCTCTATCAACTATTTTAACAAAAAATGTTACAATAACAATCAATGAATATATTGAAAAGACAATATTATATAATACCACTACTAAATTTACTAAATGTATAGAAAAAATGATCAATAATTCAGATAATTGTTATATTAGATTCGATATTAAATCAGAAATAGGATATATTTATGGTAAAATATATAAAAATAACATAAATAATAACAAGGAGGTTTCAAATGAGACAGTTTCTTAGGTTCATTTTTTTACTGAGTTGTTTAACTATAGTTGCTTTCTTTGCAGGAATAGGTTGTAAACACTTCACTAGTCAAGCAGTATCTTTTACTAGTCCAGGTGAAACATATTATTTAGCCTGTAACTTACATGCAGATCCATCTAATAACAGACTCTATTCTGTAAATTATCAACTACCAGGCAAGTTATTAAAATGGGGTACACCAGTCCAAATTTTAAGCATAGATAGCAGGGAAATTGTCTTTACAGACTTAGATAATCACATGAAATATCACTATTATATTCATAGGAGAACATTAAAAGCAACTACACTACGTAAACATTTTAACAGGATATTTACTAGAAATCTACAAGCCTTGAAGGCTAAGGTAGCTCGTTTATCTTATCGTGATAAAGAAGGTATAAAAGAAGGAAAAGTTCTAATAGGTATGAGCAAACAAGGTGTCATTATTGCAATTGGATATCCTCCTGAGTTTGCTACTCCTAATCCTATGCATTCCAATAGATGGCATTATTGGTATAATAGGTGGGCTCAATTTTACGTAATTTTTGGTAAAAATGGAAAGGTTATTGAGATAAAAGGGCACTATTAAAACCATTTGAAATAGATATGGTGGTGCAATGATAAATGAAAAAGATAAGGCAGCAGAAGTTTCTGCTGCCTTAAAGGAATTTATATGTCATGAGTTATGTAAAAAACAAATAAATACTAATAAAACATTTGATGAACTAGGTATTGATTCAATGGCTCTTCTTAGAATTATTCTATTTTTAGAAAATAAATTTAATGTTAATATAACTGATAATCTATTAACTATAGATAACTTAAAAGACATTCAATCATTATCTAATTTAGTAGCATCACTAATAAAATAATTATTTTGTGATCAGCCTATGAACATAAAGCCACTAGAGGCGAGTGACTTTTTTATAAAAATTTTAGATTATGATCAAAAGATTAGTGGATTAGCTGGTAACATAGCCCAACTTATTATTAAAGTCGATGATATCCCTAAACAAGAGGAAGTTTTTAAACTAATAAAACAATGGATAAATAATGAACCAGCGTTAAAAATAATATTAAAAAGAAAAATTTTTAAAGATTATTGGTGTATTTTAAATAAAACACTTACACCTCATATTTCTTGGCATTCTGATAATTCTTTAGAAAAAATCTTAAATTTAAGACTTAAAGATTTATCCTCACTATATAATTGTCCTTTATTAGCTTTAGACTTTATAGAAAATAAAAAAGAATTAACTATTTTACTTACATGGCATCATATATTAGCAGATGCAAAAGGGGGAGAATTAATATTTTCAAGACTTAGGGGTAATAATATTCGAAATACATATAACCATTCTAATAATCAACAATTTTCATTTATCAATAATCTAAAAAAATTAAGGTATTTTAGAAATGTTGTAATAAAAAGAATGTCTGAAGGGAATATAGTTAGTCCAGTTAATAAAGTAAATTATAAACATTTATCTCTAAATAGTAGTTATATACAATTATCTGAAAAACTTAGTAAAAATATTAAAACATATGTTAAACATATCAATCCTATATTTGGTGAAACTGCATTATTTATTGCCATATCTTTAAAAGAAATTAGAAAAATAATTGATTCTAATGTAGGTAATTTCTTAATACCTTTACCAATTAATTTAAGAAATCCAACATCTATATTTCCATTATTAGGAAATCCATTAACTTTTATCTTCCTTTTGGTAGAAAGAAAATATATAGAAGAACTTTCTTTATTAAAACTTACTAAAGTTATCAGTCAAAAACTTATAGACGATGTAAAGAGTGATACTATCACTGCTACTAATTCTGCATTAAAAATAGGGAAATTTATACCTGTAAAATTATATAGATATATATTAAGAAGCGCTATGGATGGTCAACTAGGTTCTATGTTTTTCGCTAACACTGGACCTTCATATATTGGAGATACCCCAGGTAAAGCGACTCATTTTTTGAATCATAAAGTAACTGCATGTTTTCATAGACCTATGGTTAGTGTTCCACCTGGTATCGGTTTTTTTTATTCTACTTATGATTATAAAATTCATATAACTATTTGTTGGATAAAAGAAGTTATACCTAAACACTATATTGATAATATTAGTAGTAACTTAATAAAAAGACTAGAGAATCTCATCTAAATAGAGTTATGCAACTTTCAGCACCTGTAATAATAGTAGGAATGGGTATTGCGGGCATATCAGCAGCTATATCATGTGCTAAGAGAGGTATTGATACACTATGTATAGAAGCTAAACCTAACATAGGAGGAACATTAATAGGATCTAATATATTTAGTATATGTGGACTCTATAAAATTGATCAGAAATCTCCAATATTAAATTGTCAATCTGGTGTTAAATTTTGGTTAAATCTATTAAATGGTATGCCAATAAAAATTGGGAGATTATGGGTATATAGATTAAAAAAATCAGTAAATGTAGATTCAATTAATAAGATATTATTTTCTTTTAGTAACATAGAAGTAAAAACTAATACACCTATACAAAAAGCCAAGACATTAAGAGCTAAGGTTTTAATAGATTGTTCCAGTAATGCCTCCTTAATTAAACTACTTAATAGAAAAACTTTAGACCCTATAAAAACCTGTCCAGGATTAAACGTAATCTTTAAAAATGTGGATATATCTAAACTATCTTTAGGAGCTATTGATATAACTAAAAAACTTTTATCAATAGATTCATCTCATAGTTTACGATTCTATCCTCAACTTACTATAGACAATGATCTGCCAGCTACTGTTAATTTACCTCCATGTAGTCCAGAACTAAAACAGAATGATATAAATGTTTATTATAATAAAGCTACAAAGTATCTATATTGTGTTTTTAACTACCTTTGTAGACATCACAAAGCCTTTAAAAATGCTTCTATATCTAAAATAGCTAATTATATAGGATTTAGAAGCAATAGAGCTATAAAAGGCTTACATTGTTTATCTAAAGATGAGATAATAAATAGGACTAAACAAAATGGCATTGTATGTAATTGGCCTATTGAATTATGGAGTTCTATTTACGGCCCCCAAATTATATTTCCAGATCCTGATGGTTACATTATTCCTTTTGGTTGCCTTTTTTCTGTAGGTTCAAAGCCATATATATTAGCTGCTGGATTAAATATCAGTGCTACTCCTTTGGCCCAATCCTCATCTAGGGTATTGGCAAGTTGTATGGATACAGGGTATTATGCAGGTAAAATAGCAGCAGAACTTGTGCAAAAAGAAAAATTTTATACTATTTCACTTTAGAAAAATGATAAATACGTTAATTGAATCTATTAAATATCAAGCACAAAAGAATTCTAATAATATAGCTCTACTTTATAAAGATAGTGCAACTACTTATGAAGAACTTATTTCAAAAATAGAACAATTAACATATAAACTAAAAAAAAATGGTATAAAACCCTTTGATAGAATAGGAATTTTATTAGATAACAAACCAGATGATCTAATATTAGCACTATCTCTATTAAATTGTTTAGCTGTAATAGTACCTATACCATATAATTATACTGATAACGAGGTAAAAAAACATCTTAGAATATGTGCAACCAATATACTTTTAGATAAAGAGAGACTAAAACCTATAAAATTCTCTTTTGACATAGAAGAATATAAACTGCCCACAGTCTTATTTAAAAGAAATTATCAATCAATAAATGAAACTCCAGCCATAATAAGGCCTACATCTGGAACAACTGGAAAACAGAAAGGAGTAATATTAACTTATAAATCTATTTTATCTAGAATAGATTATGCAAATCAAGTATTAAATATTACTGAAAATGATAATATATTTTGGTGTTTATCCATAGCATTTCATTTAGCTGTATCTATTATGCTTTTTTTAAAGAATGGAGCAACAATTAACTTCCAAGAATTAAATAAGCTGTCCATATCAAAGAATAAAATAAATAAGCCCCTATCTATGATATACGCTACACCATGGCACTATCAGTTATTAGCTAATACTAACAGTATAGATGAAAAATTATTTAGACATTTAAGATTTGCATTATCTACTGCCACAAACCTACCTATAAAAACAGCGAATCAATTTTTAAGACGTTTTAATCACCCAATAAGACAAGCATATGGAATAATAGAAGCTGGGCTAGTTGCTATAAATTATAAAACTCCTCCGGATGATGTAACTAGTGTTGGACGTATATGCCCTGGCTTTAATGTCAAAATTAAAGACATATATACTAAAGAAGATTTAGGTCAAGGTAATTTAGGTGAAATATACATAAAAAGTAATGCACTTTTTGCTGGATATGTATATGGCAGTAATGAATATTTAAAAAAAGGATGGTTTGCTACAGGTGATATAGGTTTAATACAAGGTAATGTCCTTTTTTTAAAGGGCAGGACTAAAAGCGTTATTAATGTTGGTGGACTTAAATTCTTCCCTGAAGAGGTAGAAAGTGCTATTGAAGAACATCCAGCAATAAAAAGTGCATGGATATATCCCAAATTTGATCCCCGATTTGGACAAACTGTTAGGGCTAAACTCATTAAAAATAAAAAAAATCATGAAGATATTTCTATATTAGAACAAGAAATCAAAAAATTCCTCTATACTCGATTAAGCAATTATAAGATACCATTAGAATTTGAATTTGTATCTAAAATTCCACTTACTAAAACAGGCAAAAAATTGAGATGTCCTCTACCTTTTCCTGCAGAAGTGGTTGTTCCTCATAGTGCTCCTATGTTATTAATAGATAAATTATTAGAACGAGATAGGCAGCAAGAATACGCTTTGTTACAGGCTAATATACCTTCAAGTGGACCTTTTATATATCAAAATCAAATAATGGAGGAATACCTAATAGAACTTTGTGCCCAATCTATGGCTGTAGTAAATGGTTATGATGCATGGATTGATGATGCAAAATCTACAAAGGGATTCTTGGTTGGAATAGAAGATTTTAATTACAATCTGCCATCTAGTTTTGAAAAAGAGATTCCTCTCTATATTGAAATAAGAAAACAATTCCAATTTTCTAATATTACAATAATGAAATGTATTGTATATTACAAAAAACAAAAAATAGTTTATGGTAGCTTAAAAGTATGGTCAGAATAAAATATATTAAAATATTTATCATATCTTTTTTATGTTTAAATTTAATAACTTTTAAGTATGTGTATGCTAAAAATATAAACAATTTAAATTCTTTTTTAAAAGAACTTAAACAAAAACAAGAATGCATAAAAACATTAGTATGTGATATTAAACAAATAAAGAAATCTAAACTATTTACTCATCCAATTATCTTTGTAGGCAAATTATATTACCAAAAACCTAACAATATCAGATATGAATTTAATATACCAATATTTTCAGCAATAATAATAAATAATAGATTTATATTAAAATGTACAGAAGGAATGCAACCTATTAAATTAAAAAGAAATACCATAGATAGTATGTTAAAAAACTACAATTTAAATTTATTATTTAATATAAAAAATCTCTCTAATCTAATAAATAATTTCAATGTAACTTTTTCACAAAATAGAAGAAATTTTATTCTTCTATTAATATCAAAACAGAACAGACAAATTAAATATATCAAACTAATATTTTCAAAAGTAGATCTTGCTCCACACAAATTAATATTTATTGACAAAGAAGGCAATTCAACAGTAATTATTTTAAATCATATAAAAATTAATAAAAAACTTTCTCCTGAAATATTTTCTAAATGTTATTAGTTAAAAGAAATAATATATATTATTGGTTAATATTTATTATTATATCTATAATTTGTATAGTTATATGTAAAAATATAAAATTAAATCAAAATATTATTGGTTTATTACCATACAAAGCAAATAAAACTTCTATAACATATATTAAAAAACTACAACTTTTAAATAAAATTTTTATTGATTTAGGTGTATCAAATGTTATACCTCAAAAATTACAATTATCCATCTTAAAAAAATCAGCTGAGTTACTAGGCAATGATATAAAGAAATCTAATATATTTACAGATACATTTATTAAGTTACCTAATAATTATCAATTAAATTTAATTCATTTATTATTACCTTATTTAGGTAATCTGGCTACTAATAGAGATTTAAAATATATAAATAACATTTTAAAACCTAAATATATACATAAAGCTTTAGTAACAGATTTTACCTTAATAAATATGCCTATATTACCTATATCAAATATTATTCGAATTGATCCGTTAGGATTATCTAAAATTTTAATAAGTAAATTGGAATCTATTAAACCTAAAAAAAATGCTTTTATTAATCAAGGATTTTTGATTTCAAAAGATAAAAAACACCTATTAATCTGGACAACCAGTAAACTTGCTCTAACTGATGCTAAAAATGCTGAGATTGTAAATAAAGTATTAAATAAATTCTTTAAAAAAGATTTATCTCCTGGAGTAAGAGCTACAGTAATTGGAGCTTTACCTCATACTATCGCAAACTCAAGAGCAATAAAATCTGACTTAAAACGTTTATTACCATTAACTTCTATAGCATTACTTTTACTATTTTTAATCTTCTTTAGGGACTTAAGGTTACTATGTGCTATAAGTATTCCTTTTTTATGTGCACCTATAGCAATCATTATAACAGCTATAATATTAAATTGGCATATATATGCAATCGCCTTAGGTTTTGGATTAGTCTTATTCGGTATTGCTGTGGATTATAGCGTTCATATATATTTTTCTTTAAAAAGCACTTTAGAACCTAATAAGCTAATTCTTAAAAAAATAAAAAAACCATTAATTTCAGCTTATCTAACTACAATAGGAGTATTTATAATACTTTTATTTTCTGAGGTACCTTCTCATAGACAAATGGCTTTATTGTCTATTATTGGATTAACATTGTCTTTTTGGATCTCTTGGATCCTTGTACCTACTTTAATAAAAAAACCACGTGAAATAACTCATAATAAAAAAACTATTATTAAAAAAATTAACAAATATAAGGCTGGATCACTTATTAGTATATGGTTAGTTATAGTAATTATAGGTTTTGTATTTTGGTACAAATTACATTACAATATAAAATTAACTTCTTTAGAATATATACCTAATTATATATCTAATAATGAGAAAATTTTTCATAAAATATGGGGAAACAACAGTAAAGCTATTCTCATTGTTGTAGATAATAATTCTTTATTAAAAGCACTAGATATTAATGATGCCATATATAATAATTTAAAAGTAAAACATATAAAATTGGTATCTATCTCACCTATTCTACCTGGCCCATTAAAACAATATAATAATTTAAAAAGGTGGAATAATTTTTGGAAGCAGAAAAAAGATATTTTTTGTTTGATAAAAAGAGAAGCTAAACAATTAGGTTTTAGTCCTCAGGCATTTCAGCCATTTTTTAATATAATTTTTCATCATAAAATACTTTTACCTAAGCTATTGTTAAATTCAGATATAAAATTGTTTATTAAAAATTTTATTTTTAATATTAAAAATCATTACTATATACTGACTATTATATCTAATGATCATTTAACTAAGATTATTAATAAATTAGATTTAAATCCCTGTGTTCATATAATATCTAATACTATATGGCAAAGAAATATTGAAAAATTACTACATAAAGATTTATTAAGGTTATCTATTGCAGCTGCGATAATGATATTATTAATTGTATGGATCTATTTTAAAAATATATGGGATATAATAGCTGCATTATCTCCAGTAATTGCCTCATTATCTGCAATGTCACTTTTTAATTTTTTTACAAAAGGTAATATAAATATATTAAATATACTAATGGGGATAATGATTATAGGATTAAGCGTAGATTATGGTATCTTTATAGTAAGTAGTTTTGAAAAAGAAATATCTAAATCTACTAAAATTGCCGTCACTATGTGTGCTTTAAGCACCTTAATTGGTTTTGGGGCTTTAGCATTAGCAAAACATCCAGCTTTAAAAGCTTTAGGAACTACAGTATTAGTCGGGATATTAGCTGCATGGCCAACAGCTATATGGATAACACCCTCTATATTATCATTAGCTAAAAATGGTAAATAATAAAAATAAAACAATAAAACTTATAATATTACTCTTAATATTTATCTTATTAAGTTCATGTACTTTTAATAAAAAAAAATTATTTATAGTACAAAAAATTCATACATATCAATATATATTAGATACACAGTCCCTATGGAAAATAACAATAACTAGGCTAGATAAAATAAAATTCATTGGATTAATCTATATTATTAAAAATAAATCTAATATTATAGCTATTTTATATGATACATTAGGGATAACTTTGGAAAAGATTAAGATATTAAATATTAATAAAAAGAATTATATAGAAACAGATGTATATTGTAAATCAATTAAAAATACTAAATTACCATTTATTATGAAATATATTATAACTACTTTATATCAAATTAATAAAATTCCATTTAATACTTCAAAACAAAAATGCTTTATAATAAAAAAACATATATTCTTTTTCCCTATAAAAGAAATTACAATAAGTTTCAGGAAAAATAAGACCCAAATCTCAATAAGTTGGCCTCTTCTGTTCACAAAAGTGAACTTAATAAAAGTTGAGATGGGAGCAAGAGTCTATGATAAATAGGAATATATGGAATGAATTACCAAAAGCGGCAATTGAGCCTCTTTCTATAGAAATTCTAGAATTAGAAAAAAATAAATCGACTTATAAATTAGAACGTCAATTTTGTTTTTCAAAAGATTTTATAGGATTTAAAGGACACTTCCCTAATAATCCAGTAGTACCTGGGGTAGTACAAATTTCTTGTGTAAGATACATGTGCTCATTATTTTTTAATAAATTACTTCACATAAGTAAGATTTATAAAGTAAAATTTATAAGGATAATTACTCCTGGACAAATATTTAAAGTTTCTACTATAGTAAAAAAACAACCTGATTATATAGAAGCTAACTTTACAATTAATTTGTTTGATATAAAAGATTATTCTAATCACAAAGAAACAAAAGACAATTTAATATCAAAAGGAATTATATATATGATATGACACAACATAAAGATATTACACCACCCCCTTTATCTATCGCTATTAATAGAACTATACGTTTTGAAGAAATTGATATTACAGGCGTATTATGGCATGGACATTATATAAGCCTCTTTGAAGAGGCAAGAGTTGCTTTTGGTGATACTTATGGATTAAGTTATAAAAATTTTATAAAGTATAAAACTATTGCTCCAGTGGTTAAGTTAGCAATCGAATATAAAACACCATTAAGATTTCAAGATAATATAACCATTATTGCTACTCTTCATTGGAGTGAATCATTAAAATTTAATTTTTCTTATTGGATTTTAAAAGATAAAAAAATAGCTACTATTGCTAATTCTACCCAAGTATTAACAGATATTAAAGGTAATCTTTTATTTATACCACCAAGATGGATTAAGGACTTTTTGGAAAAATGGAAAACAGGCAAAATACAATCCCAATATACATTACCCACTATAATATCTTAACATGCTTAGGTAATATAGAAGATACATGGAATAATTTACTCAATAATAAAACAGGACTAAAATATATAAAATTAAACAATAGAGATTTATCTAAATATCCATTAGGTATAATAGATTCACTTAAAGGGGATTTAGGCACTAAAGAAAGAATATTACATCTTATAGATATACTTGTAGAAGATATAAAATCAAAAATAAAACATTATAGCAATTATCATCTTATTGTAGCTACTACAAAAGCTGCAGCAGATGAAATAATTAAACATAAATTAGAGGCTCAAGCATGGCAAATTACTTCTATTATAGCTAAAAAATTAAATATATCTACATATACAACTGTTAGTGCTGCATGTGCTTCTAGTACCTTAGCTATTATTGAAGCTTATTATAGAATAATAAGTGGTGTTTGTAATAAAGCTATAGTTATTGGTATAGATATACTAAGTAAATTTGTTATAAGTGGATTTGCAGCCTTAAAAGCACTATCAACTTCCTATGCAAAGCCGTTTGATCAAAAAAGAACTGGATTATGCCTTGGGGAAGGATATGGTTATATAGTCTTAGAAAAAGAAACAAATAGTACATCTATAGATAGTACTATTGAAATTATTGGTACTGGTAGTTCATGCGATGCATTTCACATTACAGCCCCAGCAAAGGATGGCTCTGGATTAATAAGATGTATAAAACAAGCTTGTTCTAATATTGAGATCAATATGATAAAGGGAATAAATGCTCATGGAACTGCTACCATATACAACGATGCTATGGAAATAGAAGCATTTACTAAATTATGGAAAACTCCTATAGCAATCTACTCTGTAAAAGGTGCAATAGGTCACTTACTTGGGGCATGTGGAACAGTTGAAACCGCAATAGCTATAAAGTCTCTTCTATATAAAATAATACCTCCAACTGTAGGATTAGAAGAAAAGATACCCACATATTTAAATATCTCTGGTAAAAAGGCATTTTCTTTTACTAATCCTTATATATTAACTTGTAATTCTGGTTTTGGTGGTATCAATGCTGCACTTTTGCTATATAAGAGAAGCTAAAATTTATTTATCATAAAATTAATCTATGTTAAAATTTGAATAGATAAAAAATCATAAAAAATTTAAAATAAAAAGTTATGTTTACTTTAGCTACTTATAATACAAATTCCATACGAGCAAGGCTTCACATCATAAAAAAATACATTGAAGATATACATCCAGATTGCCTATGCCTTCAAGAAACTAAGGTTATTGATGAACAGTTTCCAAAAGACTTTTTTTTAGAGCAAGGCTACAATGTAGTCTTTAAAGGACAAAAGGCATACAATGGAGTAGCAATAGCTAGCCCTCATAAAATAGAAGACGTAATATTTGGCTTTGAAGATGGAAAAGATAGAGAAGAGGATAAAGCGAGATTAATAAGATGTAAGATAACTGGTATATCAATAGTTAATACCTATGTCCCTCAAGGAAGAGATATAGAACATGAACAATATAAGATTAAACTTAATTGGTTTAAAAGACTTAGACTATTGTTTGAAGAAAAATACGATAAAAGCCAACCCATACTATGGTGTGGTGATATGAATGTAGCTCCAACAGAAATAGATGTATATGAACCAGAGAAAAAGCTAGATCATGTATGCTTTCATGAAGATGTTCGTAGGGCATTTCTAGATGTAATTTCTTGGGGATTTATAGATATTTTTAGAAAGTTTCATCCAACTTCAGAAGAATTTTCATTTTTTGACTATAGGATTAGAGGAGCTGTAAAAAGAAAACTTGGCTGGAGAATAGATCATATACTTGCTACAAAAAACTTGGCAGATAAAGCAATTGATGCTAAAATTGATCTAAAATATCGTCTATTACAAAAACCGTCAGATCACACCTTTGTAAGGGCCCTGTTTGATCTTTAATATTTCTACTAATCTAATAAACCTAAATTTTTCCTACCTAAACAACAGGAGGTAAACTATGGGAATAGAAAAGATTTTGATGAAAAGTAAAGAAAAAACTAACAGGGCTAAAATAGCACAATTTTTAAAGACATTAGCAGAAAAGATTGAAGGAGGAGAAATATGTATTAAAAAAGGAGAAGAAGAATTAAGATTATTAATATCACAAGATGTCACACTTGAAATAAAGGTTGAAGAAGAAGAGAAAACAACTGGTGTTAAAAAGACTTTAGAAATAGAAATTGACTGGTATGAGGGTGAAACACAAAATCAAAAAGTTGAAATCGTATAATTAAGAGGGGGCACTAGGTGCCCCCTTGGGTCTTGGGTAACTACTCGTTGTTAAGGTGGACGTTTAAGAGGTGGTAGGTTGTAAGGAGCTGAGTTATTGCCAATGGATATGATATTTTCTTTTCTTTGCCCTCATAATATTGTCCTATTTCCACGTCCCAGGGATCAATTCCATCTGGTAGATGGCTCCATATAAGATCCATAAGAGTTTCTGCTGTCATAGGAGTAATAATACCTTTTATATTTAAGAAATCGACTGGAAGCCCTTCATCCCTGCCAAGTGATAAAGAAAGACATCTTTCTCTAATATCTGGTCTAGGATCTAAAAATGCAGAAAAATCTGGGTGTCTTAATGTTGGTCTTAATACTAAGGTAACATTTAAATTAGAACCTGTTTCACTTTCATGTCCTTTGGGTCTATAAAAGCTAACCACAATATCTGCAAATTGTCTTTGAGGCCTTATATAACGCTTAGAAATAGGAGCTCTTCTTTTTAATGATTCAAGGACTGCTTCTTTAGTGTATCCCCTTCTTGACGTATCTCTTTTAAGTTTCCAAGCAAGTCTGAGATCCTCTTCTGGATCAAGATAAACCTTGACATCGAACTTTTCTCTTAACTTTTTCGTATAAAAACAAAGTAGTCCTTCTACAATTATAAAGTCTCTTGGTTCTATGTACTCTGGACGATCAAAATCCCCTGTACTGTGATTATAAACTGGTTTCAAAATAGGTTTTCTTGCCTTTAGTAGGCAAAGATGTTGTTCTAATATATCTATAAAATTACAGTCTGGATGAAGGGCACTAATGTTATATTTTTTTCTTTCAACCCTATTATACTTATGATAGTCATCTGCACAAATTGTAATAACCCTGTCTGCACCTAAAATATCCCTTATTCCAGCAGATATTGTGGTTTTTCCTGTTGCACTATCTCCAACTATTCCTAATATAACTGGTTGTTTCTTCATCATAGCCTTACCTTAACTATTTTTTCTTAGAATTTGACTTCCTTCCAAATCTCAAGTGCACGCTTTAACTCAGGGCTTGTTTTTGCAATATCATCGAGACTCTTTCCTGCAATAACCCCTTCTATTGCATCTCTTATTGCCCGTGCCCCTGCCATACTGCCATCAGGGTGTCCATGACATCCACCACCAAATGCCCAAAACGCATCTTTACCAAATATTTCATATAGAGCAGGAACATGTCCTGGATGAAGCCCTCCAGAGGCAACAGGAATGGTAGGCTTAAGCCCAAACCAGTCCTGCTCAAATTGAATGTCTCCCACCTTTTTGCTATAAGGTTCTCGTAGAATCTGCATCCTCTCCTTTAATTCTTGAACACCTCCTTCAAGTTTTCCAACACCAGTGCCAACATGTACATGATCAATACCAACCATTCTTGCCCACTTAGCAATTACCCTAAACTCTATTCCATGATTCTTTACTCTATCCATGGCTGAATGCATTGCCCTATGTCCATGAAGAGAAAGCCCCATCTCTCCAACCTTTTTCCTCAAACTTGATACTGCTGTAAAACCAGCTACAACAAAATCAATCATTACAAAACGACCACCACACTCTTTTACAAGTTCAGCACGTCTCAACATTTCCTCAGTATTACCAGCAGTTACATTGCACCAATAGCCCTTCTTTTCACCTGTTTCAGCCTCAGCCTTGTGTACCATCTCCATTGTGTACTTAACTCTTTCCTCAAACTGATTAAATTTTTGACTACCTAAATTTTCATCATCTTTTACTGTATCTAATCCTCCTCTTAGAGTTTCATAACATCTTTTGGCATGTTCTTTAGCTGTTAGTCCTAGCTTTGGCTTTATAGTAGAACCTGTCATTGGCCTATCATGAATACCCATCATATCTCTTACACCCTGTAAGCCCTTATTGGGTCCAGGGAAACTCTCCATAACAGCCTTAGGAAAGTACATATCCTCTATACGAATACCTTTAACAGCCTTCATACCAAATACATTACCTGCTAAGCTACTTAATATATTTGACATAGATCCATATTCTATAAGGTCCTGATGATAAGCTACGTAAGCCATATCCCCTTCTATACGATAGACCCAACTTGGTAATCTATCTCTTACCTCTTTATCTACTTCAGTCCATGTACCGGTGGATGATTCAGCACATGCAGCAGATGCAGCTTCAACTATGTCTACTCCATCTCCTGGTTGTATCCTATAAGCAACCAATATGTATTCATCTGTTGGTTCTACACCTGGTCTATAATAAGTTTCAGAATACGGTTTTACCCCCACATCTTTCTTTTGACTCATAGTCTTCAATCTCCTTTTAGATAGAAATATCCCTTTAGCCACATAAGTAGCTATTTAGTAATCTATTTAGTCACAATGCTTACTATTTGTTAAAAGTTATATTGGTTAGTCATAATTGATAGAACTTATTTTCATGAGTTTCTCAAAGGAATGATGGGCTTCTATATATCTTAACGTGCCTGTCTTACCTCTTAAAACCATAGAGAATGTCTTTGCACCTTTTCCTGTAAATTCAACCCCTCCAAGAAACGTCCCACCAGATATCCCTGTAGCTGCCATAAATATATCATCACTTTTTATAAGATCTTCTGTGGTTAGAACCTCTGTTAGATCATAACCTGCATCTAAGACAGCTTGTTTTTCTGCTTCTGACTGAGGGTCAAGTTGTCCAAGCATCTCGCCCCCCATAATCCTAATTGCAGAAGCCGCAAGCACACCTTCAGGAGTACCGCCTGTACCCATCATGACATCTACTCCAGTCTCTGGCATAACTGCCATAAGAGCACCAGCCACATCTCCATCTGTATGAAGTTGAATTCTAGCTCCTGCTTTTCGAATGGCTTCAATAAGCCCTTTATGTCTTGGTTTATCAAGAACAAATACTACAAGATCATCTACATCCTTACCTAATGCCCTTGCTACATTCTTTAAATTATCCTCAACTGGGGCATTTAAATCTACTTTACCTTTTGCCTCCTTGGGTACCACAAGCTTTTTCATATAAAAACATGGACCAGGATTAAACATTGTTCCACGTGGAGAAAGGGCTACAACAGATATTGCATTAGGTCTACCTTGAGCAAGAAGCCTTGTCCCTTCTACTGGATCCACTGCTACATCCATTTTAGGCCCTCTTCCAGAACCAACCTGTTCCCCATTATAAAGCATTGGGGCCTTATCTTTTTCTCCTTCTCCAATAACAACTATGCCATCTATATCTACTGCCTCAAAGCTAATACGCATTGCATCAACTGCTGCCTGATCTCCCTTTTCTTTATCTCCTCTACCAAGCCATCTTGAGGCTGCTAGTGCTGCTGCTTCTGTAACCCTAACAAGATCAAGTGCCAAATTTCTTTGAGGCGATTCTTTCATCCCTTTCCCCCTATTCAAACTTTAGCTTTATTTATATTCAAAGACTATGCCTTTTAATGAAGAGGAACTAAAAATAACATATTATACAATAGTTAAACAAGAAAAAATTTTATGAGAAATGAATAGAAATTCTATTTTTTGTGGCAGGATAGGCACAAACTTAAACTAAAGAGAAGATGCATGTGCCCAGGTTGACACAAAAGACCTATAAATATCACCTATACCATCTATCAACCCAACTCTCAAACATCAAAACATTCCATAGTAAATGCTCGTAGTTAAATTCTCCTCTAAGATGTTCCTTCCATAAAATATCTATTACATCAGCCCTAAGAATTCCTTCTCTTTTCAACCTAGACGATGAAATTAATTCTTGCGCCCAATCCTTTAGAGCACCTTTTATCCATTCTCCAATAGGGACAGAAAATCCCTGTTTAGGACGTTCCACTAATTCCTTAGGAACATATTTATACAATACTTGCCTAAGCAACCACTTTCCCTTTCCTTCTCTTATTCTTAAGTGTGTTGGTATCTTTGCAGAAAATTCTACTATTCTATGGTCCAAAATTGGCACTCTAGACTCAAGTGCTACTCCCATTGTGGCTCTATCAACCTTAACGAGTATATCATCGGGCAAATAGGTCTTCAGGTCTAAAAAAGTCATCAAATGTAAATAGTGTTCTTTAAACTCATTTAATTCTTCATAAAATATATCTGCTAAGACATCCTTTCTCATTAACAAAAGCCCAGATGGAAACATCCAGTGAGAATTGGTATATCCATAAAATAAAGGAAAATTTTTAGCCTTAAGTATCTCTGAAATACGATATACACTCAATGCTCCAGGGTCTGTTGCCCCCATCTTTTTTAAGATATTTTTAGTAGTTTTAGATATAAATCTCAGTCCACCATAAGACATTTTGTTTAAAAAACTACCAATAAACAACTGTATTGGCCTTGGAATAAGCCTTTTTTTATCCCATATAGCTAAAGAATTAAAATATCTATCATAGCCAGAGAATAACTCATCTCCACCATCACCAGAGAGAGCTACAGTAACTTTACTACGAGCTAATTTAGAAACTAATAAGGTTGGAATCTGAGAAGAATCTGCAAAGGGCTCATCCCATAAATGACAAATTGTTGGAACAAGACACTGTGCATCTTCTTGGGTAACATACAACTCTGTGTGATCTGTACCAAGATGTCTAGCAACAGCCTTTGCCATAGGGGCTTCATCATAGGAGTGTTCTTTAAAACCAATGCTAAAAGTCTTAACACTAGTATTTGAAATGAACTGCATAATAGAGGTGACTGTAGATGAATCTATACCACCAGACAAAAAAGCCCCCAATGGCACATCTGCAATAAGCCTAAGTCTTACAGAATCCTCTAATAGTTCATTGAGAACCTCTATGGCTTCTTGTTCTGATCCACTCCAAGGATTTTTAATACCCTCTAAAAAAATGTTCCTTACATCCCAATAGCATGTCAGAGATGGATAAAAGTCATTCTTTGAAATATCTAATGTTAAAATATAGCCTGGCTCTAACTTTTTAATACTCTTAAAGATAGAATACGGTGCAGGTATATAGTTATGGCGAAAGTAAAGTGCTAAGGCCTTTAAATCTAAAGACTCATTAAAACCATCCCAAGCCTTTATAGCCTTTAACTCTGATGCAAAAAGAAAACTTCCATCTGATAATCTCCCATAATAAAGTGGTTTTATACCAAGCCTATCTCTAACTAGGTGTATCTTTTTCGCTTTTATATCATAAACAGCAAAGGCAAACATACCTATAAATTTCTTAACTGCAGCCTCTAGTCCCCAAAAATGTATTGCAGCAAGAATGACCTCTGTATCAGATCCTCCTTTAAATTTATACCCATGAGGTATTAACTGATCTTTTATCTCCTTAAAATTATAGACCTCTCCATTGTATACAATTACAAGATTTTTATCCTCACTAAGCATTGGTTGATGGCCTAAAGGAGAAAGATCCAATATAGAAAGGCGTCTTTGTCCAAATGCTACACCTGCATTTTCATCTACCCATACGCCACAGTCATCTGGACCTCTATGCTCAAGAGTATTTGTTATCTTAAGAGATTTGGTCTCTAGTTCTTGTCTAGTTAAGGAAGATTTTGTTATAACTCCTGCTATTCCACACATTTTAAACAGTTTTCCAAGCAGTTAAATCTTTACCAATCAATTTCTCTAATTTTTCAATATCAGATAAAAAATAAGCTCTAAGATACTTCTCTGTGTCAATATTCATAGGGGGGTATGTGATCTTACTAATAGATACTTTATTAACTAAATCCCTAACACCCAAGGCATTTAAGCTATCAACTACTCTATCTAACCCCTTACGTCTTAAAAACTTAGCTACTTTTAATCCTAGCTGCCTTAGCCACCCTGCTTTACTTGATTCATTTATTCTAATATTTAGAGAAGGAGGAATAAAATCTTTACTTACATCTAAAAATGAAAATAAATCTTGTATCACTTCCTTTGGATCTGACTTTAAATCTAAATCTGTTATAATAAAAAAACTCGACATTGGGAAAAAACGTAACCATTGGATTAATTGAGCATAATATTTACTTCTATAAAGAAATTCCTTATTAGTAATAGCTTGCTCAAAGCTATCTGGTACACCAGAAACCTTATTATATAACTTTTCAAACCAAAAATTAGAGTACAATCTCTTTATAGGATCTCTTAAAATCAAAATGAGCTTTGCCTCTGGATAAAAATATCTAATTAATTCCGGCGCTTCTGGAATATTATGGAATAAATGTATACTAAAATCTCCTAACCTACTGTTGGGGCAAGCATGAGAGAAAAATGTCTTATACCATTTCCAACTTCTTAAAAAATTATCATGTGTTGCATTATCAAACACTGTAAGTCTTCTAACAAAAAAATTGGGCTCTTTCCCTTTTGCGATTGTAATTTGGGGGTGTTCATCTAGACACTGTGCAAGCCATGTACTACCACTTTTAGCTACACCAATACCAAAAAAATCTATTTTTATAAAATCACTACGATCCAAAATATGAGATGGTATATTTAATGTCATCTTAGTTAATCTTTTAAAATCCTATAGTATTTACCACAAACAGGACAAATAAAATCTTCCCCAAGCCGATTGCCACACTCACACATCCACCCTATTTGTCTAGCTGGATTCCCAACCACTAAAGCATAATCAGGAACATCTTTAGTAACTACAGCACCTGCTCCAACAAATGCATATCTTCCTATTGTTATACCACATACAATTGTACAATTTGCTCCCAAGGTAGCTCCTTTTTTAACCAATGTTTTACGAAGTTCTTTCATCCTTGGGATATGAGCCCTTGGATTATAAACGTTAGTAAACACCATTGAAGGCCCACAAAAGACATAATCTTCTAAAGTCACACCCTCATAAATAGATACATTATTTTGTATTTTACAGCCTCTACCTATCGTTACATTTGGTCCAATGACAACATTTTGTCCAATATTACACTGTTCTCCAATCCTAGAACCTCTAAGTATATGGCTAAAATGCCATATCTTTGTCCCCCCGCCTATCTCTACATCATCATCAATTATAGAACTAGGATGTATAAAAGGTGAATTATAGATACTATCTAAACTCTGAATCGTTATACTATGGCCCTCTTCAATAGCCTTTTGACAAGCATTTAATATATGAAGTACCTTTAAACCTTCAAAACCATCTGTTCTTGGCCTTTTATTGTATTTTATACAATCTAAAAAGTGCTTACACTCCTCCTTTAAAGGCTCTCTAGGTTCCAAAGAAATAAATTCTTGTTCAGCCTTTATAGCTAAGGGTACCATCCCATGCCATTTAACATGATGGGGATAAACAGAAAGCTTCTGCTCCCAAGGTAAAGTATCATCAAAGACAGCCATCTTTTCATCACCAACAACAACAAGCTTCTGTTCCTTAAAGGGATGTAACCACGAGACAAATATATGAGCCTTAACTCCACTTTTAAATGATAATAAAGAAACTGTAACATCTGCTATATGTTGGTGTAGATAATTTCCACCTTGTGCTTGTACAGACTCTGGCATATCCTCTAAAAGTCCTAAAATAACAGAAACATCATGAGGAGCAAAGGACCAAAGCACATTTTCTTCTCTGCGCAGTTTTCCCATATTGAGACGATTTGAATAAATATATCTGATACGTCCAAGCTCTCCTTCCTCTATCATATCTTTTAACTTTAAAATTGCAGGATGATACCATAAAAGATGGCCTACCATTAAAATAAGCCCCTTGTCTTGAGCAATATTAACTAGATCAATCCCTTCTGTTTCTGAAAGACAAAGAGGTTTTTCAACAAAACAGTGCTTTCCAGAAAGAAGTACCTCACGCACTAGTGTTGCATGGGTTTCTGCAGGAGTTGCAATAAAAACCGCCCCTATATTAGGATCAGTTAAAACCTGAGAAAATGCCCTTGTAGTCTTTATGTTAGGATAATCTAGTT